>CALEXE010000128.1:0-28068 GCA_937925265.1 uncultured Collinsella sp. | reverse complement strand
ACAGGAGGCCACTTAATGTGGCCTCCGTCGTGAGCAGGACTGTAGAGCAGGAAACTTCATCCGTGCCCGCCCTCGCGGGGAACCGGCGGGATAGACGGGTTCAGATGGGGCTTTGATGCATGGGTGGTCTGTTGGTGGGCAAATGGGTATCATACTGTGGTTATTGCATCGACTCTGTGATGCATGTTTGTACGTTCCCGGCGGTCGGTTTGCCAGAAGCGCCCCGTCGGTTGTTCCAGACCCGTTTCGAAGAAAGGAAACCACACTAACCTATGGCAGCTAAAAAATCATCTCCCTTGAAGATCATCCCGCTCGGCGGTCTTGACGGCATCGGCAAGAACATGACGGTCTTCGAGTGCGGCGACGACATGGTGCTCGTCGACGCCGGCCTTATGTTCCCGGATGACTCCCAGCCCGGTATCGACCTGGTGCTTCCCGACTACACCTATGTTCTGGAGAACGAGGAGAAGCTCCGCGGTATCATCGTCACTCACGGCCACGAGGACCACACCGGTTCGCTTCCGTACCTGCTGCAGGACCTCAACAACAAGGTGCCCATCTTCTCGAGCAAGCTGACGCTCGGTTTTATCGAGGGCAAGCTCTCCGAGTTCCGCATCCGCGCGCCTAAGTTCCGCGAGGTCAAGGGCGGCAGCCATGTCAACCTCGGCGGCATCTCGCTCGACTTCTTCTCGATGACGCACTCCATCCCCGGCGCTCTGGGCGTGTTCATCCGCACCAACCAGGGCACCGTTATGCACACGGGTGACTTTAAGCTTGACCAGACGCCCATCGATGGTGTCACGCCCGACTATGCCGCTATCAGCCGCTTTGCCAAGCAGGGCATCGACCTGCTGCTTTCCGACTCTACCAACGCCACGGTTCCCGGCTTTACCAAGTCCGAGGCCGAGGTTGGTCCCAACCTGTTGCACGCCATCAAGAACGCCCCGGGTCGCGTGTTCGTCGCGTCGTTCTCGAGCCATATCCATCGTCTGCAGCAGATCTGCGATGCCGCCCGCAAGTGCGGCCGTAAGGTCGTTGTGACCGGTCGCTCCATGCTCACCAACACCCGCGTGGCGCGTGAGCTTGGCTACCTCAACATCGATGACGCTGATATCATCGATGCCTTCGATATTGATAACCTGCCCGACGACAAGATTGTCGTCATGTGCACCGGTTCGCAGGGCGAGCCGCTGTCGGCCCTGTCCCGCATGGCCAATGGCGAGCACAAGACGCTCTCCATCCACGAGGGCGATACCGTTATCCTTTCGGCAACTCCCGTTCCTGGCAACGAGAAGGCCGTCCAGCAGGTCGTCAACAGCCTGGCCAAGCTCGGCTGCGACGTGTGGGATAAGAACCGCGCTCTCGTCCACGTCTCGGGTCACGGTAGCCAGGAGGAGCTCAAGCTCCTGATGGCCATGGCCAAGCCCACGTACTTTATGCCGGTTCACGGTGAAGCCGTGCATCTGCGCGCTCATGCTCAGCTGGCCCGCAAGATGGGTCTCAAGGACGATCATATCTTTATCCTCGATAACGGCGATACGCTCGAGATGCGCGGCGGTATCGTCAAGCGCGGTACGCCCGTCGAGTCCGGCGTCGTCTACGTCGACGGCCTGCGCATCGGCGACACCGACCCCATCGTCCTGCGCGACCGTCAAAAGCTCGCCAACGACGGTATGGTCACGGCCGTTGCTATCGTCTCGCTCAAACACAAGAAGATCGAGGCCATCGAGTTCTCGGGCCGCGGCGTCTCGTTTGCCATCGACGACCAGTTCTCCGAGGATGCCTCCGCGTCCATTATGAAGACGATCGAGAAGGGTAAGTTTAGCTTTACCAGCAGCGGTTCCGATGCCATTCGCAAGGCCGTGCGCGATTCGCTCTCTAACTTTATCTGGAGCCGTACGCGCACCCGTCCGATGATCATCCCGGTCGTCATGGAGGTTTAGTTTGGCGCGCGGATCTGCACAAAACGCCAAAGGCAATAAGGCCAATAACCAACCGGCATCTGCTAAGGGTGCCGGTTCCCATCTGCGTGCCAATAAGGGCCACGAGTCCGAGTTTGATGAGTTTGAGCCCTTGGTCGAGCCTTCGGCCAATCGCGATATCGCCGGCGTGGTCATTGCCGTTTTGGCGATCGCGTCCTTCATTGCTGTGATCTCACCGGCAACAGCGCCCGTGACGGCTGCTGTTGCCGGTTTCTACCACCTGGGCTTTGGCCTGGGCGCCTACGTACTGCCGATCGTCATCTTGCTGTTTGCCGCCACGCTCTTTTTGGGTGAGGACTCGCCGCTCAACGTGCGCTCTGTTGCGGGCGGCGCCGTGGTCTTTATCGCCGTCGTCTCCATTCTTTCGCTGATGGTGCCGGGCACTAGCGATTCGTGCGACCTTATGTTTACGCCGCAGAACCTTTCCGTGTCGGGCGGCTACATTGGCGCCTTTATCGCAAGTGCCTTGCAAAACGCCCTGGGTAAACCTATCGCCATGGTTGTCTTGCTGGGGCTTGTCGTCGTTGGTTTGGTCATTATCGGCTTTTCGGTGGGTGGCGTTTTGCGCTCCGCACGCGATCGCGCTGCCGATTTTGCCGAGCGTCGACGTGCCGATGTCAATGCGAGCCCGTGGGGCGATGAAGAGGCCCTGTCTGTTCCCGGCGTCGCTCGTCCGCACCTGAGCATTCTGCGCCAGAAGGGGACTGACGCCGCGGTGACCACGGTCATGGGTGGCGATGTCGACCCGGTTTTGGATGACGACGAGGACGATGACCCATTTGTCGACGTATCCGAGTCGGTTGAAGCCGAGCGCGCCAAGACCACGCTGCTGCCGCGTCGCCATGTCAAGAAGGGCAAGGCTGCGCCTAAGCTCAATACGAGTGAGCCCGACCCATCTTGGTCCGATAGCGAGATTGAGCTCACCGAGGGCGATGACGAGGACGACGAGGCTCCGATTGAGACCGCAAAGACAACTTTGCTGCCGCGTCGCCATGCAAAGCGCGGCCAGGTCACCGGACAGCTTTCGATGGAGGACGATCCGGACAAGGTTGACGAGTCCGAGCCGCCGTTTGCCGTGAATCCCGTCCCGGCCGCACCTCAGATCCCCGACTTCCTGAAGCATCCCAAGGTTGCCGATGCGCCTGCCACGAGTGCTATCGAATCGGCTGCGGCTCGTGATGGGGGAGTGGACGACGGCGCCGCAGATAACGAGGGCGAAGAAGAGGACGGCCTCAAGCTTCCGCCGCTCGAAATCCTGCATGCCAACCCGCAGTCGGCTTCTGCCGCGTCTTCGGACAAGGAGCTGGAACAAACTGCCGAGTCGCTTCAGTCCACGTTGTTGGAGTTTGGTCGTAGTGCCCGCGTGGTCGGCTGGATCGCCGGCCCCACGGTGACGACCTTTAAGCTGCAACCTGGCGAGGGCGAGCGCGTGAGCAAGATTTCGAGCCTCGAGGACGATATCGCGCTATCGCTCGCTGCCCAGTCGGTGCGTATCTTTGCCCCGATCCCCGGCACATCGCTTGTGGGTATCGAGATCCCCAATCGCAAGCGCCAGAACGTCAACTTGGGCGACGTGCTTCCCTATGTGAAGGGCGGTCCGCTCGAGCTGGCCATCGGTCGAGATGCCGAGGGTACGCCGGTCGTCGCCGACCTTGCCAAGATGCCCCACCTGCTGATCGCCGGTACCACGGGTTCCGGTAAGTCGGTCATGATCAACTCCATCATCACGACTCTGCTCATGCGCGCTCTTCCCGAGGACGTTCGCCTGATCATGGTCGACCCCAAGCGTGTCGAGCTTGCGGGCTATAACGGTCTGCCGCATCTTTACGTGCCCGTAGTGACCGAGCCCAAGCAGGCCGCGAGCGCTCTGCAATGGGCCGTGTCCGAGATGGAGCGTCGCCTGAAGGTCTTCGAACGTCTCAACGTTCGTAAGATCTCGACCTACAACGAAAAGCAGGCCGCCGGCGAGTTTGAGCATTACGACAACCCGCCGCAAAAGATGCCCTACCTGGTCATCATCATTGACGAGCTCTCGGACCTGATGATGGTCGCCGGTAAGGATGTCGAGGCCTCGATCGTGCGTATTGCACAGCTGGGCCGTGCCGCCGGTATTCATCTTATCGTGGCCACGCAGCGTCCCAGCTCAAACGTGGTGACGGGCCTCATCAAGGCCAACATCACCAACCGCATCGCCTTTAATGTCGCCACGGGCATCGACTCGCGCGTCATCATCGACCAGATGGGTGCCGAAAAGCTCACCGGTCTGGGCGATATGCTGTTCTCTAAGGTCGACTGGGGCAAGCCTCGCCGTATCCAGGGCTGCTTTGTCTCGGATGACGAAATCAACGAGATTGTCGAGTTCGTCAAGTCGCAGAGCGAGCCCGACTACCACGAGGAGATCCTGTCTGCCGTGGCCCCCGCCTCGATGTCCATGGCGGGTGGTGGCGGTGTTGTCCGAACCGGAGTTGCCGAGCCGCAGGATGACGATCCGCTTATCTGGGAAGCCGCCCATATTGTGGTGGAATCTCAGCTTGGCTCCACATCTGGCCTGCAACGCCGCCTCAAGGTTGGCTATGCGCGTGCCGGGCGTATTATGGACATGCTGGAAGAAAAGGGTGTCGTCGGCCCGCCCGACGGTTCCAAGCCGCGCGAGGTCCTTCTGGACGAGGAGGGACTTGCCGCGCTTGAATCCGTCGACGCCGAGATGGCACGTGAAGATCGTGAGTTTGGAGGATTCTGATGGCTGCACGCTTTGGTGACATGCTGCTTGAGCAGCGTCGCCGAATGGGCCTTTCCATTCAGCAGGTCGCCAACACCATCAAAATCAGACCGCAGATCATCGAGTTTTTCGAGACCGGTAACTTTGCGTCGATGCCCCCGCGCGGCTATGCGCAGGGCATGATTTCGAGCTATGCACGCTTTTTGGGCCTCAATCCGCGCGAGGTCGTCAATGCCTACTTTGACGAGCTGATGGCATACGAGCGCGAGACGTCGCAGCAGGGCGGTCGTTTTCAGGACGCCGCCGGCTATGTCAATTCGCGTTCCTCGGTCGATAACGGGCGCTTCCTGATGGTTCAGGGCGGTCGTTCGACTCGCTATGGACAGCGTCCTCAGCAGGCCGGTTATATTACCGAGACGGGTTCGGGCGAAGAGATTCGCTCACAGCGTGACCGGTTCCGCAGTACGCCGATGCCCGAGGACCGTGCACTTCCCGCTGCCCGCGGCGTGGCGCGTGACCCTCGTGCCGGCTACGGCGACGGCGGCTATTCCGATCGCGGTTACCGTGGTGCCTCTACGGGACGCTCTCGCGGCGGCTATGCGGATGCCGATACCACGCAGGTGACGCCGCGTCTTCGCTCTCAGTCTCAGCCGTATGGCCAGCGCCCTTCGGCTCCGCGTGCGGGACAGCGTGGCTATCAAGGCCGCGGTGAACTTGCGCCCCGCTCGGGTCAGCGCAGCCTTCAGGGCCAGGGCGGCTATCGTGGCCGTTCCGATAGCAATCGTGGTCGTATGCCTCAGGGAGGCGCCCGCAGCAGTTCCAGCCGTGGACGCGGCGGATCTCGTACTCCTCAAAACAACTGGCTCGATCCGCGTATCGTCTACGCCGGCATCGGTGCCGTGGCGTTGCTACTGATTGTGCTCATCGTGGTGCTTCTGCGCGGCTGCGGCTCTTCTGCGCCCGAGACCGCGCCCGAGACGCCCACTGCTACCAAGACGACGACCAAGAAGTCTTCTAAGAAGACCGAAACGGTCGACGAGGACGAAGACACCGATGAGCCGACTGACGAGTCGACTGATTCGGACGTCGCCAAGACGACGGCCAAGAAGGAAGAGAACGAGGTCACAAAGGTTAAGGTCTCCGTTGCCAAGGGAAAGACCGCGTGGATTGAGGTCAAGGTCGACGGAAAGTCGGTCTATGGCGCCCAGGCGACTGGCCCCTTTGAGCAGGAGTACACGCCTGAGTCCTCGATCGAGATCACCACGTCCAAGCCTTCCGATGTCACCGTTACCAAGAACGGCGAAAAGGTCCGTTACGATACCAAGACCTCGGGCGTGGCGCGTGTGACGATCACCGTTCCCAAGAAGGAGACGACTGATTCCGAGAATGGTGAAAGTTCTGATGGTACCGACACCACCGATGGTACCGACACCACCGACGGCACCGATGCCCAGTCCACGGATGGCTCCGATACTGCAACTGACGGCCAGACGCCCACCGATTCTACCGACTATTCGTACGATAGCTACTAAGCCGCTCGTACGCGAAAGGAAACATCATGGCTAAAGATTCCAGCTTCGACGTCGTGTCCGAGGTTAACATGCAAGAGGTCGACAACGCCTTCCAGCAGACCACGCGCGAGATTTCCCAGCGCTATGACCTGAAGGATTCCGGCGCCACGATCGAGCTTTCGAAGGGCGACAAGCTCTTTACGATCAACGCCCCGGCCGACTTTGTCTCCAAGCAGATCATCGATGTCCTGAGCTCCAAGCTCATCAAGCGCGGCATCGACCTCAAGGCTGTCTCGTGGGATGCTCCGCAGGCGGCATCGGGCGGCACCGTGCGCGTGCTCGGTCATATCGTCGAGGGTATCGACCAGGCGACCGCCAAGAAGATCAATAAGGACATCAAGGACCAAAAGCTCAAGGTCAAGGTGACCATCGAGGCCGACAAGCTGCGTGTTTCCTCTGCTTCGAAGGACGCGTTGCAGACCGTGATCCAGTTCCTGCGCGACCAGGACTACGGCCAGCCGCTGCAGTTCACCAACTACCGCTAATATCATTCGAAAGGACCGCTCTTCAACATGGATACACCGTTGGGCTCCGTGCTCTACATCACCCTCGGGTGCGCTAAGAACGAGGTCGATACCGACCGCATGCGTTCTCTTTTGACCGCCGCAGGCTACGAGGAGGCATTTGACCCGCAGGATGCCGATATCGCCATTGTCAATACGTGCTCGTTCCTCGCCTCCGCAACGTCCGAGAGCATCGAGACCACCCTCGAGCTCGCCAACGAGGTTCAGGACGGCGTTCGTTCTTGCCCCATCGTCATGTGCGGCTGTGTGCCGTCGCGCTATGGCGACGACCTGCCCGATGAGCTGCCCGAGGTCGCGGCCTTTGTGAAGGCCGACGAGGAAGACGGCATCGTGGCGGTCATCGATGACGTGCTGGTTGTTGAGCGCGAGATTGCCGCCTATATTCCGCAGGTCAAGCGTACCGTCGAGGGCGCTGTCGCCTACGTCAAGATTTCCGATGGCTGCAACCGCTTCTGCAGCTTCTGCATGATCCCCTATATTCGCGGTCGCTATCATTCGCGCAATGCCGAGAGCATTATCTCCGAGGTGCGCGACTTGGTTGCCGGTGGCGTGCGAGAGATCGTGCTGATCGGCCAGGACACGGGCATCTGGGGCACCGACTTTGCGGATGATGACGTCGCCGAGGGCTCGCCGCGCAATCTGGCGCAGCTGCTGCGCGCTGTAGCCGAGGCCGTGCGTCCGCAGAACGTCTGGGTCCGTGTTCTCTACCTGCAGCCCGAGGGCATGACCGACGAGCTTATCGAGACGATTCGCGATACCCCCGAGGTGCTACCCTATATCGATATCCCCGTGCAGCACTGCGACGCACGCATCCTTAAGGCCATGCGTCGCTCCGGTTCGCGCCAGGAGCTCGAGGACCTGTTCCGCGATCTGCGTGAGCGTATCCCCGGCATCGTGATCCGTTCCACGGCCATGGTCGGCTTCCCGACCGAGACCGACGACGAGTTCCGCGACCTTATCGACTTTATGGACACCGTCGGCTTTGACTACACGAGTGTCTTTGCCTACTCGCAGGAGGAGGGCAGCCTGGCCGCTAAGATGGAGGGTCAGGTCGATGAGGAGGTCAAGCTCGAGCGCGCCCAGGAGGCCATGGACCTGGCCGAGTCGCTCGGTTTTGCCGCCACCGCCGCACATGTGGGCGAGCGCGCCCAGGTGATTGTCGACGGCATCGAGGAGACCGAGGACGGCGCCGAGCTGATCGGCCATGCTTGGTTCCAGGCGCCCGATTCCGATGGCGCGGTGCACTTGGACGCCAGCGAGGCGTCCGTGGGCGATATTCTGACGGTCGAGTTTACCGATAGCTTCTGCTATGAGCTTATCGGCCATGTTGTGGAGTAGGAGAGCATCGTGGCAAACGAGAGCAATAAGGAACTGACGAGTGTTTGGACGCCCGCCAACATCGTGACGTGCGTTCGCATCGTCTTTATCCCGGTGTTCATGATCGTGTCGGCGCTTTCTCACACGAGTGTTGCCGGTACAGATTGGAGCACCTTCGACGGCCCGCTCGCCGCCGCTGCCTTCATTCTGTATGTGATCCTGTCGTGCACCGATAAGGTCGACGGTTATCTGGCGCGTTCGCGCAATGAGATTACCGACTTCGGTAAATTCTTGGACCCCATCGCCGACAAGCTACTTGTGTTCTCGGCCTTGCTGCTGTTCTTGGACTTTGGCGCCGTGTCGGTTTGGTCCGTGTTCATCATCTTGTTCCGCGAGCTGTTGGTAAGCGCCCTGCGCATGGTTGCGAGTGCCGCCGGCGTGGTCGTTGCCGCCGATAAGCTTGGCAAGTACAAGACGGCGACCACCATGGTCTCCATCTGCGGTTACCTGTGCGTCTTTGCGATGGCCGGTTTGCACCTTGGTCCGCTGTCGCTGACGCTCGGCATCTACTCGGTGTCGCGCTTCCTGTACGCCGTTGCCGTTGTCCTGACCGTTATCTCGGGCGCCCAGTACTTCTGGAACTGCCGCAAGATCGTCTTTTCGGTCTAGGTCCTGGTGGGTATGACGGACTCTTTTGAGCAGATTTCCGCACATAACGAGGAGCTGGCGCGCGATATTGTCGAGCGCGCGAGCGCTCGGGGCGTGACGGTTTCGACGGCTGAGTCGCTGACAGCAGGTATGATCGCCTCGACGATTGCCGATATCCCGGGCGCCTCGGCGGTGCTGCGTGGCGGTGCGGTGACCTACTGCGATGAGATCAAGCATCGCGTTTTGGGTGTTGAGCAGGAGACGCTCGACTGCTATACCGCGGTGTCGCATCAGACCGCGCGCGAGATGGCGGCGGGTTCGCTGGAGCTGTATCAGAGCGATATTTCAGTGAGCGCAACGGGTTATGCCGGCCCCGGCGGCGGCACTGAGGACGATCCGGCTGGCACTTTCTATATTGGCTGGGCGTATCGCGCGGCTGATGGGGAAGTGCCGGTCGTGGACTCTGTGCGCTGCCACTATGAGGGCGACCGTTCGTGTGTTCGTGCCCATGCGGTCGCAGAGGCATTGGGACGCATTGCCCTTGTACTCAACTCTATGGAATAGACGTGTTTTAAGGGGCCTTAGGGCCCCTTAATTGTGGAGATAGGGACCTCTGACGAATTTGGCGTTTGCGCTGGTTATGGGTGTATTCTTGCCTTCCTTGTTCTTATTCGGCCCTTTGTGGTCAAGCATTTGGTCAGTGTTTGGTCGGCGTTTGGTTGGGTTTTGGAAAGACTGCCTGCATATGATTGGCCTGAACGGTTGACCACGAACAGCCGTTCGTTTATTATCGATACAGGTTGTTAAGAGGAGGGCTATTCATGGCCAAGAATTCAGGTCCCGTACGTACCGTTCATGCACCCACGACGGGTAAAGAGCGCGATGAGATGATCGCCACCACCAAGGCCGAGATCGAGAAGAAGTTCGGTCAAGGCTCCATCATGAGGTATGGTGACGGCGGCCCCGAGCTTGAGGTCGAGGCCATCCCCACGGGCGCTCTGGCACTCGATGCCGCTCTGGGTATCGGCGGTGTGCCGCGCGGCCGTATCGTCGAGATTTACGGTCCTGAGTCCTCCGGTAAGACGACGCTTTCGCTCGAGATCCTGGCCGAGGCCCAGGCAATGGGTGGCGTGGTGGCATTTATCGATGCCGAGCACGCGCTCGATCCCACGTATGCCGCCCGTATTGGCGTGGATATCGACGAGGTACTGATTTCCCAGCCCGATACGGGTGAGCAGGCGCTCGAGATTGTTGACATGCTCGTGCGTTCCGGCGCCATCGATGCCATCGTCGTCGACTCCGTCGCCGCGCTGACCCCGCGTGCCGAGATCGAGGGAGAGATCGGCGATACCACGGTCGGTTTGCAAGCTCGTCTGATGAGTCAGGCGCTCCGCAAGCTCGCCGGCTCGCTGTCCAAGTCCAACACGACATGCATCTTCATTAACCAGCTGCGAGAGAAGATCGGCGTCATGTTCGGCAACCCCGAGACCACGACGGGCGGCCGCGCCCTTAAGTTCTTCTCTTCGGTGCGTATCGACATTCGCCGCATCGACAGCATTAAGCTTAAGGATGAGGTTATCGGTAACCGCGTGCGTGCCAAGGTCGTTAAGAACAAGGTGGCAGCTCCGTTCCGTTCTGCTGAGTTCGACATCATGTACGGTACGGGCATCTCTAAGGAGGGCTCGATTCTGGACATGGCTGTCGAGTGCGGCATTTGCAAGAAGATGGGCTCCTGGTTTGCCTATGGCGAAGACAAGCTCGGCAACGGTCGCGAGGCCGCCAAGGCGTTCCTGCGCGAACACCCCGATTGTGCCGACGAGATTGAGCATAAGGTCCGCCTTGCCTGCGGGCTTGAGTTTGATGACGATGCTCCGTCCGAGGTCGAGCTGACCGATCAGCCTGCGCCTGAGGAGTTTGACGAGCTTTACGCCATCGATGGTTCCGCCATGCTCGATGATGACGACGAGTAGCGGTTACGCTCATGTCGTATACGGTGACCGAGGCCACGGTCGTCTTTCCCGATAAGAAGGCGGCCTCCTCGTTCTCGAGCGGGTATGCGTCCAAAAAGCCTTGCGCACATATCGATTGTGAGCTTGAGGGCGGTTTTGAGCGGTCCATTTGGATTCCCGTGCGGGTCGCGCGCCTGTATGTCAAAAATCGCCCCGATCTTCCCTGTGATTGGGATAACTTTCGTGAAGCGGTGCAGCTCATCGAGCGTAAATGTGCACTTACCATGGTGACCGAGATGCTATCGCGACGCGACCATGCGACGGGTGAGGTCCGTGACAAGCTGGCTCGCTACGGCTTTCACCAGTCCGCGATCGATTTCGCCGTCGAGCGCGCCACCGAGTATCGCTTTTTAGACGAGAACCGCTTTTGCTCGTACTTTATCGAGGAACGCAAGCGGCGCGGTTGGGGACAGCGTAAAATCGAGACCGAGCTCAAGCGCCGTCATGTCGTGCTCGATGACATTCCCGGTTATCCCGAGGATTATTTTGCCGTCGAAGACGATTTGGCGCGTGCGTCAGCCCTGCTCGCCAAGCGGCGTGTTCCAGAGACGCGCGGATTCGAAAAACTGGTTCGGTTTTTGATGGGCAAGGGCTTCTCGTATCACATCGCCGCCGATGCCGTTAAGGCACGTCTTAATGCCGAACGCGAGGAATGTGCGGTTTAGGCGTATGCGTTTTGTGGCCCTGCCGTTCACCGCGTTTTAGCCGCCGTGCTGGGGCCATTTATTTGACAGTTGTTGTGGTTCAACGTACGATAAACACTGTCATTTGCTTTGTGATATGTGCTCATCTGTGATGAGTTTGTTTATATGTTTATCTGTATCCGACCCGCATAAGCTGCGCCCATATTACTCAAATGTCGCGAGCCGTTCGTAAGGACGGTTCGCTTTGTTGTGTAACGAATCCATAAAAAGGAGTGAGCATGCCTATCATCGCAGCGCTCGTTGGCATCATTTTGGGTGCCATCGCCGCCATTGCCTACATGCGCACCGCCAAGCAGGGTAGTCTTCACGAGGCCGACGAAAAAATCCAGTCGGCACACGCACAGGCTGAGTCCCTGATCGGTGATGCTAAGCGTCAGGCCGAGACCCTCAAAAAAGAGGCTCTGCTCGAGGCTAAAGAGGAGATCATCAAGAACAAGCAGGCTGCTGAGGCCGAGGACAAGCAGCGTAAGAACGAGATTCGTACGCTCGAGAACCGCGTGATGCAGCGCGAGGAATCCCTCGATCGCCGCAACGACGCTCTCGACAAGCGCGAGCATCAGCTGTCCAGCCAGGCCGGTCAGGTCGAGAAGCGCTCCCGTGAGCTCGAGGAGCTCTGCGCAAAGCAGACCTCCGAGCTCGAGCGTATCGCCGACCTTACCCGCGAGGACGCCCACAAGGAGCTCCTCGATAAGGTTCGCGGCGAGGTCACCCACGAGGCCGCCACGATCATTCGCGAGTCCGAGCAGCAGGTTCGCGCCGAGTGTCACAAGACCGCCCAGGAGATTTTGTCCCTGGCGATTCAGCGCTGCGCTGCCGACCACACTGCCGAGGTCACCGTTACCTCCGTGCACATTCCCTCTGATGACCTCAAGGGCCGTATCATCGGTCGCGAGGGTCGCAACATCCGGACCTTCGAGCAGGTTTCCGGCGTCAACCTCGTGATCGACGACACGCCCGAGACCGTCGTTCTTTCGAGCTTCGACCCGGTCCGTCGTGAGACCGCCCGTGTCGCCCTTGAGAACCTCATCGCCGACGGCCGCATTCACCCTGCCCGTATCGAGGAGATGTATCACAAGGCCGCCGACCTGGTTCAGCAGCGCGTGCGCGAGGCTGGCGAGCAGGCTGCCTTCGATACCGGCATCCACGACCTGCACCCCGAGATCGTCAAGACCCTTGGTGCCCTGCGCTACCGTACCTCGTTTGGTCAGAACGTGCTACAGCATTCCCTCGAGGTCTCTGATCTGTGCGGCGTGATGGCTTCCGAGCTTGGCCTGGACGTTGTGACCGCCAAGCGCGCCGGCCTGCTTCATGACCTGGGCAAGGCAATCGACCACGACGTCGAGGGCCCGCATGCCGTCATCGGCGCCGAGCTTGCCCGCCGTTATGGCGAGAAGCCCGTTATCGTCCACGCTATTGAGGCTCACCATGCCGATGTCGACCCCAACACGGTGCTCGATGTCCTGGTGCAGGCCGCCGATGCTGTCTCTGCCTCTCGCCCCGGTGCCCGTCGCGAGTCTGCCGAGAACTACATCAAGCGTCTTGAGAAGCTCGAGGAGATCGCCAACTCTCATGACGGCGTCGAACGTACCTATGCCATGCAGGCCGGTCGCGAGGTCCACGTCATGGTCCAGCCGGACAAGATTTCCGATGCCCAGTCCACGGTTCTGGCTCACGATATCGCCCATCAGATCGAGGAAGAGATGGAGTATCCCGGTCAGGTGCGCGTCGTCGTGATTCGCGAGAGCCGCGCTGTCGATATCGCTAAATAACATGAGCGACGCGAACGAGCTCATCTCATTTATCGCGTCGATGTCGGGGGAGGGCAACCTTCGCGTCGAGGAGAACCTTGGCGAGGGGTATGTCCGCCTCCGCGTTTCGGAGGCCGAGCGGCGCCAGGCTAAGCACGACATTCAGCATGTCGAGGACATCGTCATCGAAATGCTCCGTAATGCTCGCGATGCCGGCGCCGACAAGGTCTATCTCGCCACGACCAAGGAAGACGGCGTCCGCACGCTTGTCTTTCTGGATAACGGTTCGGGCGTTCCGCAGGATATGCAAGAGCGAATCTTCGATGCCCGCGTTACCTCCAAGCTCGAGAGCATGAAGATGGACCGTTGGGGCGTTCACGGTCGTGGCATGGCATTGTTTTCGATCAAGCAGAACACTGATGAGGCCCGTGTGGTCACGTCCGGTGTCGATCTTGGTTCAGCCTTCAAGGTGAGCGTCGCGGCCGACCGCCTCAGTGAGCGTGCCGATCAGTCCAGCTGGCCCCAGGCCGTCAAGGATGAGGACGGACGTTATGTCTGCGCTCGCGGTCCACATAATATTATTCGCGCTGCTTGTGAGTTTGCGCTCGAGGAGTTGCGTGGTTGCGATGTCTATCTTGGTTCTCCGTCTGAGATTGCCGCGACCCTTTATGCTCAGGCGTCAAGTCGGCTCGATACGTCTCGTCTCCTGTTCATTGATGACGAGAGCGAGCTTCCGGTTGTCGATCGTTTAGGCCTTGCTTCTGATGCCGAGGACTTTATCCGTATTTGTTCGGGTTTGGGTCTTGAGATGTCCGAGCGCACGGCCCATCGCATTTTGGCAGGGCAGATTAAGCCCGTTCGCGGTGTGACCGCGCGTCTGCTGCGCGAGCGTGATTCGTCCTCGCATGCGCCGGCTCCTGTCGATCTCGCGAAGGATCGTCGCGGGCTACGTATTGCCAAGGATGACATGGCACAGTTTTCGCGCGCTGTGGAACGCGACTTTAATGACCTTGCCGCCCGGTACTATCTCAACCTTTGCGGCGACCCAAAGATCCGTGTTTCGCGTGATCGAATCACCGTGACCTTTGATCTTGCCAAAGAGGAATAGTGCCTTTACCGAGTCCACTCGGTACGATACAGTTATTGCAGTTAAAACGTACTTTTAAATGCAGGAGTTTCTTCATGGATTGCCTGAAGGTATCAAGCAAATCATCGCCCGCGTCCGTTGCCGGCGCCATCGCCGGCATGGTCAAGGATGGTGTACCCGTCAACATTCAGTGTGTCGGCGCCGGTGCCGTCAATCAGGCCATTAAGGCCGTTGCTATCGCGCGCGGTTTTTTGATTCCAACCGGTTTTGATATTTCCTGCGCGCCCGTGTTCTCCGACATCCTCATTAACGGGGAGTCGCGCACGGCCATCCGCCTTTCTATCTACGTTCACCAGATCAATCGAGCTGCTATGGATAACGTCGTCATGGATGATGTTAAGCCTGTGGCATAGCTTCTGCTTGCCTCGTTCCACTCCCCATCGTTAGGACTTATGCACATGGACCAGCGTTCCGTACGCGATATTCTTGCCGGTAAAACCTACTTTATCCGCACCTTTGGCTGCCAGATGAATCAGCACGACTCCGAGCGTGTGAGCGGTCTGCTTGATTCGTATGGCTGCCTCATGGCGCTCGATCCCGCGCATGCCGATATCGTTGTCTTCATGACGTGCTGCGTGCGCGAGGCCGCCGATACTCGCCTGTACGGTCAGTGCAATTCCTGCAAAAGCCTGCCGCCTTCGCCTTCGGGCAAGCGCGTGGTTGCCGTTGGCGGTTGCATCGCGCAGCGCGATGGCGAGGGCCTGCTCACCAACGTCGATAACGTCAATGTCATCTTTGGCACGCATTCCATCGCGCATGTGGCCGAGCTCATTGCCGAGGCGTTCCTTGATGGCAAGCGTCATATCCGTACCAATGAGCATGAGGATACGGATGCCATGAGCATGCCGTGGCATCGCGAGACTCAGTATCACGCCTGGGTGCCCATCATGACGGGCTGCAATAATTTCTGCACCTATTGCATCGTGCCGTACGTGCGTGGTCGCGAAAAGAGCCGCCCCTTCGAGGAGATTGTCGACGAGGTGACCGGTTTGGTGCGCCAGGGCGTGCGTGAGATTACGCTGCTGGGCCAAAACGTTAACTCATATGGTCGCGATCTGTTTGGCAAGCCGCGTTTTGCCGATCTGCTGCGTGCCGTGGGCGATACGGGCGTGGAGCGCATCTTCTTTACGTCTTCGCATCCCAAGGACCTGTTGCCCGAGACCATCGACGCCATGGCCGAGACGCCTGCCGTTATGCCGCAGCTGCATTTGGCCGTCCAGTCAGGTTCGACGCGGATCCTCAAAGAGATGAATCGCCGTTATACACGCGAGGACTATCTGGGCCTTGTCGATCGCATTCGCAACCGCATGCCCGATATCGCGCTCTCGACCGACATTATCGTTGGCTTCCCGGGTGAGACTGAAGAAGACTTTGAGCAGACGCTCTCACTTGCCGAGACGGTCCGCTATGCTCAGGCCTATACCTTCATCTATTCCAAGCGCGCCGGTACCCCGGCCGCCGAGATTGACGATCCTACGCCGCATGAGGTTATTCTCGAGCGTTTCAACCGTCTGGTTAAGGTTATCGAGACCACGGCACACGAGTATAACCAGGGTGAGCTTCATACTGTGGTTCCGGCGCTCATTGAGGGAACGAGTAAAAAGAACGACGCGGTCCTGCTGGGCAAGAGTCCCAAGAATCAGACCGTGCATGCGCCTATCCCCGAGGGTTACAGCATCGATCAGCTTGTTGGTAAGATCGTTGATGTTGACGTTGACGTTGCCAAGACCTGGTATTTATCCGGTTCCGTTGTGGGCGAGCCGCGCTAATGGTTTCTCCCGGGGCAGGTCTTTCCGCCGTTGCGATCGTCGGTCCGACGGCGGTTGGTAAGAGTGATGTTGCCGACCGTTTGGCAGCTCGTCTTTCGTCCGAAGTGCTGTCGTGCGATGCGATGCAAATCTATCGCGGCATGGACATCGGTACCGCAAAGATGGCGCCCGATGAGTGCACGGCGCCGCTGCGTCTCGTCGACATTGTAGAGCCGGGTGTGGCATATTCTGCTGCGCTTTATCAGGCCGACGCTCGCGCGCATGTTGAACGTCTCCTTGGTTCGGGTTGCCTGCCGGTTTTTTGCGGAGGTACGGGGCTGTATCTCAAGGCCGCCCTCGATGAGATGGACTTTCCCTCGGGTGAACTTGAGGACGATCGCCGTGTGGGCTATCAGGAGCTTGCCGAGCGTATTGGCGAGGAAGAACTTCATGCCCTGCTTGCCGAGCGCGATCCAGAATCGGCTGCTGTTATTCATCCCCATAACGTGCGCCGTGTGATTCGTGCGCTCGAGATGCATGATGATGGCGTCTCCTATGCGCAGCAAAAGTCGCAGTTTAGTGTTCCGCACGAGCATTATCATGCCCTATGGTTTGGTCTGACGCGTAATCGCGAGGTGCTCTACGAGCGCATTAACCAGCGCGTCGATCTGATGTTTGAGCAGGGTCTTGTCGATGAGGTCCGCGGTCTTATGGGCCAGGGGCTGGGAGATGCCCTGACGTCGATGCAGGCAATTGGCTATAAAGAGATCATTGATGCTTTCAATGGCGTGATGAGCATGGATGAGGCTCGCGAACTCATTAAGATGCGTTCGCGTCGTTATGCCAAGCGTCAGCTTTCGTGGTTTAAGCGCGATGACCGTATCGTGTGGTTTGATATGGATGAATGTACGATCGATGAGGTCGTTGAGGATATCCTGCATCGTATTGAGGCTGCCTAATGGCCCGTTTCCCCCTTGTTCCCACGGCGCCCGAGCCCGAGCGTGCCATTTTAGTTGGTGTTGAGTGGCGCGACAATGCATGGCCGCTCGATCGCTCGCTTGATGAGCTGGAGCGTCTTGCCCACACAGCTGGTGCTCAGTGCGTGGCACGCTTGTCGCAGCGTTTGGTAAAGCCGTATCCTAAATCGTTTATCGGTTCCGGCAAGGTAGAAGAGCTGTGCGGCCTGGTGCATCGCATGGATGCCGATGTCGTTATTTTTGACGACGACCTGACGCCCTCGCAGCAATCCTATTTGGAGAAAGCTGTGGGCGAGCCGGTAAAGATTATCGATCGTACAGCACTGATCCTGGATATCTTTGGCCTGCATGCTCAGACGCGTGAGGGACGCCTGCAGGTACAGCTGGCACAGCTTCAATATTTGTTGCCTCGCCTGCGTGGCATGTGGAGCCATCTCGCCAAGGAGCAGACGCGCGGCGGCATCGGCTCACGTTTTGGTCAGGGCGAAAGTCAGCTCGAGGTCGACCGTCGCCTTATTCGTAATAAGATCGCTGCGCTTCGTCGTGAGCTCAAGCAGGTTGAACAGCGTCGCGATGTTCAATCCAAGAGTCGCATTGAGTCACCGGCGTTTCGCGTCGCGTTGGCCGGTTATACCAATGCCGGTAAATCGACGTTGCTCAATCGTCTGACCGGCTCTACGGTACTTTCGCAGGACAAGCTGTTTGCTACGCTCGACCCGACGACGCGTTCGTATCGTCTGCCCGGCGGTCGCGGCATGACGATTACCGATACCGTCGGCTTTATTCAAAAGCTGCCGCATGGTCTGGTCGATGCCTTTAAATCGACGCTGTCCGAGGTTTTGGGTGCCGATCTAATTCTCAAAGTCGTAGATGCGTCTGACGAGGACTATGAGCGGCAGCTGGAGGCTGTCGACCGCGTGCTTGATGAGATCGGCGCCGGAGAGCGTTTAACGCTGACCGTATTCAATAAAATCGATCTTCTCGATAGCGTCGATCGATTGAGTTTCCGTCGTCGCTATCCGGAGGCCGTTCTGTTCTCGGCCCAAACGGGCGAGGGGCTCGACGATCTCGTCGACCGGATTGCTCGCGAGGCAGCTGCCACCGATGTGTTGCTCTCCGCTGATATCCCGTATCGCGAGGGCGCTCTCATCACGCTGGTGCATGAGCAGGGAACCCTTCTGCATGAGGAATATCTCGAGGACGGCGTTCGCATTGTGGCGAAGTTGCCGGCTCGTATTGCACCGCGGCTCGAGCGTTATCGCACCGAGTAGACGAGCTCTAAAATGCCCAGAATGATGGGCTGATGCAGCAGATAAAAGGGGAGAGCGTGACGTCCAAGGCTGGCGAGCGCCGGCAGGGGGTTGGCGTAGGCCCAGCTAGGGACGGTCTTATCGATTCCCTGCGCTATGTGTGCGGCGAAGTATCCTGCAAGATACATAAAGATAAACGGGATGATGGGGTAGTAATCACCTGAGATAAACCCAGGGCTCGGAAATCCCAGCCACGCCAGGTAGGGGACAGGGTAGATCGTTTTGGGGATGCTCAAGGTGATTGCGAACAACATAAGGCATAGGGGCATGCCCCATCTCGCCGTTATCTTCTTAAGGACGGGATCGGTCAACGCTACGATGCCGGTGCATGCGGCCATGCAGTAGATGATGCCAAAATTAACCGAATCGTCGACTGAGACAAGTGTTGTTGCCAACCAGACAACGAGTGCTGCTAAGGCGTATTTGGCGGCACGTTTGATATTGTTGCGTGAGAGCGTGCACATCCAACCCGCGATAAACAAAAATACCCAGCTGATGCTGGCGCGCCAGACGTCTTGAAAGACAGTCTGGGTAAACCAAGGCATATCCCAGCCGTACAGGTAGGCGAGATCATAGCAAGCGTGAAAACCTGCCATAGAAATCATCGTAAACCCGCGGACGGTATCAAAGATGGTTATGCGTTTTTGCATTACGAGAACCGGCGCATCAAGCCGACGACTTTGCCCAGGATAACGGGATTCGTTGCATAGATAGGTTCCATGGTGTCGTTCTCGGGCTGCAAGCGCACACGCCCCTGCTCCTTGTAGAACGTCTTGACGGTCGCCGAACCATCAATCATGGCCACGACAATTTCGCCGTTCATGGCACTCTTTTGTTCACGGACGATGATGTAATCGCCATTGAAGATGCCGACATTGATCATTGAGCTCCCATGCACCTCAAGGATAAAGGAACCCTGATCAGTCGCGATTTCGGTCGGGATAGTAAACGTGTCTTCGATATTCTGCTCTGCCAGAATGGGAATCCCAGCCGCGACGCGACCAACGAGCGGTAGCGAGACCGTTCCGCGAGGTGCGGTGGGCTCGTCAGATTTAGAAATTGAGACAGAGGAACCATCCTCGTTAAAGAGTTCCAGGGCACGCGGCTTGGTGGCATCGCGCTTGAGCAGCCCGCGCGCCTCCAGGGCAGAGAGATGGGCGTGCACGGTGCTTGGGGAGGAAAGGCCCACGGCAGAAGCCATCTCGCGCACGCTGGGCGGATAACCCTTCTCCTGCTGATATTCCTTGATGAAGTCGTAAATTTGCTGCTGACGCTTGGTAATTTTGCGAGCCATCAGGGCATCCTCTCTACCCATGTCAAACAAATGTTCGAATTTTGCTTGACAGGAACAACTGTTCGAAGATAATAATAACCGAACATTCGTTCTCGCGCTAGACATTTTTGTCCGCGCGGCTTGATAAAACTGTTCTCAGCAAAACACGCGAGAGGAGAACATGATGAACGCAACGAATATGGTCCAGGGAAACCTCGCCCTTAAGCTCGAGACGCCTGCAGAACCCACTTTTACGGTTGTTCAGGGTGGCCGCTCCGGCATTCAACCTTTGACCGTAAAGCCTGCTCGCAATCAGCAGGCTGTAGTCGCGCCGGCCCGCGTTGCCCTGAAGGTTCCGACGATTGTCGCCGTCGCCGTTGCGCTTACGATCTTCTTTGTCCTCGCTACTTCGGTCTTTAGCGCTCGTCACGCCGCGTATGCCGAGTCCGTTTCCAACATTACTTACGAGACCATTCGCGTTCAGACTGGCGATTCTCTTTGGTCGCTTGCCGAGGAATATCCAATCGAAGGCCTTTCCACGCAAGAGACTTCCGACATGATCCGTAACGTCAATCATCTGGAGCATGGTTCGCTCGCCGCCGGTGCGCATCTTAAGGTTCCTGCTCGTTCGTAATCATTATCGCGCTGCGCATGGTACCCTTGTTATCGTTTAAGAGGAGGTACCATGCGCTGTCCCAAATGCGGCAAGGCACATACCCGCGTCGTTGATTCCCGTATGCAGGAGTCAAATAACACCATTAAGCGCCGTCGCGAATGTTGCTCGTGTAACTATCGCTTTACAACGTTCGAGCGATGCGAAGACCCAATCGAGGTCATTAAGTCAGACGGAACCAAGCAGCGGTTCGATCGCAATAAGCTGCTCGTCGGCTTGATGCGCGCCACCATCAAGCGCGATATCGACACTAAGAAGCTCAATGAGATTATCGACGACATCGAGGTCGAGCTGCGCTCTCGCACACTGACGGCCGTCACGTCCCATGAGTTGGGTGACATGGTGCTCAAGCGCTTGGCCAAGATTGACAAGGTGGCGTACATCCGCTTTGCCTCGGTCTACCGCGATTTCAAAGACGTCGATGAGTTTCTGCAAGAGCTCGACAAGCTAAGGTGATTCCATGTCCAACATTACCGTCAACATAAAGCGTCTCGATCCCACCGTCGAGCTTCCCAAATACGCCCATCCCACTGATGCCGGCTTGGATTTGCGCTCCAACGAGGACTGCGTCCTGAAGCCCTTCGAACGCCGTCTGGTCTCTACGGGGCTGGCCATCGCCCTGCCTGATGGCTACGCCGGCTTCGTCCAGCCCCGCAGCGGCTTGGCCATCAAGCAGGGCCTGTCTATAGTCAATACGCCGGGCCTCATCGACGCCCACTACCGAGGAGAACTCAAGGTTATTCTCATCAACCTGGATCCCTCCATTAACATTCAAATCAATAAAGGCGACCGCATAGCCCAACTCGTCATCCAAGAAGTCCCCACGGTCAATCTCATAGAAGTAGAAGAACTAGACGAAACCGACCGAGGCAAAGGAGGCTTCGGCTCCAGCGGCGTCGCCTAGGGGCGCTCGTATCCCTCCCGCCCGCCTCTCACACATATCATTCCATGCTCAAACATTCTCGCTTCGCTTCGCTCGCTGCGAAACTGTGCGTGGAACGATATAGGTAAGCCCCGGGCGGGCGGCTACTCGCTTGAAAAAAAATTTACTTTTCTAGTAAGTCGATGCGATGAAGGGACGCCCCCTTTGTCGCATCGACTTACTGTATTTGTATTTTCTGGTTCCCCTTTGCAGATTCTACTGGTGGGGAATCTGGTATAGCCGCTGGTACGTTAACGCAGCTTACCTGTGGGAGGCCCCTATATATCGTCCCGCGCGCAGTTTCGCAGCGAAGCGAGAATGTTTGAGCACGGGATGATATATAGGGGCCTCCCACAGGTAAGCGGACATTAAGACGCTACCTGATATGCGCAGGTTTTTCGCCCCAGTAGAAGCGGCAGAAGGCTCGTTTGCGCTTTTGGGGTTTGCCTACGAGTTCCATGGTTGCGATGGCTATGTCTTCGGCTGCGTGGGGGCGGCGTAGTACTTCGCCGTTGATGAGTAGCGCTTTGAGTGATTCGGGATGGTCGTGCAAGTGATGTAGGGTAACGATGAGCTCTCGTGCGGTGGTGACATGCATGCTGGCGCCCATGCCGGTGAGCATGGTGGTGTTGGCCTTTTCCTGGCCATAGGACTTGCCCAGCAGAATCATCGGCAGATGTGCGCATAGGCACTCGGTGACCGTGAGTCCGCCCGATTTGAGGATTGCCAGGTCGCACCCGTGCATGAGGGCCGCCATGTCGTCGACATAGTCCAGCACCGTGACATTTTCGAGCTTCATGGCATCGAAGAGTGTCTTGAGGCGGGCGGCGTATTCCTTATCCTTGCCCGGCAAAAAGACAAAGTGCATGTCCTCGAAACTGCGCAGGAAGGGGAGGGTGCGGTCCATCTCCGCGCGAAAGCGAACGTACGGTTGAGGCAAACTGGCGCCGGCCATTACCAGCACAATGGTCTTGCCGGTGGGGAGATTGAACTTCTCAAGTTCTTCCTCGCGATTGTAGCCCGTATCAAACCCAGCGCGAATGGGGATGCCCGTAATGCGGATCTTGGCCTCGGGAACCTTACGGGGGCGAAGTGTCTCGGCCATAAACTCGTTTGCCACGCAGAAGAGGTCGGTGTCCTTATGGGGCCACCAACCCTCGACCTCGTAATCGGTCGGCACGCAAATGACGGGATAGTCGATGCCCGTAATGACGCGCGCACCAACGGCAACGTTGGCTGCCGTGATATGCGTGGCTATCACGGCAATGGGCCTGCGAGTCCGAACGTATTCGTTAAATGCGGGGAACATGATGCGCGACCATGCCGTGCCACCGCCCCAAAGCAGGTGTCCGGTAAGGGTATAACGCCAGGTCAAGTCATAAATTGGGCGCGTGGCGCCGGTAAACGAAGCGGCCGTTTTGTTGCCGTCGAATTTTATGCGTCCAAAATCAAGGATATCGAGCACGTCAATCTCAACATCTTCGGGGATGCTATTGGTGCCGCGGATGAGGTCGAATGCCTGCGCAATCGCATTTGCGGCGGCCTTGTGGCCCGAGCCGACCGAGGCGTGCACGATGGTCACGAGAGGTTTTTGTTGAGCCAAGAGCGTGGTTTGCTCCGATTGGGGAGTGCTGTGCGTGGGCAGGGGAGCGTCATTGCTCGTCTGCGTTTGATCCATCGATAACTCCCCTTCATCTTTGTTTCGCAAGGAATCATTGTAGTGCATGAGTGTCACGTTCGTCTAAATTTGGGTAAGAGCGCAAAGAACGTCAATGTTTCGACGAGAGGACATTCCATGACTACCGATCAGCCGATTGATGTTGCGATTATCGGTGGCGGCCCTGCGGGCTATGCTGCAGCCATTTACGCGGCGCGTGCCAACCTAACGACGACCGTGATAGAACAAGGCATGTCGGGAGGACAGATCGCCACAACCAATGAGGTCGAGAATTATCCGGGCATTCCGCTCTTGAGCGGTGCCGAGCTTGGCGAGCGTTTTCAGCAACATGCAGAGGGCCTGGGAGCGCAGGTTACGTGGAGCATGGCGACGGGCATCGAGTACGATGCCGATACAGCGCTGTTTACGGTGCATCACGATACGGGCGATACGCTGGCCTCGAGCGTTATCGCTTGCATGGGTGCCACGCCGCGATTTGCTGGTTTTGTTGGCGAGGATACGTATCGCGGTCGTGGCGTTTCGTACTGCGCGACATGCGACGGCATGTTCTTTCGTGGTAAGCAGGTCTTTGTCATCGGCGGCGGCAATGCTGCCTGCGAGGAAGCCCTGTTCTTGTCAGAAATTGCCAGCAGCGTGACCATCGTCTTGCGCCGCGATCAGTTCCGTGCCCCCGATGGCGTGGTTCAAAAGGTGCTCGCAAAAGATAATATTTCAGTTAGGTACCAAACTAGTATTGTGGAACTATCGGGCGAGGCCATGCCGACGACTATCACATTTAAGGACAACGCCACCGGTGAAACCTATTCCGAGTCCTTCGATCCTGGTTCGATTGGTATCTTTGTCTTTGCTGGCACGCAGCCCCATACCGAGCTTGTAGAACATCTGGCGGATCTGGCGCCCGACGGCGGCATTGTGACCGACGAATCAATGGTCACCCGCACGCCTGGCTTATTTGCTGCCGGCGATATCCGTTCTAAGCGATTACGCCAAGTTGTGACCGCCGTTTCGGACGGAGCCATAGCAGCTACCAGCGCATACGCTTTCCTACGCGGATAAGTACGATAATATATCTTATGTAAGGTTGTTATGTTACTTAAACGTCCTGCGGCAAGGAGCTTGATACAACGTTGCCGCAGGACGTTTTGTTGTGTAAAAAATGGGCCAGCTATCCTGTGGCTTGACCCGAGCCAAAGCCGACGATCATGCCGTTCATTGTGATATGCAAAACTAGATAATCTAGAATACAATATTGAAAACGAACGGAGGCACCATATGAATCACGTTAAACATGTCATTCCTATGTCCGATACGTCGGCTAGCATTAGCCCAGAGGATATTCAGCCAACGGTGCTACCTGATGCATTTATCCAGTCTGATATAGTTCGCAAACTCAATACGCTCAGCTTGCCGCGCTATAACCAGTTGCCGAATGTGACGCTCTACCGTGATCAGGTCATTGAGTACATCGAACTGTGGATGGAACCGCTTTCGATTTGTTTGGACCAGCCCGTTATTACGCCCTCCATGATCAACAACTACGTGAAGATCGGTCTGGTACCTGCTCCGGTAAAAAAGCAATATGGCCGTGAGCAGATTGCGCGTCTCATCGCCATTTGTATCTTTAAGCAGGTGCTGCCCATCGCTGCGGTTCAGGCGCTCTTTAACATTCAGCGCCTGAGCTACGATGCACCGACCGCCTTTGATTATGTGATTGATCAGCTCGAGGCATCGATTCGTGCGGCTTTTTCAATTGAGCAGGTTCCTGTACCCGATACAGCTCATCAGGTCACACGCGAGTCGCTGCTCGTTCGCAGCGCGGTATCGTCTTTTGTATCGAAGGCGTATCTAATGAGCTACCTAAAGTTCAATGGGTTTAATAGCTAGCCGACGTACAGGACGGGCGGGACAAAGAGCCATCAGACACTTTGTCCCGCCCGCACGTTTGTTTATTTGGACATTATCGGCCCGAAGCCACGCCCATGCCGTAGCCGATAATAAGACCGTGCATCTCGGCATAGTATGAATCCAGTCCATTGCAGGGCATGATAATGGTCTTGGAGCCAGGCCAATGCTCCACAATGCGGCTTGCAAGTGCCTGGGCGCCCGCCTCATTTTCGACATGGTCGATGACAACCTCGCCGCCGGTAAAGCCCTCGGCCTCCATGGTGTCGACAATCTTGCCAAGCATCTTCTTTTCGCCACGGGTGTGACCAACGAGCTTAATCTCCCCCGCCTCGCTTGCCGTGCCTAAAACTCGAATGTTGAGTTTATTGGCAATAACGCCGGCCGCCTTGGGGATACGTCCGGCCTTCGCAAGGTTTTCGTAATTGCACAGGCTAAATAGGATCTTGCTGTTCTGTTCCAGCTCATCAAAAAAGCCACAGGCTTCCTCAAATGAAACGTCTGGATTGCTTGCGAGATAGCGGTCGAACAGCAAAAAGATCAGGTCCATTTTGCCGCCGGCTGCGCGTGAATTGACCAGATGGATCTGTCGGTCCGGTTCCTCGGCAAGAACCAAATCGCGTGCCGTGGCGGCGGCGTTATAGCTCCCCGATACGCCCTCCGAGATGGGCATGCAAATCATCTTGTCGGCAAGTCTAAAGAGTTCGGTCCACTCGCCTACGCTCGGACAGGCGCTCGAAGAAGCGCTCGACTCCGCCTGCACGGCGCAATTGAGTTCGTGAACGTCGAGCGTGAGGTCATCGACGAAATCGCGCTCCCCCACTCGTATTTTGAGGGGTGCAAATGCAAAGGTGGTATGGGGCGCGGTCGGGTTCCAATCGCGGAGATTGCAGCTCGAATCGGAGATAAGTGCCCAGCTCATAGAGGGTCCTTTCTATATGCTTCTCAATCATTATAGCTATAATGCTCACCGATGAAGCGTGCATCTAGTATTGAAAACTAGCACATTAGGATCATGTATGGAGCACGGTCATAAATAAATGAACCTCGCAGCTCAAAGGCCACGAGGTTCACCTTCGTTTGCTATACAGAGTGACTTAGTAGCGCACGAAAATGTACTTGTTGTTCATGCCGACTGCAACGGAACTGATGATAACGCCCGTGTTGTAGTCGGAAGCATGGATCATCTGGCCGCCGCCAATATAGATGCCGGTGTGATACGAGTTGACCACAACGTCGCCGGGCTGAGGATCAGAAACACGCGTCCAACCCATGAAGTCGCCGGTGGTGCCCAGGCGGCAGTAACGGCCCGTGAGGCAGTAGCTCACAAAGCCGGAGCAGTCAAAGCTGTTCGGTCCAATACCGCCCCAGGAATAAGCGCAACCGAGCTTGCTATAGGCACGCGAAACAACAGAGCCGCCGTCAACGGACGGGCTCGGCGCAGAAGGGGCCGGAGCCGGAGCTGGGGCAGGAGCGGGCGTGGGAGTGGGCGCAGGCGTGTTGCCGCCGTCATTGGTCGTACCGCCACCTTTGTTAGTGTTCTCGGTCGTGCCGGCGGTCTCGGTGCTCACCGTGGCCTTCTCGGCGGTGCTGGCGTTGATGCCGGCCTGCAGCGCGGCATTGGCCTCGGCCTCGGCGGCAAGTTCGGCCTGCAGCTGGGAGTCCAGAGAGTTCACAACGTTTTGAGCCTCGGCCTGCTGAGCGTTGAGCTCGTCGACCTTCTTTTGCGTGGCGGCGACGTTCTTCTCCTGCTCGGCCTGCTTGTCGGTAAGTTCCTGCTTAAGATCTTTGACCTCTTGGATAGTCTGGGCCTGCTTGTCGGAAACCTTGCCGTAGTAGAACAGACGGTTGAGCATATCGCCCAGGTCATCGACGCCCGTCAGTACCTGGAGCAGGCTCAGGCCGCCGGTCTTGTACTCACCTGCAACGTAGTTGGAAAGCTTGGCCTGGCCATCGGCGATCTCCTGCTGCTTTTGCGTGATCTCGCCAGCGGTCTGGTCGAGCGCCTTCGTTTGAGTGGCGAGTTCGTCGTAGATCTGCTGGGTTTGCGTGCCGATCTGCTCGAGTTTGGTACGAGCAGCGGCAAGATCGGATGCGGTATCGGCATAGGCAGGAGCCGCGAGGCCCAGGCCCAAAACACAAGCGAGGGTTGCCGTAGCAGCGCAGCGTGCCATGTTTTTATGCGTGTTTGCTGTGCGCATGGAGCTTCCTTTCCGGTATCTAAGGGTAGCGGCTAGTCCACCGTTACCAGGCTAAAGAGCTCGACATCCTCGTTGGAGGGCGTGAGCTTCTCGCGCGGGTTGAGAAACGCAAGCTCAAGGATACAACCGTAGCCCACAAGCTTTGCGCCCATATCTCGCACCAGTTTACCTGTTGCCTCGACGGTTCCGCCCGTCGCGACCAAGTCGTCCAGAATCAACACGGTATCTTTAGAGGTAATGGCATCGGCATGGATCTCGATAGAGTCGGTGCCATATTCGAGCTCGTAGCTCTCGCTTACCGTCTTGCGCGGGAGTTTTCCTGGCTTACGTGCGGGAACAAAGCCGGCGCCCAGGGCGACGGCCACGGGCACACCGACCATAAAGCCGCGGGCCTCGGGACCCACGACCTTGGTGATTCCCATGCCGGCAAAATTCTCGGCCAGGGCATCTACCATGGCCTTGAGCGCCTCGGGATTACCAAAGAGCGGCGTGATGTCCTTAAAGACGACTCCGGGCTCGGGATAGTCGGGGATGTCGACGATGTGAGATTCGAAGTCGTACATGGCATGACCTTTCATGGGAAGCTGGTTTGTAGCAGCGTCTATTTGTCCGCGCCGGCGGTGCCGGCGTGCGAGGGGGCGACAACCTTAAGCGGCTGCACGAGGGATTCCTCACGCACGGAGACCGCGGAGGCAGATGTCTCTTCGCTTTTGGCCTTGGTGGATTCTGAGCGTGCGATCTCCTCGTCGAGGGCATCGATATCGGCGTCCTCGACCACGGCGTTGAGTGACTCGAATACACGGTTCTTGAGCAGTGCGGTATGCACGCCCTCGGTTAGGTCATGCAACTTCTTAAAGGCACGCTCGAGCTTGGCATCGCGCTCGTCGTCGGAAGTATCCATACCGAGCATGCTCACGAGCACCTGCTCGAACATCGAGGACTCACGGTTGGCCGACGACACATACTGACGCAGGTTGCGCGGCTCGATATGGAAACGAGACAGCTCGGAGCAGTA
>CALEXE010000127.1:0-21201 GCA_937925265.1 uncultured Collinsella sp. | reverse complement strand
GGTACCGCCTCGCGGTGACATCGTTTTTATGTCAACCTTGGTCTAACAGAGCCTTGCGAAATGGGATCCAGGAGACTTCGGCGCAGCATCATCTTGCGGAATGCTTCTAATGAGCCTCCCATCCTTCAAAAACAGAATCTCATCGCACAGCCTATCGACCGAATCCAGGATGTGGGATGACATGATGATGCACGTACCAGAATCGGCCAGCTTCCTGAGAATCTCGGAATGCAAGTCCACCCTGCTGGGGTCGAGCGCGTTCATGGGCTCATCTAATAGAAGGTACCGCGCGCCCGTCGCATACGCAATCGCCAGGGTAAGCTGCTGCTTCATGCCCTGGCTCAGAGTGCGGATCCTCATCTTCGCGAACTCGCCTATCTGCGTTTGTTCCACTATCTCTTCGATATCGCGAGCATGCGGCCACATATCGCAAACCATCTTGAGGTGATCTTCCGCACGCAATCCGGGATACAGCAGCGTCCCCTCACCAGGTGCATAGAAGATCATAGAACGGACCTCTCTCGCACCCGTACCCTGCACCTCATCCAGAACGATGCTCCCGTCCACGCGAGGACCCGGCAAACCTGCCATCGCACGCAGCAACGTCGTCTTTCCATGCCCGTTCGGAGCGACGAGACCGTAGACCGTACCCGGGGCAAACTCAGCGTTCACCGAATCTACGAGCACCTTCTTTCCATAAGAGATCGTCAGCGTTTGAAGGTCAATCATCGAGATCATCCCCTTTCGATCTTTGGAACACTCAGGCGCACCATCAACGGAGATACGGCGCCCAAGACCACTAGCAGAGCGCCCGATGCGCCGACGACCTCTCCAAAAGGCATCGCGTTCGTCCCTCGCCCAAGGAACCCAATCGTCCCCACCTGGGAAGCGGGATCAAACGAGGCGAATGGAGCCAGCAGCGCGACGCCCATGCCCACGCTTTCAACATGAGCGCTCAACGAACCCAACACCAAGAGAACCGCGCAAACCATTCCGGTGACAACGGGGTTGCGGCTAATCGCTGCTGTCAACGCAGCGACGACGGAAATCACGCCGTATGCCATGACCAGCAACGGAATACTGCACAACACCGCCTCCCCCACCATGGACGTTGTCGAAGCTCCCGCCCGAATGAGAGCGACGGGATACTCCGATCCACCCGCACCGTTCTTAATCACGGACACAACGACAGCGGGAACCATCGACACCAAAAGCAGCACCAAGCCAAGCAGGAGAGCCAGCGCAACAGCCGTCAGAAAACGCACATGCGCTGTTGCGGGGATCTGGAGAACCAGAAGGGAACGACACTGCAGGTGGGTGCACGCGAGCGATGTGACAACCACGGGCAACAGCAAAAATAAGGAGGGAAGCGCTGCCTGGAGATACGAAAGGAGGATTAATGGGGGCATCTTCGTACTTAACTCGTAAACCTTGGGGTCCGGCAAGCTCGCGATCGACTCAAGCAGAAGGGCACGCGCCTCCGCACGAGAAGGAGTCTCCGGCTCGATTCCGATCGATTGCAGGAGAGTCGCATCTGCCGCGCCCAGCTCACCTCGAGCGCGCTCGTACGTCGCAAGGCTTCGAAACCCCTCCGCAGGCATAGGCGCGTACACGAAACCCGAAAGAGCATCCCGCATGTCTTCCAGGGCCGCTTTGCCCTCGACGTCCATATTCGCAGCGTTCTGCTCTAGATACCGATCTATTGAACGGAGCTCCCCATCCCTATACCGAACAGCGGAAACGTTATCAGCGTCAGGAAACATCTCGACCAGAGCCGGGGCCAGCATCGTCGTCGACATTGCAATCGCGCATACGGCGAGGGTAGGAGAACGCAGGAGCAGTTTCCCCATCGTTCTTACGTATGCAACGGCGGAGGCACAAGCGCTCGAACGAGTTGCCGTTCTCGATGCAGTGAAGGAACCTCTCTCAAGACAAATCGGGGATATCGGGCACGCGCAGCCGCTCTTTCCAGCAACGCAAAGCAGGCTAATTGCCAGCACCTCGATCCCGATTGCGCATACGAGGGCAATCGCGCCACGCTCGAAGCAAAGTCCAGGCAGATTCACTATCTGCGTTGTCGGGTACGGGCTATAGGCGCCGACGGTCAACTCAGTGTTCGCATACGTAAGGGGATTCAACAGGGCGAACTCACGTAAAGCGATGGATCTTCCGTAATACCCGGGAACCATCGTCACCCCCATCAGGGCACATACGAACACGATTCCAAGCGTAGGGTTATTGGCAATCTTCACGGCAAGGTGAACGACAAGCGAGATGAACGCTGCCACCAAGAATTGCAAGATGGCCGTCTGCGCGAACACCAGCCAAGCCGGTTTGATAACCGGAGTCGCATATTGAATGTAGCCTATCGGATAGAACGGCGAGCCCGGGCCATTCTTCACAAGCGCGGCGATTATCCCTGGAAGATTGATGGCGAGGACGGCAAGCATTGCAAAAACACTCGCCCATACGCTCGATGCAACAAGTCTACCCAGCTCGCCCATCGGTGCCTGGATGATGAGCTTTTCACGTTTGTTAAGACGCGCGGCAAGGAACGAGACGGCAACGGCCGTTGCGGCCCATAGCAAGTACTCCTTCGATCCGTCATAAAAGGAGTACGCTCCATCCGACACCTGCAGAAACGGAAGCAGAGGAGAGAGCGGCGCCAAGACAAGACGCCCCGCGGCAAGAGGGTACAGAAGCGCGGGCATGCTTGATGAAGAGGTATAGACGCCCTCCTCCCCCGCATTCACAAGCGCATCCGCATAGGATGCTGACAATTCCTGCTCAACACGGGTTATTCCCGACTCGAGGTATTCAACCCGTCCGTCGATGCCAGCCGCGCTCCTGAAGACGGGCAAAGCACAAAGAACCATCAACGCAACAACGGCAATACAGAGCGACCTGGAGGAGAGGAGCGACCTAAAGATTGCCTTCGAGATCTTGAGCATATTCATCGCCAACCTTAACCCCATCCACCTGGAACAGCGGGGCTGAACAAAATGCTCGGCCCCGCCTCGCATCTAGTGATTGCAGCATGCTGTGATTACTTGCCGGCAAAGTCAATTTAACATAAACTGTTAAAAAGTAACCTGAGTTTTTTAAATTCTTCGGAGGTTATTATGAGTTCCGACAATCGCACTCCCCGGCTTCATTCCTTCCGCATCGCATGTGCGATAGCCTCTGCGGCCCTTTGCGTCACCGCCATCGCACAAGTGGCGTTCTCCTTAAAGCCAGCAATCGAAGTGCTCGACAACCCTGTAATTGCAGACTCCCCCGCGTATCCAGCCCTTGCGATCTCGACATTGGCCCCTGCCGTCATCGGTATCGCCACGACCGTCCTCAGCGCCGTTCTCGTGTGGACGATCAAGAGCGGAGACCCCTTCAAGAAAGGCTCTGCGACATGCTTGAAGGTGCTCGGCATTCTCTTCGTTGTTCAAGCTGCCACCAGCCTCTACGCCGGCTCACTCAAAACCTCCGTTTCGATGTTTGGCGGCGAGGGGGCCGTCGGCGCCCAAGAGATCGCTTCATCATTCGACTGGACCTCTCTGGTTCTCGGCATCGTCTTGTTCATGCTCTCCCAGCTCTTCTTGTACGCTCGAGAGCTGTACCTCGACTCCGACGAGATTGCGTAAGGACACGTCATGCCCGTAATTGTTCGCCTCGACAAGATCATGGCCGAGCGAAAGATTTCCTCGAACGAACTTGCCGAAAGGATTGGAACCACGCCCGTGAACCTGTCCCGTATTAAAAAGGGGCATATTCGCGGCATTCGCTTCAACACGCTCGAGCAGCTATGCCTCGCCCTTCGTTGCCAACCCGGAGACCTTCTCGAAGTCATGAGCGAAAAGGATGCCCGAAAGGAGTTCGGACTCGATTGGTCCGCCGAGGATTAGAGGGCGGTCGTACTCGCCCTGCACACGGGGATGCGAATCGGCGAGGTCTGCGGCCTTCGGTGGTGCGATGTGGATTTCGAGACGGGCCTGATCTCGATCAGGCACTCGGTGGCATACGCGAAGGGGATGGGCTCGTTCATCAAGGACACCATGGTGACGCTCAACGTCTACACCGACATCGAGCCCATCTCCATAATCCACAACATGCTGCGCGTCTCGCCATGCCTTTGGCGCGGGTACCTCGGGCTGAGGGTCGATCCGGGTCCCATGTTCCAGCAGAGGATCTAGGAATCCATCGAGACGCTCTAGGCGTTCGGCTACGGCGTCACCGAGCCGGACGACCGAAATGTCGTCATACGCGACGTGAAGACGATCAGCCAGCTCTACCCCACCGAGTACGCGGCGGTGCTGGGGGCTATCCCGACCGAGGCCACGGTGGTCTGACAGGGGCGGCGCCCGCGGCATGCGCCGCGGAGCGGTATCCAGCGGAGCGGTATCCCCTACCGAAGGGCGGGGATGCCCTCCGCTTCCAGTTCGGAATCAGCCGTCGGGGGCGTTCGGCTGACTGCGGGAACGGCCTGCCCGCTCAATGTGTTCGGCTGAGATCGGAAATCAACCCAACACGGGCCGAACACGCGCCAGACCGCTCTCCCCCGTGTGGCCTGCCCCTCACGCTCATGTTGCAGACATGTAACGCCACAGCGAGCGCGCCCTTTTTAGCGCCAGACAGGTACAATTATGAACACTGTACCGTAGCGGAGCGCCCGCGCGCGCCGCAACCACACGAAAGGGTTTCCCATGGCCGAGATCTCGTCCTCCCGTATCGTCATCACCGTCCTTGGCAAGAACCGCCCCGGTATCGTCGCCGGCGTCACCCGTGTTCTAGGCGAGGCCAACGTCGACATCCGCGACATCACGCAGTCCATTATCGAGGACATCTTCACCATGACCATGCTGGCCGACACCGCCGAGTCCAAGCTCGACTTCGCCGAGCTGCAGAAGGCGCTGGCCGAGGCTGGTGAGCTTTCGGGCGTCAACGTGTCCATCCAGCGCGAGGACGTCTTCAACTTTATGTACCGCCTGTAGCGAACAGGCCGCTGGGGATAGCCTGACGCGCGCATGCCCATGCAGACCACCCCGATGCGGCCCGGAGAGGAGCGCGCATGGCCTACGACGCCAAGAAAATCTATTACCGCTTCGATGACCACTTGAGCCGACTGGTTCTGGATTACGAAGCAAGCCGCCAGATTTCGTCTGAGAGCGAAAGCCTCTACCACGGCCTGCCGACCGACCCTTATGACGAGGACCTGTTTGTCGAGCACAATGTCAAGCGCGGCCTGCGCAATGCCGACGGCTCGGGCGTGGTCGCGGGCCTCACTCGTATCTCGGATGTGCACGGCTACAACAAGGTCGACGGAAAGGTCGTGCCCGATCAGGGCAAGCTCACGCTTCGCGGCTACAGCATCGAGGATCTGGTCAACAATGCCCAGGCCGAGAATCGCTACGGCTACGAAGAAGTCGCCTATCTGCTTATCACGGGTTCGCTGCCCAACAAGGAAGAGCTCGACGGCTTCTGCGAGCGCCTAGGTGCCTTTAGACATCTGAACGACGAGTACGTCAAAGAGTTTCCCATGACCACGGTGTCGTCGAGCATCATGAATGTGCTTCAGCGCGCCGTGCTGCTGCTCTACGCCTTCGATGCCGAACCGGACGTGATCACGCCCGAGCACGAAATCGACGTCGCCATTTCCATGCTCGCACGTCTCCCGCGCATCGCCGCCTTCGCACACATGGCCTCGGTCGCCAAGCTTCGCGGCTCCGAGGTTCACGTGCCGCACCCCACGCCTGGCCTCTCCACCGCCGAGACCATCCTACAGGTCCTGCGCGGCGGCATGGCGTTCACCCGCGATGAGGCGATGCTGCTCGACGTTATGCTCATGCTGCATGCCGAGCACGGCGGCGGCAACAACTCCACCTTCGCTTGCCGCGTGCTGTCGTCTTCGGCCACCGACCCGTATTCCGCCTACGCCGCGGCTATCGGCTCGCTCAAGGGCCCGCGCCACGGCGGCGCCAATGCCAAGGTCGTGTCTATGCACGAGGACATCCGCGCGCATGTCTCCAACTGGGAGGACGAGGACGAGGTCGCGGCCTACCTGGGCAAGATCCTCGACAAGCAGGCCTTCGACGGCACGGGCCTCATCTACGGCATGGGCCACGCCGTCTATACGCTCAGCGACCCGCGCGCCGAGGTCTGCCGTCGTTACGCGCGCACACTTGCCGCCAAGAAGAACCTGGGCGATGAGTTCGCGCTCATCGAGCGCATCGAGCGCCTGGCACCCCAGGTCATGCGCGACCACGGCATGACCAAGCCCATCTGCGCCAACATCGACCTGTACACGGGCTTTATCTACAAGATGCTCGGCGTGCCCGAGACGCTCTTTACGCCGCTATTCGCCGTCGCCCGCATGGCCGGCTGGTCGGCACACCGTATGGAAGAGCTCTTCTGCGCGCACCGCATCATCCGCCCCGCCTACCGCCCGGTGATCGAGCCGCTGGAGTACAAGCCGCTCGCCGACCGCTAGGACGCGGACCGTTATAGAACTCGAGCGTGGCCAGGGCATCGCCGCCTTCGGCCACGCTTTTTATGCCAGTAGAAAGGGCTGCATCAAATGATTGTGTTTTCCGATATGGACGGAACGCTGCTGACGAGTGATAAGCAGATGAGCGACGCCACCTGGGCAATGCTCGACGAACTCGCTCGACGTGGGATTGAGTTTGTGCCCTGCACGGGGCGCCCGCTGTCAGGCATCTTTGAGCCCATCCTCGCCCACCCCGCCGTACACTACGCGGTCTGCGCCAACGGCGCCAGCGTCTGGCAGCTCGACGAGGATACGCCCACCGACGCCTCGCGCGCCACGTGCATCTTGAGCCGTCCGCTCGACCGTGGTATTGCCCACCGCATCCATCGCATTGCCGCCGGCCACGATGTGACCTTCGATATCTTCGCGGATGGGCAGTGCTTCCTCCCCCGCTCGCTATACGGGCGTCTGGATGAGTTCTGTGGCGGCGACCCCCACATCGCGGCTTCGCTCAAGCGCACACGAACACCGATCGACATGGATATCGACAGCAAGATCGACGAGGTCGAGACGCTCGAACGCATCGCCATGTACTGGCACGACCCGGCCGATCGCGACGCCATCGCAGCAGAGCTCGACACGCTCGGAGGCATTGAGGTCACGCGTTCGTACGCCATGAATATCGAGGTCATGGGTGAGGGCGCCACCAAGGGGACGGCCCTCACGTGGTTATGCGAGCACCTGGGCGAGCGTCTCGCCGACGCCTGGGCGTTCGGCGACAACATCAACGACATCCCCATGCTACAGGCAGCGGGCCACGGCATGGCCATGATCAACGCCGAGCCCGAAGATCGCGAGGCCGCCGACGCCATCACCGAATACGACAACGACCACGACGGCGTCGCCCGCACCATCATGGCTGCCCTCGCCTAGTCATCAGCCAGTCATTGGGGACGTTCTTAAATGGCTAGTCGCTGGCGGCACTCATTTAAGTCTGTCCCCAATGAGTGGTTTCACTTACTTAAGTCTGTCCCCAACTACCGGTCTAGCAGAGGCTCTTCAGCACGCGACGGAGCTCATGCTGAACGGCGTGGTCACGGTTGCAGCCTACGACGCGATCGGCAACCGCTTTGAGCGCGGGGCGCGCGTTTTCCATCGCGCAGCCCGTGCCGACAAAGCGAATGATCTCGTAGTCGTTCATCGAGTCGCCAAACGCCATGACCTCGTCGCGACCAATGCCGTAATGCTCCGCGAGCTGCGCGATACCCGAGGCCTTCGACACACCGGGCTGCATGGCATCGATCCACGCGTTGCCCGAAGGCGCAAAAGTAAAGAGCTGACCAAGTTCGCGCTGTAGCACGTACGCACTGTCCATAACCGCACTGTCGTCGCAAAAGATACTCGCTTTGATGATATTTACGCTGGGATCGGGCAGCTCCCAAATACGCTCGGCATTGGGAAGGTCCTTATCGACCTCACGCACGAACTTGCACTCGTCATCGAGCAGGAAGGACTTGGTTCGGTCAAAGAGCGCAAGATGCAGATTGGGAAACGTCCTGACGGCTTGGGCGAGCCTTCGAATCGCCAGGTGGGAATACACCTCACGGTCTACCATCTTACCGTCGGCGTAGACTTGGGCGCCGTTAGCGGCGACAAAGTCCATCTTGTCGCGAACGGGCGCAAAGAACTCGCACAGGCGATCGTAGCGACGACCTGACGATGCGGCGAAATGCACGCCATGCTCGTGTAGCGCCAGAATCAGTTCGTAGGTCTCGGGAGGCACCTGGCCGTTTTCGTCAAGCAGTGTGCCGTCCATATCGGATGCAATCAGTTTAAACATAGAAAAGCTCCCTTCGGGCTTGTTGGAATCGAACGTGTATCCGATTCCAACGTACCCAAAGGGAGCTCAAATAAGACTCCGCGGGCGTAAACGTTACATAGACCTGGCAAATAGCTCACGCGTGCCAGAGAGCCCACGACCGCGGCGGCAGGCGACACACGGAAGAGTGTCCCCAACGACTAGTCGTTTAAGAACGTCCCCGATGACTAGTCGGCGTAGGTGAAGGTGGTGACGTCGAACATGCCCTCGGGGCGGATGCGGAGCGTCGGGATCACCGGCAGGGGCAGGAAGATGATGCCCATGATGGGGTCGAGCGGCGGCTCGATGCCCATGGCGCGCGCCTTGACCATAAAGTCGTCGTGCTGCGCGGCGACATCCTCGGCCGTGCCCTCGCTCATCAGGCCACCGAGCGCCAGCGGGATGCGCGCTACGACCTCACCATCGCGTACCAGCACGTGGCCGCCCTGGCCAACAGCCTCGACGGCAGCCATCATGTCGGCCGCGTTGTCGCCCACCACGCACACGTTGTGCGAATCGTGGCCAATCGTCGAGGCGATGGCACCGCCCGTGATGGTAAAGCCGCGCACCCAGCCGCGACCAATGTGCTTGCCAACGAGACCCAGGCCCGCAGGACCATCACCGTCGGCGCCCTCGGCCTGCAGTGACACGCCGCGGCCGTGGCGCTCGATCAGCATAATGCGGCGCAGGCCCTCGGCGCTCTCGGGGCGAGCCATGCCCGTGATGGCCTTACCCGGCACCACGTCAATCACGGCCTCGCCCGGCTTAAAGGCATAGTCAAACACGTCGAGCGAAAGCTTCGGCAGCTTAACGGAGGCGCGCAGCTCATCGGCAAGGGCCGCAACCTCGGCCATCTCGGGTGCGATCTCGCCCACAAAGGTGCCGTCCTGCGCCACCAGAGCACCGGCGGCATATACGCGATGCGGAGCCTTGGCAAACGTCAGGTCATTGAGCAACAGCAGGTCGGCGCGTTTGCCCGGGGCGATCGCGCCACGGAGCTCGTGTGGGTCGCGGCAGCCGTGGTCCAGGCCAAATGCCTCAGCCGTGGAAAGGGACGCCATGGAGATGGCGACCACCGGGTCGATGCCGGCCTCGATGGCCACGCGGCAGGCATTGTCGATCATGCCAGTCGCAAGCGCATCGGAAGGGGCGCGGTCGTCAGTCGCAAAGCAGCAGCGGCGGGCGCGGGCAGGGTTCTCCAGCAGCATCGGAGACAAATTGGCCAGGTCGTGGCTGCACGTGCCCTCACGCAGCATCACATACATGCCGCGGGACAGCTTGTCGAGTGCCTCCTCGGGAATCGTCGACTCGTGGTCGGCGATAATGCCTGCTGCGGCATAGGCGTTGAGGTCCTTACCGGCAACGAGCGGCGCGTGGCCGTCAACCTGCTTGGACGGCGTCTGGTTGGCAGCATCGATGCGAGCACAGGTCTCGGGGTCGGCCATAAAGACGCCCGGCAGGTTCATCATTTCGCCCAGACCAAAGACATCGCCTGGATGCTCGGCAAAAAACGCCTGCATATCGGCAGCCGAAATAACGGCACCGGCCTGCTCGTCGGGCAGTGCGGGCACGCACGAAGGCATCATGTACTTGATGGAGATGGGTGCGCGGCGGCCGTCCTCGATCATAAAGCGCAAGCCGTCGAGACCGGCAACATTGGCAATCTCATGGCTGTCGGCAATGGCGGTGGTAGTACCGCGCGTCGCGGCCATGCGAGCATACTCGGCGGGACGGATGTTCGAAGACTCGATATGCAGATGCCCGTCAATAAAACCGGGAGCGAGATAGCGACCCTGGCAGTCGATGACCTCAGTTGCCTCGTAGGTGCCAGCGGCATCGTCGCGACCATCGTAGAGCACGCCGACGATCACACCGTCCTTGACGGCAACGCTACCGGGCGCCACACGCTGGCCATACACGTCGACGATCTGCGCATTGGTAAACAGCGTGTCGACGGGCACGCGGCCCTCGGCGGCCTCGATCACAGACCTCATGACCTCAACGGACATACATACTCCTTTAACCGTAGAAAAAAGCTGCGGAGCGGACAAGCCTTCACCGCAGCAAGCCAATAGCAATTGTATGCCCAAAAGAAAGTCCCGCTAACACCCCTTCCGCTTAACGGCACACGCCGCTTGGCGCAATGGGGACAGGTTGCTTTGTACCAATGACAAGGAGTGTCCCAAAGTGCCGACACAAAAGGAACGTCCCCAAGTGCCAAAAAGGCCGCAGTCGGAATCGTTCCGGCTGCGGCCCTATTGCACATGTTAGGTTGACCTACTTGCTAGACCAACTTAAAGCCCTTGCGCTTGCCTACTGAGAGGGTGTCGCCCAGCTTGAGGGCGCTCGGATCGATGTTGTAGCTCTTGGAAGCCACAGCCTTGCCGTTGATCTTGACGCCGCCGCCGTCGATGTCGCGGCGGGCCTGACCGGCGCTGGCCGAAAGGCCCAGGTCCTTGAGCAGGCCAGCGAGGTAAATCTGGCCCTCGTCGTTGACGGTCAGCTCAACGTGCTTCTCGGGGAAGTCGGCAAGCTGGCCCTCCTTGAACACACGGTCGAACTCGGCCTGAGCCTCGTCGCCGGCGCCAGCACCGTGGTAGGTGTCGCACAGGTCGCGGCCTAGAGCGCGCTTGAGCTCGTAGGGGTCGGCGGAGCCATCGGCCAGGGCGGCATCGATCTTGTCGACCTCGGCCGGGGCGAGCGAGCTGGCCAGACGATAGTACTTGCCGATCATCTCGTCGGGGATGGACATGGTCTTGCCGAACATATCCTTGGGAGTGTCGGTCAGGCCGATGTAGTTGCCATAGGACTTGGACATCTTGCGCACGCCGTCGGTGCCCTCGAGCAGCGGCATGGTAAGCGCGATCTGCGGCTCCATGCCCATCTTCTCCATGAGCTCGCGGCCGGCGAGCAGGTTGAAGAGCTGGTCGGTGCCGCCCATCTCGACGTCGGCCTTGATCTGAACGGAGTCGAAGGCCTGCATCACGGGGTACAGAAACTCGTGCAGGGCAATCGGCGTCTGGGACTGGTAGCGCTTGGTAAAGTCGTCGCGCTCAAGGATGCGGGCGACGGTGAACTTGGAGCACACCTGCAGCAGGCCGGCCAGGTCCATCGACAAGATCCAGTCGCCGTTATGCACGATGGTGGTCTTCTCGGGGTCCAGAATCTTCATGGCCTGGCTCACGTAGGTCTCGGCGTTGGCCTCGATCTGCTCCTGCGAAAGCTGCGGACGCGTGGAGTTCTTGCCCGAGGGGTCGCCGATCAGCGCGGTGCCGTTGCCGATGATGAGGGTGACGTTGTGGCCCAGGTCCTGGAACTGACGCATCTTGCGCAGGGGCACGGCATGGCCCAGGTGCAGGTCGGGGCTGGTGGGATCGACGCCGAGCTTGATGTTGAGGGGCTCGCCCTTCTCAAGCTTCTTGCGAAGGTCGGCCTCGGGGACGATCTGCGCTGCACCCGAGGTGATGATACGCATTTGCTCGTCAACAGACAGCATTGGGTATCCTCCTTTTGCTATAGCACCCTCGCCGAAAACGGCGGTGCTGGAAGTCCATAAACTCTCTTATGATAACAAACTGACGCGACGCGGCACTTACGACAGGAAAATCCTCGTCCTGCCGCATGCGTCAATGGCAACTGGCAGACGTGTACCGTCACACTCGACCAGATAGCGTACCTGCCGACGACGCAAGCAGTCGCGGCAACGGACCTGTCCCGTCGCATCGGTGGCGCAGACGCCCTCGGCGGTCAGCAGGCAGTGCTCGCACACCATGAGCTCGGGGCAATCGGCATCGACAGGGCTCAGAACACCAGGTTCGGCCGTCAGTTCGGCAATACGCTCCGCATCATTGCCGAGCAACTCGGCCGGCAAGTACACCCGCCCCGCACCGAGTCCGCGCAGCCAGGTAAGCGTGGCCCGATTCGCGCAGAACACCGGCGCCGCCACGTCAAACGTCACGCCCAGCTCGCGAGCAATCACCACCTGTCCCAGGTTGCGGCAGACGACGCGCCCGGCACGCTGCATCAGCGAGCGGGTCCGGTCAGCGTCACCCGTGCGGCACACCTCGTCAAGCACCACAACGGTGTCGGACAAATCGAGTTCTCTGCGCGGGTCGGTATCCATCAGCTGCCAAGCAAAAACCATGCGAGCGGGAACCGCGCACTCCACCAACTCCGGCGACGCACCGCCATCCACCGCAACGTCCTCAAAGGGCAGCACCTCAACGGCACGCGCAACGGGCGCAATCGCATCCGCCTCGGCCCGCATGCGCTCCAACACCGCCGCCGTCTGATCCAACACGCCGGCGCTACGAATCAGGTATACCTCGCAGCCCGCGTCCACCTTACGCTTGCAATGCACGACGACGCGCTTCCCCGCTGCGGCATCCACCGGGCAGGGCACCTGCGGCCAGCGCTTGGGCACATCGGGACGCGCGTCGGCACCCGGGTAAAATCGGATTTCGAGCGTATCGCCCGCCGCCACGGCGGCATCAAGCTCAACCGTCACCTCTTCGTGACCCACCGCCACCAAGTGGCCCACGCGCACGCCCTGGTTGATCGCGCGCTCAAAGCTCATGAGCTCGGCACCCGAACGACCCCGCAGGTAAGCATCGGTAAACCCACGGTTAAACGACCTTCCCAGCTCGCGTTCAAGCTCTTCCACGGCACCGGAGTCCCACGCGCCGTCGCACAGCATATCGAGTGCCCGACGCCACACCCTCACCACGTTGAATACGTAATCGGGATTCTTCATGCGTCCCTCGATCTTGAGCGATGCCACGCCGGTGGCAACAAGCTCGGGCAGGTGCGCGATACCCAGATAGTCACGCGGACAAAGCAGGCGGTCTCCCTCGACGGCAACAACACTCTGCCCCGCCTCGTCCACTAGGTCGTACGCCAGACGGCACGGCTGCGTGCAGTCGCCGCGCATCGCCGAGCGCCCACGCCGCAAGGCCGAGAACTCGCACGCCCCCGAATAGCCGATGCAAATCGCACCGTGGCAGAATACCTCGATGGGCACGCCCGTGGCACATAGCGCCGCAATCTCGTCGACCGTCAGCTCGCGTGCCGTCGTCACGCGCTCGACCCCCAGTTCATCGGCGGCAAGCCGCACGGCACCCTCGCTATGAGCGCCCGCCTGCGTGGACAGGTGAATCTCGACCCCGGGAATCGCCGCGCGCAGCGCGCAGGCCAACCCGGCATCGGCGACAATCAGAGCATCGGCGCCCAGCTCCAGTGCATGAGCTCCCAACGCCACCGCGTCGGACAACTCATCGTCAAACACGAACACGTTGAGCGTTACGTACACACGCACGCCATGGGCATGCGCCACGGCGCAGCCGCGCGCAAACTCGTTATCCGTAAAGCCATGGGCGCTCACACGGGCGTTAAAGCCGCCCAACCCCGCATAGATGGCATCGGCACCCGCGGCGATGGCCGCAAGCATCTGGTCGAGTCCGCCCGCCGGCGCCAGCAGCTCGGGCAGCGCCGCACCGGCAGCATCCAATCCAGTCTCGTATTGTCCGCTCGGCCCCATCGTCCGAATCGCCATCGACAAACTCCTTACCAAGGTATGCATTCACTCTGAAAAATGCCGTCTTCCAGCATACACGAGGCCTCGCGCGCCCCGTTTGGTTTATCGTGTAATAACTTATGTCCATCCTGCCCCGACGGCACATCCACCGTCTGGCACGACATACCTGGAGGTCAATATATGGGTCCTCGCCAACGACAGGGACGCAGCCGTTCAAAGACGCATGCTCTGCCCATAATCCTGCTCTCGTTTTTGGGCTTTCTGCTGATTGCGGGCGTGGCATTTGGCATCGGCATGGTCGGCAACGTCAACCGCTGGCTGTCCGATCTGCCCGACTACACCGACGCCAACGCGTATCTGGTGAGCGAGCCCACCGAGATCGTCGACTGCAACGGCAACAAGATCGCGAGCTTCTACACGCAAAACCGCAAGTCTATCACCAAGGACGAGGTCTCCCCCTACGTGCTGCAGGGCACCGTTGACGTCGAGGACGAGCGCTTCTACGAGCACGGCGGTATCGACCTGTGGGGTATCGCGCGTGCTGCGGTGGCAACCCTCGGTGGCGGGCACGAAGGCGCCTCGACTATCACCCAGCAGCTGGTGCGCAACACCATCCTGCAGGAGGAGCAGTTCGACTCGACCATTGAGCGTAAGGTGCGCGAGGCCTACATCGCCATCAAGATGGAGGACATGTACTCCAAAGACGAGATCCTCATGATGTACCTCAACACCATCTATTACGGCCACGGCGCCTACGGCATCGAGGCCGCAGCCGAGACCTATCTGTCCAAGAGCGCCGCCGACCTCACCCTCAGCGAGGCCGCGCTGCTCATCGGCCTTCCCAACTCGCCTTCGCAGTACGACCCCACGGTCAACCCCGATCTGGCACTGTCTCGCCGCAACAAGGTTCTCGACAACATGCTGCGCCTGGGCCACATCACCCAGGAGGAGCACGATGCCGCACAGGCCGAGCCCATCACCCTCAACGTGACCGAAATCTCGGGCAGCGGCGTCGACGTATACTCGCAGCCCTACTTTGTCTCCTACGTCAAGCAGCTACTGGAGCAGGAGTTCTCGACCGACGTGCTCTTTAAGGGCGGCCTGACCGTCAAGACCACCATCGACCCCACGATGCAGCAGGTGGCAGAGAATGCCGTCCGCGAGCAGCTCGACACGCTCTCGCTTGACGGCCTGGACATGGGCATGGTCGTCGTCGACCCCAAGACCGGCTACATCAAGTGCATGGTGGGCGGCTACGACTACAACGCCGACGAGAACCACGTAAACCATGCCACGGCCAAGCGTCCCGTCGGCTCCACCTTTAAGGCCTTTACGCTGGCAACTGCCATCCAAAACGGCATGAACCCCAACGTCACCCTCAACTGCAACTCGCCGCTCAAGGCCAAGGGCACCACAACCGAGGTACAAAACTACGCCAACCAGAGCTATGGCAACATCACGCTTAAGCAGGCGACGGCATACTCCTCCAACACCGGCTACATCCAGGTGGCGGAAGCCGTCGGCAACAGCAAGATCATCTCGCTCATCAAAAAGCTCGGCATCGACCCCGCCAAGGACAACATCGAGGACGTTCCCGTCATGACCCTCGGCACCGGCTCGATCTCGCCGCTCGAGATGGCCGCCGCCTACGCGACGTTTGCCAACGGCGGCTACTATCGCCAGCCGATCGCCATCACCGAGATTGACTCTCGTACCGGTTCGGTGCTGTACCAGCACACCGACAATCCCTCACAGGTGCTTACCGAGGGCGAGGCCGCCGCGGTCACCGATGTTCTGTCCGGCGTCATGAAGGGCAGCGGTACGGGTGCTGCCGGCGCCCTGAGTGTCAACCAGCCCTATGCCGGCAAGACGGGCACCACCGACAACACCACCAACCTGTGGTTCTGCGGCTATACCCCGCAGCTGGCGTGCGCCCTGTGGACCGGCTATTCCGCGGGCGAGATCCCCATCCAAAAGTACGGCACGGACCTGCTGGGCGACAGCACCAACCTGCCTGTCTTTAAGCGGTTTATGAACACCGTTCTGACCGGTACCGAGCGCGAGGAGTTTGCGACCGGAACGGCGCCCACCTACAAGAACAACAGCGTCTGGAAGTTCTACGGCACCAACAACACCAAGAAGTCGGAGAACGACGACAAGGACGAAGAGGAAGAGGAAGAGGAAACCACCACAACGACTACCACGACGACCACGACCACCGAGACCACGGGCGGCGACACCACCGGCGGCACCGGTACGACCGGTGGCTCGACGGGCGGCTCCACTGGTGGTTCGACCGGCGGCGATGGCGGCACGCCTACGCCTACGCCCACTCCCGACCCCTCACCCACTCCCGACCCCTCGCCCACGCCTGACGATACGGTCGGCTAAGGAGTACGCGACTAAAGCCAACAAGGCCCCGAGCAGCTTATTGAACTGCTCGGGGCCTTTTAGTTTGAAGCGACCTGGTGGGCGGTCTTTATACCGGCAAACAAAAAGAGGTACCGACCAACGTCGATACCCCTTACAAGCCACTATGTCAGCGCACACAATGCCGAGCGCACGACCCGCACACCTACTTGCGAGAATTGCTCAACTTATTGATCAGCGCCTCGAGACGCTCGCCGTCCTCGGCCGTCTGGGCAATAACCAAAATCGTATCGTTGCCGGCAAGCGAGCCAAGCACATCGGGCAACTCTGCCGCATCAACGGCGGCGGCGATGCCGGAAGCCGTGCCAGGCTGAGCCTTGATCATAACCAGATTATCGGTACGCAGAACGCCCGTTACGAGCTCGGAAACCATACGCTGCAGGTGCAAGTCCTCTGCCAGAACATAGATGCCCTCAGGGAGCTTACGCAGCCCCATGTCGGCAATATCGCGAGAGACAGTCGCCTGCGTGCAATCAAAGCCCATAGCACGGAGCTCATCAACCAGCACGCGCTGCGTGCGGACATCCTTATTGCGCACAATATCTCTAATGGCATCCTGGCGCCCATTGCGTTTTTTAGCCATACAAACCCTCTCTCCAAAAGATGGCGGAGACAATCAATCAGTGATTGAATAGTTTAACGCTATTTGAAGGCTTTTGTGTATAAGAACGCATTTCGAAACAATTCTATGCAAGTTTGTTTCGTAATGAGCCGTTTAGGCGGTTTTTGCGCCCGTCCGGTTAAGAAAAGCTGCCAGATGCGTACACATCACGCAGCGCGCGGGCTTAGCGCTGGCGATCGGCCCAAACAACAGGCCCAGTCCCCGATGGTTGTCCTTGAGCGCGGCGACCATCTGACGGGTTCGAGGCGCCTCGAGCATATCACGCATGCGGGCGGAACGCTCGATTGACGACACTCCATGCGGGCTCAGACACAAATTCTCGATGCAGGCGACCAGTCCGGCAAAGTAGAACTTTTGGCTTGCCAGCTTGAGCCGACCACCGCTATCTGCTTCCGAGAGTGAGTCCGCAAGCTCGTCGAGCGCCCGGGTGTCATCGGATACCTTGGCATACATGGTGGGATCAAAGGCATCTGTAAGCTTAGGCGCCACCGTGTGGAAACAAGCGTTGCCGCATCCGGAGACGCGCTGCGCCTGCGAGAGCGCGCATGCCATAAACCCAACTGTGCGAAACGCCTTGTCGCACAAAAGGCATGCCTCAAACAGCGGACGGCTATACATCACGCCAGAGACTTGAGCAACCAAGCCGCCTAAAATCAACTGAGGCAGCCCGGCCACCATCGAAGACTTGTCTTCAATGACAATAGAGGCAGCATCCAAGACACGCGAATGGCGCTCTCGATGTGCATCATAGCGGTCGAGCGACACCGTGGGGAACACTATGTCTGCCGCAGTATCGCACGCGATATCGACCATCTTGGAAAGGGACTGCGGAGCAAACCACTCATCGGCGTTCATGGCGATGATTTGAGAGCCGCGCGAGGCATCAAAACCGGCACGAAGACAAGCGCCGCGCTTCGCGTCCTCGACGTCAATCAAATCAATATGGATGTCCCTGTCGGCAGCAACTTGAAGCGAATGGCGCACACCGGGCGCAGCATCGCGGCAGACAACGACAATCTGCAAATCATAGAGGTCTTGGTTCTGGATACTCTCGAGCGCACGCATCGCATAGCTGGGCGAACCTTCTACCACAAGGATCACCGAAAGTCGCGGATGCGAACAACGTCGAACCAAGTTTTCCATCCTCTCGATAGCACCAAATCAAACTGTCGTTCATGGTACACCCGAGCTATAAAAGCAACGAGCCGCCTAACATGTTGCACGCCAAGAACAGATGTTGCACACGCGCAGCTCACACATAGTATGTGCAAGGCACAGACGCGCCGAGCACTCCCCTAGTCGAGAACGACAAGCTCGTCGGGGCCGTAATCCACACCCATAAACGTAAGGCCGCAGGCAGGCGCCGTGGGACCCGCAGCGGTTCGGTCACGGGCGTCAATAACCTCGCGCATCCACTGGGGATCGCGACGATGCATGCCAATCTCCACGAGCGTTCCTACAATGGTACGCACCATCGAGTGCAAAAACGCATTGCCCTCGATAGTGAAGGTCAGGATATCCTCGCCAAAAGCGACCTCGTGGCCAAACTCCGCACGCATCACGCAGCGGTGCGTGGGCTTGCCCACAGCAGAGGCAACCTTGCAAAAGCTCTTAAAGTCCTGCTCGCCCAAAAGCGCAGGGCAGGCGGCCGCCATCGCATCGACGTCGAGGGGATAGCGATGCCACCACACCGCACCGCGCGAGAGCACGGGGCGCGCATCGCGATCGGCAATACGGTACGTATACGTACGGGACCGCGCGTCAAAGCGGGCAGAAAAGCCCCTACGGGCCTTGTAGACCTCGTTTATGGCGATATCTTTGGGCAGGAGGGCATCCATAGCCCTCAGCCACCTACGGCGCGTCAGAGCAAGCTCAGCGTCCGTTACGGGCACGCTAATGTACTGGGCCACCGCATGCACGCCGGCATCGGTACGACCCGCACACGTCAGATCGATCGGGCGGCGCAGCAGCGTCTCGATAGCGCGGCGCAACTCGCCCGCAACGGTCGTCTGGCCCGGCTGCTCGGCAAATCCGCTATAGGACGAGCCATCATAGGCAACACAGAATACAAGCGTGGCATCGAGCTCAGGAATCGAATTGAAATCAGACGGCGCGGTCATGGGCGCTCCCAACAAACAATCAACGGTATCGCGACAAAAAAAGAGGGGTACGCGAACGTACCCCTCGAATATAGCCTATGCAGACGGATTGTCTACTCAGCGGTCTCCTCAGCAGGAGCCTCCTCGACGGCCTCGACCTTCTTGGGAGCAGCGGCCTTCTTGGGGGCCGGAGCAGCCTTCTTGGCCTTAGGCATGCAAGGCTCGGTGACGAGCTCCATGATAACGATAGGAGCGTTGTCGCCCTTACGGTTGCCGAGCTTCATGATGCGGGTGTAACCGCCGTTGCGGTCCTGCCACATGCCCTGGGCAGCCTTGTCGAAGATCTCGGCAACGAGCTGCTTATCGCCGAGCTTGGCGATGGCCAGACGACGAGAGTGCAGGTCGCCCTTCTTGGCCCAGGTGATGATCGGATCGACGACCGAACGCAGCGCCTTAGCGCGGGTCTCGGTGGTCTTGATGCGGTCGTTCTCGAAGAGGGCCTTGGCCAGGCTCTTCTTCATGGCCTTGGTGTGGCTCGCATCGGTGCCGAGCTTCAGGCCCTTCTTAACGTTGTGACGCATGGTCTAGTTTCTCCTCAAATATGCGAAGCATTAAGCCTTCAGGCTCAGGCCCATGGACTCAAGCTTGTCCTTCACTTCCTCGATCGACTTAACACCGAAGTTACGGATGTTAAGCAGATCGTTCTCCGAGAACTCAACGAGCTGACGGACCGAGTGAATGCTGGCGCGCTTAAGGCAGTTGTAGGAACGGACGGAAAGGTCCAGATCCTCGATCTGCTTGTCCAGCTCGGCGTTGTCGTTGGTGACCTCGGGAGCGAAGATCGAAGCCTCCTCCTCGACCTCGGGGGTCTCGGCAAGGTTCATAAAGGCAGCCATATGCTGGTTGATGATATTGGCAGCCTGGACCACGGCGTCGCGCGGGGCGATGGAGCCGTTGGTCTCGATCTCGAGGACAAGGCGGTCGTAGTCGGTGTGCTGACCGACACGGCAAGCCTCAACGAGCTTGGCGCAACGGGACACCGGCGAGTACAGCGAGTCGACGTGGATCACACCGATGGGATCGTTGTCGCGCTTGTTAGCCTCGCCAGAGACATAGCCGCGGCCATAGCCGATGCGCATGCTCATGGTGAGATGGCCACCCTCGGTAAGCGTAGCGATGTGCTGCTCGGGGTTGACCAGCTCAAACTCGGACGGAATAAAGAAGTCCGCACCGGTGACCTCGCAGGGGCCGTCAACAGAAATGGTGGCGGTCGCCTCGTCGGTCGTGCCGAGAGCCCTGAAGACAAGACCCTTGACATTCAGGACGATGTCGGTGACATCCTCGACCATGTTAGGGATGGTCATGAACTCGTGCTGTGCACCATCGATCTGAATAGCCTCGACGGCGGCACCCTCGAGCGAGGACAGAAGTACGCGACGAAGGGAGTTACCCAGCGTATCGCCGTAGCCACGCTCGAGCGGCTCGACGGAGACACGAGCAGACGTCTCGTTGATCTCTTCGACCTGAACCTGAGGCCTAATGAATTCTGACATGTATTACCTCCAGCCTCAGCAGCCCGGATGGACTACTTAGAGTAGAGCTCGACGATGAGCTGCTCGTTGATATCACCGCTGATCTGCTCACGCGTCGGCAGAGCGAGCACGTTACCAGACAGCTTCTCGATATCGACCTCGAGCCAGCCAGGGACCTCAAAGCGCTCGGAGGAAATCAGAGCCTCCTTGATGGGGAGGAGGTCACGGAACTTCTCGCCGACAGCGACGACGTCGCCGGCCTTGACGCGGTAGGACGGGATGTCCACGCGCTTGCCGTTCACGGTGAAGTGACCGTGACGGACGGACTGACGAGCCTCTTTGCGGGTGCGGGCGAAGCCAAGACGGAAGACGACGTTGTCGAGGCGAGACTCAAGGATGATCATGAGGTTCTCACCGGTGACGCCGTTCATCTTGCGGGCCTTGTTGAAGTACCCGTGGAACTGCTTCTCCAGAACGCCATAGATGAACTTGACCTTCTGCTTCTCGCGCAGCTGCATGCCGTACTCAGATTCCTTGCGACGGCGCTTGGGCTGACGGATAGATTCCTTCTTGCTGCTGTAACCGAGCTCAGCGGGATCGATCCCGAGCTGACGGCAGCGCTTAAGAACAGGAGTCCTGTCGATTGCCATAT
>CALEXE010000126.1:0-68612 GCA_937925265.1 uncultured Collinsella sp. | reverse complement strand
CCACGACCTTATCGACCACGGTCTTGCCGGCGGTACCGATCCACACGGCCAGGCACACAAAAATGTTGCACAGGATGCCGCGGAAGAAGATCGTCACCCAGTCGATCGTCACCTTGCCGGCGGCGACGCTCACCATGGAATTGGCGACCGCCTCGCCGTTGAGCTTGTAAATGCCGGCCATGTACACCAAAAAGACGATGAACAGAGCGCCGACAAAATTGCCGACCCACACGACGACCCAGGCCTTGAGCATCTGAGCCAGGGTGATCTTTTTGCTCTTGAGCGCGCAGACCATAAGAGAATTGCCGGTGAACAGCTCGGCGCCGCACACCAGCACCAGCACCAGGCCCAGGCAAAAGCACAGACCGCCCACGACGCGCTGAGCGCCCCAGCCGAGCGTGCCATCGCTCAAGAACACCGTAAAGAACAGGCCGCCGAAGGCGATGAACGCGCCGGCGAACATTGCCAACAGAAAGGCCTTTGCGACCGGCAGGTTGGCCTTGGTCACGCCGGCGGCCTCGGTCTTGGCCTCGATCGCAGCGGGCGCCAGGCAATCGGGAGCGGGGTACTCCACCTTGGAATCTGCCATGTCAATCACTTCTTTCCTAATCAGCAGAGACAAGCGCTCCTATTGCTCTTGCCCCAAGCGGACAAAGTGGGAAAAGTCGTTGGCGGCCACGGCGTCGTACACGGCGTCGACGGCGTCAAAGACTTCCGGGGACATGGGGTTGTAGAACTCCGTGTCGCCCGGCTGAATCCCGACGAAGACGATATCATCGCACGATTGCTCGATTTCCTCGATCAGAATCGACAAAGGAAGCGAATGCGTGGTGAACATCGACTTGCGGGCCACATCGCGCTTGTCGAGCAAACGGATGGACCCGACGGGCAGCGCCATGTCGGCAGCATCGACCAAGACCAGACGCGGCGGACGCTCGCGCTTGACCTCGATGATGTCGTCCTCGGGTGTCTGACCGCCATCGATGGTGTACCAGCCGGCAAGCGGCGCGTCCTCCATCTTTTTGGAGAGCACAGGGCCGGCGGCATCGTCGGCACGCAACACGCTTCCCGCCGTGAGCACAATGCCCGCAAACGGGGCGCCGTTCACACGTCCATCCACAACGCGACCCATTACTGCAACCTTCCCGTCAGATACACGCCCGACACATCGCGCACGCGCTCCACCAGATCGCGAAACTTCATCAGAAACGCGACCTGCTGGGCATGCAAGCCAAAGTCGTCGTCGAACACCGAGATGCCGGCCTTGGCCGACCCGCGAAAACCGCGCTCGTCGAGCAGCGCATCGCAGGCCTCGAGCAGCGACGGCACCGCCGCCTTGTCGAGCTGGCACTCACCAAAGGAGCGGATGGCCTCAAACTTGGTCTTGGCCTCCCCCTCCGGCAGCGCGTCGACGAGCGAATAGAACACATCCACCGGCACCGACAGGCGCGGCTCAAAGCAGTCGAGCACGCCGGTGTGGTGGCCCACGGCGAGCGTGTAGTACAGCACGTCGCAGGCCTCCTGGGGAACGTCTTCCTCGGTCTCCACAAACTTACGCGTGAGCTCGTAAAAGACCACCTGGTCGGGCGCATGGCCCAGGCAAGGGTCGGCGACGCCCTCGGCAGCCTCGTCGCTTGCGCGCGAGGCATCGCCAAAGGAGCCGCCGAGCATGCCGGGGCCCGCAAAGTAACCAGAGCGGTCCGTGAGCTCCATCTAGCGACCTCCGGCCAGCACCAGATCCTGCAGCGCCGAGTACACCTCGACGCGGCGCGGATCGTCCTGCTTGTCGATGAGCAGCGCCATGGCTCCGCGGATATCGCCCTTGGGCGCGCCCTCGAGCGTATCCATAAACTCGTTAGCCAGGTCGCGGCCATAACGGTAGCCGCTCATGGCGCGAGCCTCGCGCTCGATGGCAACACGCAGCTTGTACGGCACGCCGGGGTGCAGGATATCAGCCTGCTCGCCGGCGGCCTCCACCGTGGTCTCGGCATGGAGCTTTTGGTCCAGCAGACCGAGCGCCATAGCAAAGCCGTAGATGGTCTGCGCAGGGCTGGGCGGGCAGCCGGGGATGTAGACATCGACCGGCAGAATCTTGTCCGTGCCGCCCCAGACGCAGTAGTTGTCGTAGAAGATGCCACCGGTGCAGCCGCACGCGCCATAGGACACCACGATCTTGGGATCGGGTGCGGCCTCAAAGGCGCGCAGGGCCGGCATGCGCATGGCACGCGTCACGGCGCCGGTGTATAGCAGCACATCGGCGTGACGGGGCGAGGGCACGACCTTGATGCCAAAGCGCTCGACGTCGAAGACGGGCGTGATGGAACCAAAGATCTCGATCTCGCAGCCGTTGCAGCCGCCGCAGTCAACACGGTAGACGTACACCGAGCGCTTGATCTTCTTAAGAAGGGTCGCCTTGGCCTTCTCGATGCTCTCATCGAGCTCGATTTTGGTCGGGCGGTACTGAAGCCGCTCGGGCAAAAGCGTGGGTTCGGCCATGGTTACTCCTCCTTCGTATCAAAATCCATGATGATGCCCTCGACCGGTGCAGGACCGGCGGGAATCTCGGGCGCATCGGGGTTGAGCTCGCGGTCGATATACTCCGGGTTCACGCCGTGGCCGCCCAGATACTCCATGCCGGGGCCCTGGGGCTCACCGGACGCAAGCGTCTCGTTGGCAGCCATGCCGCGCGCGTTGCCGGTCTTGACGGCCGAGGCGGCGCGCAGAGCATCGAGCTCGCGCTTGCACTCCTGGCACATGCCGACGGTACGGGCGGCCTGCTCGGCCTCCATGCCGCCGGCCTTTTGCAGCAGGCGCTTGGCGTAGTCGATCTCCTTGTGCGGGGCAAACGGCTTGCCGCAACGCGAGCAGTGCTCGAGCGTGTAGACGCTCTTGCTGGTGAGGTCGTCCTTACTCATGACGGCCAGCTCAAACTCCTCGGTGAGCTTGATGGCCTCCATGGGGCAGGCTTCCTCGCAGCGGCCGCAAAAGATGCAGCGACCGTAGTCGATCGACCAGGTGATGGTATCGGCCGCAAGGTCGGTGTCCATGCGAATGGCATCGGCCGGGCACGCCACGCCGCAGGCACCGCAGGCGATGCAGAGCTCGGCATTGTGCTCGGGCTTGCCGCGCATGTCCTTGTTGGTGGGGAACGGCGCAAACGGGTACTTGACCGTCGCGTCGCCGGCCTTGGCGTTAATCTTCCAAAGCTTCAGCATATTAGAGCGCCTCCTCATCGAGCGGAGCGGCCATGGTGCCCTCGCCCGCAAGCGGCGACTTGTCGCGCCAGACGTTCTCGAACTGCTCCTTGTCGAGCACGTGGTCGCGCTTGGCGGCAACATCGGTCACCGTCACGCGGTCGGTGCAGGAGTAGCACGGGTCGAGCGAGCCGACGATCAGCGCCGCATCGCCCACGGTGTTGCCGCGGAACATGTAGCGCAGGACCGGCCAGTTGCTGTACGTGGCGGCCTTGGCGCGCCAGCGGTAGCACTTCTGGTTATTGCCGAGCATGGCCCAGTGCACGTCCTCGCCGCGCGGCGCCTCGGTGGCACCGATGGCGTACTTGTGCGGGGTGTACTCCCAATCCGTGGTGAGGATGGGGCCCGACGGGCAGTTCTCGAGCATGGTCTCGATCATGTCGATCGAATCGTAGACCTCCTGGATGCGAACGGCGGTACGGCCGAAGGCATCACAGGTGTCGGCCGTGGCGGCGTGCATCTTTTGGACGTCCGGATCGGCGTAGCCGTCGAAGGGATGGTCAAAGCGTACGTCGCGGGCATAGCCCGAGCCACGCATGAGTGGGCCGACCGGCGAGAAGTCGCGTGCGATCTTGCGGTCCAAGATGCCGATGCCGCTCGTACGCTCAATAAAGTTGGGCGTAGAGAGCAGCACGTCGACGAGTTCCTGAACCTCGGAGCGCAGCTGGTGGATGGTCGTGAGCGTAGAAAGCCTCTGCTCGGCCAAAATGTCGCGACGCACGCCGCCGATCACGTTGAGGCCGTAGGTCTTGCGGTGACCGGAGAGCTTCTCGGCCAGGTCCATGGACTTCTCGCGGACGCGGAAGAACTGCTGGAAGCCGGAGTCGAAGCCCGTGTAGTGCGACGCCAGGCCAATGTTGAGCAGATGCGAGTGCAGGCGCTCGACCTCGAGCATGATGGCGCGGATGTACTGGGCGCGCGGCGGGACATGAATGCCCTGGGCGCGCTCGACGGCCTCGGCGTAGGCCACCGAGTGAGCGCAGCCGCAGATGCCGCAGATACGGTCGGCGAGGAACGTCACGGCGTCATAGTTCAGGCGCGTCTCGGCGACCTTCTCCATGCCGCGGTGCACGTAGAACAGACGGTAGTCGGCGTCGACGATCGTCTCGCCCTCGACGAACAGGCGGAAGTGGCCGGGCTCGTCGGAGGTAATGTGCAACGGGCCCATGGGGACAAGCGTCGTCTCCTTGCCCTTGGTGTCGGCCAAGAACTCGTAGTTTTCCATGTCGCTCGCGGGAGCGGGACGGAAGCGGTAGTCCATGGAGTCCTTGCGCAGCGGGTACAGGCCGCTGGGCCAGTCATCGGGCAGCACCAGGCGGCGACGGTCGGGCAGACCCTCGGGGATCAGGCCGAACATGTCGCGCAGCTCGCGCTCGCCCCACACGCAGGCGGGGACGAACGGCGTCACGGACGGGAACGTCATCTTGGCGGGATCGACCTCGGTGCGCACGGTCACCCAGCCGGGATCCTCCCCCTCCATGGAGATGACGTAGTACACGGCGTAGCGACCGCACAGACTGCGCTCGTCGTTGCCGATGATCACGGGAATCCAGCCATAGCGCTCGTAATACAGGTAGTGCACGGCCTCGGGCAGCTTGTCCTGCTTGACGGTAATCGTCAGCTGGTCCTCGCACTGCCACTCGACCTTCTCGATGCAGCCCGGAACGGCGCGGCGCAGGGCCTCGACATGGCTCTCGCAGCGACGGGCATACACCTTGTTCTCAGTTTCAATCATTCGTTACTCCACCTCGCTCTGAGCGGTTTCGGTACCGAACACAGCGCGGTACATCGGCGTCGCGTGAAGTTCCTCGGCGCTCTGCTCGAGCACGATGCCAGTCGCGGTCTCCACACCGTGCACGAGAGGCAGCGGGGTGGCGATGCCAAACCACAAGATCATGACAGCCAGGATGATTTCGGGGATAAGCATGAGCGCCGGGGCCTCATGCTTGCCCATGCCCTGGGGCGCATGGCCGAATACCGACTTGAGTGCGATGCGGGTGAGCGCGGAGATGGCCACGGTAAGACCGAGGGCGACCACGACGACCAGCCACATGGGACCGGCGGTAACACCGGCGACAAAAGTCAGGAACTCGGAAATAAACATGCCAAAGGGCGGGAAGGCACCAAGACCGAGCAGTGCCAGGATGGCGAGTGCGGCGGTTGCGGGTGCAACCTCGACGACGCCCTGGATCTTGGCCAGGCTACGCGTGCCAAAGGCGTGCTGGATGTTGCCGGACACGCAGAAGGCAAGCGTCTTGGTAAAGCCGTGGAACACGCAGTGCAGCAGGGCCGCGGCGATACCCAGCGGGCCACCGATACCCAGGCACAGGGCGATAACGCCCACGTTCTCCACAGACGAGTACGCAAAGCGGCGCTTGAGGTCGTCCTGGCGAAACATCGAAAGTGCCGCCACCAAAATGGACAGCGTGCCGACGATCAGCAGCAAAATTTGCGGATACTCGGCGCCCACGGCTTGGATAGTAAAGCCGTAGAAGCGCATGATCACAAGCATGGCGCACTTAAGCAGCACGCCCGAGAGCAGGGCCGAGACAGGGCTCGGGGCCTGGGAGTGGGCATCGGGCAGCCAAGTGTGCATGGGGAACAGGCCGGCCTTGGTGCCAAAACCGATCACGACAAACGCAAAGGCGAGGCGCATGAGCGTCGGGTCGAACTGATCGGCATACGGCAGCACGCACGACAGGAATGCGGCCTCGTGGGCATTGGGAATCACGTCGGCGGCGTTGGCGTAGATCAGCAGCGTACCGAACAGGCCGAAGGCCACGCCGGCGGTGCAGACCATCGCATACTTCCAAGAAGCCTCGAGGGCCGTCTTGTTCTTGTAGATACCCACGAGGAACACGGTGGAAAGCGTGGTTGCCTCCACGGCGGCCCACGTGAGGATCATGTTGTTGGACAGGCACGCGAGCAGCATGGTGAACACGAACAGGCTAAACAGCGCAAAATACTGCTTGGCGCGCTCGGCGGGCATGGAGCCCTCCTCGATATCGGCCTTTACATAGGGCAGTGAGAACAGCCCCGTAAGAAAACCGATAAAGCCGATGAGCAGCACAAAGATGGCGCCCAGCGAATCGAGGTGGAACCACAGGCCAAGAGCGCTCGCGGTTTCGCCGCTCATAAGGACGTCACCGGCCGTCATTATCGACAGCACCAGGACGGCTGCGACGGAGACCAGGTTGAGACCGGCAAACACGTTATAGGACGTGTTCTTGGGCAAAAACGCCATGACCAGCGAGAACACCAAAGGAGTCGCGAGCAGGGCGAGAACCAACGTTTCCATGGACTACCCCCTCAGCTCGGACAGGTCGCGCGCATCGAGCGAGTGGGAGTCGTCCCAAATGCGACGCACGACGATGGACATGATGATGACGGCAAAGATGGCGTCGGTGGCGATACCGATCTCGATGATCTCGGGAGCGGTGGGGGCCAAAAGCGCGAGCGTCACGTGGCTGCCGTTTTCCATAAGGCAGTATCCAAAGATCTGCTTCATGATGTTGCGCTGCGAGATGATGCAGGTGAGGCCCACAAAGAAGTGAGCGAAGCTAATAGCGAGCGCAGGCGTAGCGACCTCGGCCGTGGGCAGGCTGATCTGCGTCACGACGGCAAAGCAGATCGCGACCTCGACGGCGATGATGCAGATGGCCCACGCGGGCTTAAGGCCGGCCTTGAGCGATGCGTCGCTCGGCTCGCCCATCTTCTTGTACGCACGGTTGAGGATATAGGGAACCAGGACGACCTTGGTGATAAAGGCAGATCCGGCCCACATAAGCAGCTCCTGCGCACCGGTAGTGACACCGAGCGTAGCGAGCAGTCCCACGAGCACCAGCGACTGCACCGCATACCAGCGAATGGCGTGCTTGATGTTCTTTGAGACGACCACCATGGTGGACGTGACGATCAGAAGGCCGCCAAGGATGTTGACGATCGAATAACCCATGTCGTTCTACCTCCTAACCGATCCAGCTGGCCGAAAGCGGGCCGCTGACGATAACCATGATGATGAGCACGATGAACACGAACGCCATCGCGCGGGGAAGCGGGGCTCCCGCAGCGACCTCGTCGCTCGGCTCGCCGGGCAGGCAATAGCCCATCCACTTAAGGAACCAGGCAAAGGTGGCGACGGTCTCGGCGACCATGATGCACACGAGCACCAGGATCGCAACGTTGCCGGCACCCACGGAAAAGCCGCCGGCAATGATCTGGAACTTCGAGAAGAACGTGTTCATGGGCGGCACGCCGGCAATGGCGAGCGCGGCGACACCAAAGCCCACGCCCGAGATCGGGTACTTCTTTACGATGCCGCGAAGCTTGGGCAGCATACGCGTACCGAGCGTAAAGGAGAACGAACCGGCGATCAGGAAGAACAGCGTCTTGGCGAAGGCGTGGTTAAAGATGTGGCAGACGGCGCCATCGAAGGCGAGCTGGCTGCCAAAGACCGAAAGTCCCAGACCAAAGAACACGTAGGAGAGCTGGGCGATCGTGGAGAAGGCCAGCAGACGCTTCATGTCCTTTTGCGGCAGGTACATAAGGAAACCAAAGAGCATAGTGACCATGGCGTCGATAATGGCGACCCAGCCCACGATCTCGGGAACCTCTCCGGCAGAGACGAGTGCACGCGCGAACACGCACACGCCGACCTTAACCATCGAGGCGCCATGCAGGTAGGCCGAAACAGGCGTCGGCGCCTCCATGGCCGAAGGCAGCCACATGTACATGGGAACCTGTGCGGACTTGGCCCAGGCCGCAAACAGCACGAGCAAAAGGACGATGGCCTTGAGCTTGGCGTCGAGGCCGGCAATCGCGGTAATGGCGAAGGTGCCGGTGTGGGCAAACACAATGGCGGCGCCCAGATACAGGCCGAGCGCACCGATATGCGTGATGATCAGGGCCTTCATGCCGGCCTTCTTGGCCGTAGGCGACATGTAGTAGCTAATGAGGCCCCAAGAGCACGCACCCGTGATCTCAAAGAACACGAGCTGGCCCAAAAGAGTCGAGCTGTACACGAGGCCGGCCATGGCGCCGATGAAGGTCGCGAGGTACGCGTAGAAACGACGACGCGGCGCGTCGGGATGCTCACGGTTATTCTCGCTCATATAGGGAATCGAATAGATCACGACAAGCAGGCCGATACCCACAAAGGCGGGCGCGAGCAGCGTGCTCATGCGATCGAAGGTGAATCCCATGACGAGGGTCTGCCCAAACGAGATCAGGGAGACCTGCGTGTCGGGCATGCCGGCGCCAGCGAAATTCGCGGCGAGGGCGATGGTGCAGGCCGTCGAGACGGCGGCACCCAAAACGCTGAACCACTTGGCGTACGGACGGGGGAACAGGGCGACGAGCACCGAGGCCACCATCGGGGCCGCGATAGCGACCAAGCCGAGAAGGGACAGACTGACTGCAAATGACATTGTTTCTCCCTTCTCCTACACGCCGACGACCACGAAGACAAACGCCAGAACGGCGATGCCCACGACGGCCCAGGTCTGATTGCCGAGCACTTTAAAACGCGAGCGCGAGCAGGAGTTCTCGATCACGCCGCACACGACAAAGTCGATCAGGCACTTCACCAGGAAGATGACCGCGCCCAGAACGGCGGCAGCACCCACGGTCGCGGGCTCGCCCCAGGGGACGAAGATCGCGCAGAACCAGGCGACGACCAGAACCTGCTTCATGGACATGGCGAGCTTGGCCATCGCAAGCGACGGTCCGGATAGCTCGGCGAGCGGACCTTCCTGAAGCTCCTGCTCGGCCTCGGCCTGATCAAACGGCAGCTTGCCGAGCTCCATATAGCAGGCGATCGCAAAGGCGATGCCGGCGAGGATCACGGCGACCGGCGCGTCGACGGCGCCCGTCATGATGTGCTGACCCATGGTGGCGATGTCGGTGGAGCCGCACACCAGGGCGGCAGCAAACAGTGCCAGCAGCATGGACGGCTCGATGAGCACGCTCATGAGCAGCTCGCGGACGCCGCCGATACCGGCGTAGGCGTTGGACGAATCCACACCGCAAAGGGCGAAGAAGAAGCGGGCGAGCGCCAGGCTGTACATGATAGTGATGGCGTCACCAAAGACCGGGATGGGGCTTTGCGCCGTAAAGAGCGGCAGGCCCATCGCGAGCATAAAGGCGACGGCGAAGAACAGCGGCGGCATAATGCGCAGCGCAAAGCTCGCATCCTCGCTCTGGGACTCGGGGCGCGCAAAGAGCTTGGCCAGGTCGCGGTAGTCCTGCATGATGCTGGGGCCGCGACGGTTGTGCATCTTGGCGCGGATCACGCGGCCGAGACCGGAGAAGAACGGTGCGACGGCCATGACGACCACGCCCTGCAGAACGGCAAGTACGATGTTGTTCATGCTCTCCCCTCCTTAACCCATTTGCACGGCGAGCACGAGGAACACCACGAGTGCCGCGACGATGTAGCAGATATAGATGCTGTAGTTGCCGCCCTCGAGCTTAGTCGCGAGGTCGGCGAGCTTCTCGACACCCTTATGCGGGGCATCGACGAGAACCTTGTCGGGTACGGGCTCCACAGCCTCGGCCACACCGGTGAGCTTCTCGAAGAAGTGTGCGATGGACCAGCAGACGGCCGTGCAGCGGTCGCGCAGCGTGTAGAGCGGCTGCATAAACCAGGACACCTCGGAGGCAAAGGTCGTGGCCACGACGGGCATATGCTCGTTGGGAGCATAGCCGCATGCCCACGGCTGGGACTTCTGCACCTTGCCGACGGTCTTGAGCTTGCGATAGCCGCAGGCAAGACCGACGAGCACCACGAGCGCAATAGCGATCGCGGGCGTGGAGGTGGCAGCGCCGGAGTACTGGTTCATGAGCTCCATGCCCTCGGCGGCAAACACGCCACCGTACGGATGCAGCACGGACGCGGCGACATCGACCAGCACGGGCGCGATCACGGGAGCGCCAATGCCCAGCACGACGCAGATGGCCGCGAGCAGGCCCTGCGCAAACACCATGGGGGCGGGAACCTCCTTGGCATTGGCCGCGGCCTCGGAGCGGGGCGCGGAGGCAAAGGAGACGCCGTAGGCCTTGACGAAGCACGTGACAGCCAGCGCGCCGGTAATGGCAAGCGCGACGGCAGCGAACACGGCCACGATCATGACGGCCTTGTCACCCTGCATGGCGGCATTAAACAGCGACTGATAGGTAAACCACTCGGACACAAAGCCGTTGAAGGGCGGGATGGCCGAGATGGCAAGCGCGCCAACGAGGAAGCAGATGGCCGTTGCCGGCATACGACGGAACAGACCGCCCATCTTCTCCATATTGCGCGTACCCGTGGAGTACAGCAGCGCACCGGCGCCCAAGAACAGCTCACCCTTAAACATCGCGTGGTTAAACGTGTGGTAGAGGGCGGCCATCAGAGCCAGGACGGCGATGCCGACCGAATTGAGCGCCATGGCGGCCATGGAGGCGCCGACGCCGAGCAGAATGATGCCGATGTTCTCGACGGAGTGATAGGCCAGAAGGCGCTTGATGTCATGCTCCTGCAGGGCGAAAGCCACGCCGAGGACCGACGAGATCGCACCGAAGACCATGACCATAAGGCCCCACCAGACCTGAACGCCCGAGGCGGAGAGCAGGTCGAGACCAACCTTGAGGATGCCGAAGATACCGATCTTGATCATGCCACCGGACATAAGGGCACTCACGTTGGACGGTGCCTCAGGATGAGCCTTGGGCAGCCAGCCGTGCAGCGGGATGATACCGGCCTTGGCGCCAAAGCCAAAGAAGGCAAGCACGAAGCACACGGATGCGACCGCGGGGCTAAACTGCGTGGCGCGGAAATCCGCAAAGGCAAACGAGCCACCGGCGAAGTTGGTCATGGTGAGGAAGCTCGCCATGATGAGCACGAAGCCCACGTGCGCGATCACAAAGTAGAGCCAACCGCCATGGATGGAGTTCTCGTTCTCCTCGATCACGACCAGGAAGTACGAGGTCAGCGACATGAGCTCAAAGGCGACCAGGAACCAAAACACGTTGTCGGCGGTGATGACGAGCATCATGGACGCCACGAAGGTGTTAAAGAAGAAGCCGGCGCGGCCCTTTTTGCCCGGGTACTCATCAAAGTAGTTGAGACCGTAGATCGAACCGGCAAACGCGAGCACCGAGATGAGCGCCACGAACAGGCCGGACAGCTGATTGAGCAGCAGCTGGAAATGGGCAAACGGGAAGAACACGATGGTGTCGACCGACGTGACATCGCCCAGCACGGCCTGGATACCGGCCACAAACGAAAGCACCGCGGCGACGGCGCCGATAAGGCAGCCGGCGGTCTTGGCGGCGTTATCGGCTTTGATCAGCAGAACCGAGGCGAGCGCACCGATGCACGAGACGGCAAGCGATGCGATAAACAGCGTCATGCTATCCATTGTTTACGCTCCCTTCTGCTTTCTCGGACAGGCCCTGGGCCACGGCGGTAACGTCGACAGTCGGGCCGTTTTCGATCGAGCGCAGGCGCTTGGCCTCGTCGAGCTCGCGATCGGCCGCGCCGCCCATGACGGTCAGCGCCTTGGTGGGGCACGCCGCCACACAATGCGGGCCGTCCGGATCGAAGGCGCACAGGTCGCACTTAACGGCGCAGGTGTACTGGCCAGGAGCCCACGTAAGCAGGCTGCTCAGGGACTTAGGATACGAAGGCGTCGGGTCGCACATGCCTGCGACACCGGCGATAGACGTGCCATCGGGATGGATGGCTCCGAAGGGGCACGCGATGGCGCACAGCCTGCACCCAATGCACTCCTGCTCCTTGACGCGGATGCGGTCGCCATCGTGCTCGATGGCATTCACCGGGCAAACCTCGGCGCAGGGGGCACCCTCGCAATGGTGGCAGGCAAGGGCGGCCGAAATACCGCCGATCTTCACGAGCGCCAGGCGCGGCGTATCCTGAAGACCCTGCATCCGGTGGGCGTCGGCACAGGCGGACTGGCATGTTCCGCAGCCGATGCACCTCTCCGGGTTGATGTCGATGAAGCGGTTCATCCCCACTTCCTTTCAAAATAACGGGCCGGGCTCCCGAACGTGCGGGACGCCCGGCCCAAAAAGCCAACGAGAACGGGACTACACGATTTGATTCACGTGCGTCTCGTCGTCGAACTTGGCGGCACCGGGCTCAACGTCCTGGGGAGCAGCGGCGTCGACCAGAGCCTGCTTGAGCTCGGTGTACTGACGCTCGACTTCGCCCTCGGCCCAGACCTGGTCGGCAATGGCGTCGACCTGGCAGGCGGAGAACTTGTCCTCGGGCGTATGCGAGACCGGGTCGACCTTGTGCATGGTCAGCTCGTTGCACTTACCGATCCACCACTGGTAGGTCATATAGACCGTGCCCTTGTTGATGCGGTCGTTCACGTCGGCGCGGCTGTATACCTGGCCGCGGCGGCTGTGAATCGAGACGATGTCGCCGTTCTTGATACCACGCGCCTGGGCGTCCGCGGGATTCATGCGGACAAAGCCGGGCTCGTCGGCGAGCAGCGCCAGCGTCTTGCAGTTGCCAGTCATCGAGCGGCAGCTGTAGTGGCCGACCTCACGGACGGTGCACAGGATGAGCGGGTACTCATCGTCGGGAAGCTCGGAGGGCGCCTCCCAGTCGTGCGCCATCAGGTTGGCGCGGCCGTCCTTGGTGGTGAACTTGCCACCAGCGAACATGTCGGGCGTACCGTGGTCGTTCACATCGGTGCTCTTGACCGGCCACTGGGCGTAACCGCCCTCGGGAGCCATCTTCTCGTAGGTTGCGCCCACAAAGTTGGGGCACAGGCTAATGCACTCGTTCCAGATCTGCTCGGTGTTGTCGTAGTGCATGGGGTAGCCCATGCGCGTGGACAGGTCCGCGAAGATCTCCCAGTCGTGGCGGCACTCGCCCTTGGGCGGAACGGCCGCGTCAAAGTGCTGGAAGCTACGGTCGGATGCGGTAAAGACACCCTCGTGCTCGCCCCAAGAGGTAGCAGGCAGGATGACGTCGGCGAGCATAGTCGTCTGCGTCATAAAGATGTCCTGGCAAATGAACAGATCCAGCTCGGAGAGCGTCTTGCGCATTCCGGCCGAATCGGGCTCGGTCTGCACCGGGTCCTCGCCGTAGTTGTAGAAGCAGTGCACCTTGCCCTCGTCGACCAGGTGGCCCAGGTCGGTGAGCTTGTAGCCCTCCTCGAGCGGGAGCTTTTCCTCGGGCACGCCCCAAGCCTTGGCAAACTTGGCGCGAACGGCGGGGTCGGTGACTTTCTGGTAGCCAGGGTACAGGTTGGGCAGCATGCCCATATCGCAGGAGCCCTGGACGTTATTCTGACCGCGCACGGGCGCGAGGCCGGAATTGGGTTTGCCGATCTGGCCGGCAACGCAGGCGATGGAGGCGATGGTGTGCACTGTCTTCAGGTTCTGCTTCTGCTGGCATACGCCCATGCCCCAGCCAATGATGGCAGAAGGCTTCGCCGTGGCGTACATCTCGGCAGCTTGGTGGATCAGCGCGGGATCGACACCCGTGATGTCCTGTACGGATTCGGGAGTGTAGTTCTTGATGGTCTCCCACCACTCGTCAAAGCCGTTCGTGTGCTCGGCGACGAATTCCTTGTCGTAGAGGCCATCGTTGACCAGACAGTTGGCAAAGGCGTTGAGGAACGCAACATTGCAACCGTTCTTGATCGGAAGGTAGAGATCGGCGATACGCGCAGTTTCGATATGGCGCGGGTCGGCGACGATGATCTTGCAACCCTTTTCTTTGGCTCGCACGATACGCCTTGCGACGATGGGGTGCGAATCGGCAGGGTTATAGCCGAAGAGGAAAATGCAGCCCGCATCCTCCATACCGGGGATGGAGCATGACATGCAACCTGAACCAACCGTGTCCATCAGACCGAGGACAGTAGGGCCGTGTCAAGTACGGGCGCAGTTGTCCACGCTGTGGGTGCCGATGCACGCACGCGTAAACTTCTGCATGACGTAGTTCGCCTCATTGCCGCCGCCTCGCGAAGAGCCGGTGGTCATGACAGCGTTAGGACCATATTCGTCAATTATGGCCTGCATCTTAGATGCGGTGAAATCCAGTGCCTCGTCCCAGCTTACGCGCTCAAGATCCGCGCCCTTGGTGCGGCGGATCATCGGGTGCAGTACGCGAGGAGTCAAGATCTTGGTGTCGTTGATGAAGTCGTAGCCGCTCATGCCCTTAAGGCACAGCTCGCCCTGATTGGTGATGCCGTTGAGCGGTTCGGTACCCACGACCTGGCCGTTTTGAACCAGGAGGTTAAACTGGCAACCGGCGCCGCAATACGGGCAGATCACTTTATGCTTCTCCATGACACCCTCCTTCCTTTCTCTGCTACCGATTAATCGGTACGTATTTGACAATCGTCGGGCCTGTATGGCCGCCCGTCTACGCCTCGTTTTCGATGGTGGCGCGGGCACGCTCGGCGGTCAGCTCCGCCAGGCGCTCCTCGTCTACCAGGGTGAGGCCCTTAGTCGGGCACGCCTCGGCACACGCCGGACCGCCGGGACGGTCCACGCACAGGTCGCACTTGAGCACGAAGCTCTTAGTCTGCGAACCCACGCGCACGTCGCCCATCAAGACGGGGACCTGCGTGGTCGCCACGCTCACGGCGCCAAAGGGGCAGGCCATGACGCAGCTCTTGCAGCCGATGCAGTTGTCCTCGTTGACGCCGATGCGATGGTTCTTTGGATCAAAGAACAAGGCGCCCGTGGGGCAGGCCTTAGCGCACGGGGCATCCTCGCAGTGATGGCAAGCCACCGGTGCGGAGATCTCGTACGTACGCGTCACGCGCAGGCGCGGCGCGGCGATGTTGCCGGGGATGTCGTGCGCCTCGATGCACGCCGCCATGCAGGTTTGGCACCCAATGCAGCGTGAGGAATCGGCTACGACTCGTTTATTGCCCATGTTGTTCACTCCCTCCTGAATCCCATGCCGGAGAGACCCTGTCGACGTTGCACCGGACCGCCCGTGGTCCGGCATCGGCGTATCGAGAGCATGCGGCGAAACAGGCACTCGGTAGAATATCTCCAACGGTATACAGGTTAAATATACGCAGTTGCAGGGGGTAAACTTGAGCATAGGCCCTGCATTACGAGTGTATTGCAGGGGTTTGGGCTGGTTAGGATTATTCTCAATAGGATATAAAAGCGAGTGTATTACACGCGTACGCCCAACAAAGATTTCACGCTCGCTTCTGAAGGATGTAGTACGTTTGTAATAATGTTCACACTCAATTACTCGAGTGCAATAAAGTAGTTGTTATAAGATTGGCAATTACTAGCCGAAGCTGTATTTGACTATTCATATTGCACGCTCATTAAGGGAGGCCAGTGATGTCATCGACTCAAAAACGAGCCATCCTGCAGGTGCGCATTCGCGAGGAAGACAAGCAGCATGCCGAGCGTCTCTACGACGCCATGGGCACATCGCTCGCCGAGGCTGTCCGTCTATTTGTCGCGCAGAGCATTTTGATGCGCAAGCTCCCCTTTCAGCCGGTCGCCGTGCGCTCAAAGGACGGCACCGCCGCCTATGGATCGCTCAAAGCATATGGGGACCCCAATCGCCGCTCCAAGGAGCGCAATGCCTGGATTGAATACCTTGCTACAGAAAGCGACGATTCGATTTTGGGTCCCGAGGAAGTAGATATCCATGAGTAGCACCATCATCGACGAGACCGTCATCCTGCGCTATCTGCTCGACGACGACGAGGTCCTGTCGCCGCGCGCCGCCAAGGTCATCGCCACGCGCACCGCTCGCGTCTACCCCGAGATCATCACGCGCGTCGTGGTCACGCTGCGCGACGTCTATAAGGTTCCACGCGTTGAGATTGCTGCGGCCATGAAAAGGCTGCTCGATGACGTCATGGTCGACGAGTCCACCGTTGTCGCCCTTGCCGTCAAACTCTTTGGCAAGACCCATATGGACTTTACCGACTGCCTCCTCGCAGCCCGAACAGCCATCTACAACGATGATGTCGTGAGCTTTGGCAAGCCCATCATCCAAGGCATGATCGATTACCGCCGCAAGCGCCAAACCGCAGCCGAAGCCCGCAGCCGCAGCATCGACTCCACCATCGACAAGCTCCGCCACCGCCCCCGCAGCTAACCCCATGCTCACCTAAGTTGCGGTGAAATAGTTCCTAGATTAGGCTTATTCGCGCTTTTCAGAAATTAATTCACCGCAACTTCCAGGTTGGCCATCCGAAACTGGCAGCCTTGGACCGCGAATCCTACTGTTCGCCACAAAATGGGCCTATCTACTACGTTTAACCGATTACCCTCGACCATACAGAAATCCGAAATATCAAAACAGCTGGTAGACGGCTTGCCGATTTTCCGAAACTGCTGCTATGGTCGTCCCCTGCAGGCCAAACGTAGTAGATGGGCCGCTTTCGTGGCTCAACACCAGACCAGTCATTTTGGGGCAGGGCTTTTTTGACCACATTTCCCAGCCGATCGCTAGAGCAGTCAAAAAGCCCGCTCCAAATTAGCTACCCCGGCCTTTAATGGGCCCGCAAAAGCCAAAAGACAGTCCGTATTTAACCGCAACTTAGGTGGGCGCGGAGCGGGTTCGATTCCCGTCGCCCGGCGCGTAAACGAAAACAGCTCTGATCCCCAAAGGAAACCAAAGCCGTTAAAACAATTCTTATGGAGCGGGCGACGGGAATCGAACCCGCGTCATCAGCTTGGAAGGCTGGGGTTCTACCATTGAACTACGCCCGCAAGATATGGTCGGGACGACAGGATTTGAACCTGCGACATCCTGCTCCCAAAGCAGGCGCGCTACCAAACTGCGCCACGTCCCGAAGGTGTTGAGCAGCTAAGGTCTAAACCTTGCGTGTCCCAAAGCGAAGGAAATTATAGGGGAGACTCCCCGCCTGTGCAAGCATTGATACCCTAGCTCCTCGAATGTGCGACAAACTGGCTATGGAGCAGACCGATCACAAAGGCAACCACGGCAACCGGTGCCCACGCAGCACCGATATCTGCCAGCGGCAGCGCATCGAACGGTAGCCACGCGCCCGCAAAGAACGCATCGCGGACCGAGGTGATCACACTCTGCACAGCAACCACGCCGCCGACCCAGACCCACACCTGCGGATGCGCGTCGCAAAAACCATGCGCCAGGCCCATAAGTACCAGCACAATGGCAACGGGATACAAGGCGTTGAGCATAGGCACCGAGAACATAAGAATCACGTCGAGGCCCACGTTGGAGAGCACGCACGAAAACGCTGCGAACACAAAGGCGAGAACCGCAAAGGGACGGCGCATGGCCTCCTCAGAGGCCTCCGCTCCCCCTTCGACCACATACGTCTCGCAGAAGTAACGCGAGCAGCAGCTGATGAGGCCGATGCACACGTTCATGCAGGCGAGGAAGAAGATGGCGAAGACCACGACCGTGCCGGCAAGCCCAAAATGCATGGAGGCCGAACGGGCGAGGATGGCGGCGCCGTTGGTAGCGTCGGGCATCACGGTGCCGAGCTGCATACCGGCAAGGCCCAAGCCGCAGTAGATGATGGCCATGAGCACGCCGGCGATCACGCCGGAGCGCGAAATCTCGAAGGCCACGCGCTTGTCATCGGTAACGCCCAGCTCGTGGATGGTCTCGGCGATGATGATGCCAAAGGCGAGCGACGCGAGCAGGTCCATGGTCTGGTAGCCGGTCAAAAAGCCCTGCACGGCAGCACCGGCATCATAGGGAGCCTGCGGCGCGGCGGCGGGGCCCAGCGGCGAGACCATGGCGGCACCCACGACCAATACGATAAGGGCAATGAGCGCGGGGCCCGTAATGCGGCCGAGCACGCGTGTGATGACGCCCGGGCGCAGCGTGAGCGCAAACGCGACAACAAAGAAGCCGACGGCAAACACCAGGCGAGCCGTGCCGAGCGAGACGCCCTCGGGCAGCAGCGGCACCAGCATCTCGAAGGCCGTGGAGCTCGTGCGCGGAATGGCCAGGCACGGGCCGATAGCCAGATACACCGCCGCGACAAAGAACTCGCCAAACTTGGGGTGCACGCGGCCAGCAAGCTCGCGCGCCGTTCCGGCAAGCGCCACGGCGATAAAGCCCATGACGGGCAGGCCGATGGCGGCAACGAGAAAGCCAAGCATGGCGACCGGCGTGGCAGAACCTGCCTGCAGCGCCAACAGCGGCGGAATAATAAGGTTACCGGCACCAAAGAGCATCGAGAACAGGGCGATGCCGACGGTGACGACATGGTCGGAGCGCAGACCGCGCGGAGCGGATGAAGCCATGGGACCACCTTTCGAGTCAAAACAAAAACGGGACGGGCAAAAGACCCGTCCCGCAAGTATATACGCTTTAGCAGACTAAATCGCGCAAAGCTTCAATCTAGCTGCCCCTTTTGAGCCGTTACGCGTCCGAGCGACGGCGACGCAGCAGCTCGAGCCCCAGCGCGACAAGCGCAGCGGCGCCTGCAGCGACGGCGACGGCCAATGGCGCACGATCGCCCATGTCGGCGAGCTGCTGAGCGCTCGACTTGGAAGATTCCTTCTTGCCGGAGTTTTCCGCGCCCGATGCCTTTGCCTTATCAGCTGCGGAGTCATCCGAACTACCGGGTTTTGTCGGATCCTTTGAATCCGGCTGGTCGGAATCGGGCGTTCCGGGCTTTTCCGGCTCTGGCTTGCTCGGGTTGTCAGGCTCAGGCTTATCCGGGTTATCCGGGTCCGGCTTGTCCGGCTGATCAGGCTCCGGTTTGTCGGGCCCAGGCTTGCCCGGATCAGGCTGGTCAGGCTCGGGCTTGTCCGGGTCCGGCTTGTCCGGATCGGGTCCATCGGGCTTGTCCGGATCGGGAACCACCGGGTCCGGGTCGACAGGCTCCTGCTTCTTCTTCACCGTCAGCGTACCGGGCTCAACCGTGACATCGAAGTTCGGGTCGGCGACCGTCGCCCCGATCTGGTACTCGCCCGCCGGGGAACTCTCATCGGCGACGCTGGAGTACTCAACCTTCACGCCCGAGGTATCAGCCGAGCTCTTTAGGCTCGAGGTAAAGGCGGGATTCATCTCTCCCTCGAAGCGTTCAACATCGTCGACTTTTACCTTAAGCTTCGCCGGCGCAATCCTGAACTTGCGCGAGGCGGCGCCGATATACCCGTTGCTTCGCAGCGTGGCAACGGCGCGATACGTGCCGGCATCGGTCGGGGCCTCGCTCGACGAATAGTGCGTGCCGCCCGTCCCGTAATACCCGACCCTCAGGTCACCTTCGCAGACCTTGGGAACCCCCGTGATCTTAGGCGATTGAGCATCACCGCTATAGACGAAGTTGCCGCCCTCAAATGCAAGCTCGACCCGCTTCGCCTGAACGACCAGAATGAAGTGCGCGGTCACGGTCTTGCCATGAGCGTCCTTGCACGTGATGTCAAAGGTAGACACCCCGGCCTTGGACGGGGTGCCCGAGAGCGTCAGACCGCCCGCCGTGCGGGTGAGCTTAAACCCGTCGGGGAGCTTAGCGTCGTCCCACGTGTACTCGTACGGAGCTTCGCCACCCGCGGCACCCGAAATCGTCGCGCGATACGTGCTATGCGCACGTGAGACCGGCAGCAGACCGCCGTTGAACACGAGGGCATCCCGGGGCACAACGGAAACGACGGCGCGATCGCTGTCCGCCTGCGCCTCGGTGCCGAGATAGCGCTGAGTGACGCGGCAGAAGTACTCGCCAGCGCAATCGTCATCGAGACACTCTATGAGGAGCGACTCCCCCGTCTCGCCCTCGAGCGCCACGGCCTCGCCGCCCACCATGTGGAACCATTGATAGGAAAGTTCGACATCGGCGGCGGAACCCGTGGACGAGGACGCGTGGTCGAGGACGCCCTTGCCCGCCTCGGCAGCAACCGAGAGCACGGCAGCATCGCCCTCGTGGGCGCTCGCATCCTGCGGCTGGGCGATCATCTTCGGAGCGTCCGCCTTCACGAACTCGAATGTGACCTCCTGCGACGCGGTGACGCCACTCAGCGTGACCTCGTACGCTCCACCCTCATAGTCGGAGATATCGAGATTGACGGCCTTGTCCGAGCCGGCTTCCGTGACCGTCACTCGCTCGAGGTAGCATCCCTCGTCGGGCATCGCCGAGAGCGTCACATCTCCGCCCGCATCAACGGTGACGGAAGCGTTGTCAACCGAACCGTTGACCGCCTCTGCCGTCACCTCAAAGCGCTCTGGCTTGTCCGGGTTATCGGGCTCGGGGTTATCCGGATTGTCCGGGTCCGGAACCACCGGGTTGGGATTGACGGGCTCCTGCTTCTTTTTCACCGTCAGCGTTCCGGGCACGACCTCGACATCGAAGTTCGGGTCGGCGACCGTCGCGCCGATCTGGTACTCGCCAGCAGGAGAGCTCTCATCGGCATCGCAGGAGTACTCGACCTTCACACGCGAAGTGTCAACCGCACTCTCCAGGCTCGAGGTAAACGCTGGGTTCGCCTCTCCCTCGAAGCGCTCGGCGTCGTCAACCTTCACCTTGAGCTTTGCCGGAGCGATCTCGAACTGGCAGGCAGCGGCACCGATGTAGCCGTGGCTGCGCAGCGTGGCGACAGCGCGGTACGTGCCGGCATCGGTCGGGGCCTCCGTCGAGGAATATTGCGTGCTTCCGGTACCGAAGTACCAGACCCTAAGGTCGCCCTTGCAAACCTTAGGGGCACCGGAAACTTCAGGCGTCTGCGGTGCGCCATTAAAGGTATAGTCGCCATCCGTAAACGTAAGTATTACGTGCTTTGCCTGGACAACGAGCGCAAAGCGGGCGGTCGTGGCCTCGCCACGAGCATCCGTGCACGTGATATCAAAGGCGGAAACGCCCGTCTTGGACGGGATGCCCGAGAGCGTCAGACCGCCCGGTGTACGGGAAAGCTTGAGCCCGTCGGGGAGCTTCGTCTCATCCCATGCGTACTCGTACGGAGCCTTGCCGCCCGCGGCCCCGGCAATCGTAGCGATGTACGTGCCGTGCGCACTCGCTGCCGGTAGCAGGTCGCCGTTGAACACAAGGGTGTCCCAGGCAACGACGGAGACGGAAGCACAATCACTGTCCGCCTGCTTCTCAGCACCAAGGTAGCGTTGAGTGATGCGGCAGAAGTACTCGCCGGCTTTCTCGTCATCGAGATCCGCGAGCGAGAGCGTCTCCCCCGTCTCGCCATCGAGCGCCACAGCCTTGCCATTCGCCATGCGGAACCACTGGTAGGAAAGCTCAACCTCGGCAACGCAACCCGTGGACGAGGCCGCGTGGTCGGCGACGTTCTTGCCTGCCTCGGCAGCGACCGAGAGCGCGACGGCATCGCCCTCGTGGACGCTCACGTCCTGCGGCTGCGCGACCACACGCGGAGCGTCCGCCTTCACAAACTCGAACGTGACCTCCTGCGATGCGGTGATATCGCTCAACGTGACCTCGTACGCCCCGCCCTTGTAATCAGAAATGTCGAGGTCAACGGTCGCATCCGAGCCGGCCTGCACGACCGTCACGCGCTCGAGGTAGCAGCCCTCGTCGGGCGTCGCCGAGAGGGTTGCATCCCCGCCCTCAACGACCGAAACCGAAGCATTGTCGACCGAACCGTTGACTGCCTTCCCCGTCACCTTGTAGTGCTCGGGCTTCTTCTTCACCGTCAGCGTTCCGGGCTTGACCGCGACATCGAAGTTCGGATCGGCGACCGCTGCGTCGATCTGGTACTCACCCGCCGGCGATTTCTTATTCGCCGAGCAGAAGTACGTGACCTTTACGTCCGAGGTGTCGCAACGGCTCACCAAGCTGGAAGTAAACTCGGGATTTTCCTGGCCCTCAAAGCGCTCGGCATCGTCGACCTTCACCAGCAACTGGGCAGGTGCAACGGAAACCGTCAACTCGACGTCCTCGGCGGCAAGATAGTTTCGAGACGCCTTGGCACGGGCGACAACACGTGCCGTACCGGCGGCCTTCACCGTCGCGCAGCGTCCCTTAATCGAAACCGGGCTCGCATCGTCATCGGAATCAACCAGCTCAAAGCTCACAGGAGTCTGGGCAACGTTGTTAAACACAATGAGGTCTCCACCGTAAACACCCGAATAGCTCGTCGTTCCCGTAATAACCTGGCTTGCCTTTGCAATCGAGAACTCGGCGGACTTTTTACCCTGATAGTTGGGGTCAGTCACCGTAACCGTGACGCGGTAGTTGCCACTGTCGCACGGCTCCAGCGCCGTCGGACCATAGGACGTTCCATCTATACCGCGATAGGCAACGGAATAGGCAGACGTATCAAGACCGGCAACCGCAACCGCCGCAACGTGTCGTGCGCCATCGTATGTCACATCAGACGTCTCGATCGAAATATCGACCGGGGCCTTCTCGATCGTGAAGTCACAGGAGGAATTACCAACATATCCCTTGGCGTCGAGCGTCGCCACCGCACGATACGTGCCGGCATCCACCGGCGCCTGATCCGACGAGTAATGTGTGTCGCCCGTGCCAACATAGGTCAGTTTGACATCGTCCTCGCAACCCTCGGGCACGCCCGAAAGCTCCGGTGCCTGCGCCGTCGCGTTGTAGGTAAAGGTCTGGCCCTCAAATGCAAACGAGGCTTCCTTCGCTTTCACGAGCAGCGCGAAGTGCGCATCGCGCTTGTTGCCCAGGTCATCGGTGCACCTAATCTTGAAGCGACGCACGCCCGTAGCCGCAGGCACGCCCGAGAGCACCAAGGCGCCCGGTCCGTCATCTGCCAGCGTCAGCTGCATGCCCTCAGGAACCTCAGCATCATCCAAGTTGTACGCATACGGTGCCTTGCCGCCCGTAGCGCCGGCAATCTCTGCACGGTACTCATCGTGAGCGGTCGCCGCCGGCAGCACGCGCCCGTTAAACACAAGTGCTTCTCGGGGCACGATGGTTACCTTCGCATGTTCGGTATCCGTCCTTGTCACCGTGCCCAGGTATTTCTGCGTAATGCGGCAGAAGTACTCGCCTTCGCCGTCGCTGTCGAGCTGGGCGATCGAAAGAGTCTCCCCCGTCTCGCTCTTCAGCGCCACCGCCTTGCCGCCATCGTCAGACACGCGATACCACTGGTAGCTCAGCTTGACGTCTGCAGCGGATCCAGAAGACACGGCCGCATGGACGCGAACGTTGCGCCCCGCCTCGGCGACGACCGAAAGCTCAACCGGATCGCCCTCGTAAGCACTCGCATCCTGCGGCTGAGCGAGTACCTCCGGAGCCGCAGCCTTCACGAATTCAAACGTGACCTGCTGCGGAGCACTCACGCCACTCAGTGTGACCTCGTACGCCCCACCCTTGTAGTCAGAAATATCAAGGTCATAGGCATTGCCGGCCGAACCGTCATCACCGGCCTCTTCGGCAACGGTCACGCGCGTCAGATAGCAGCCCTCATCGGGCGTCGCCGAAAGCGTCACCTTGCCATCCGTGGCGACCAAAGCAGACTCCGGATCAACCGATCCGTTGACCGCTCGGGCCGTCACCTTGTACTTGGGCGCCTCCGCAAAGCGCGCCTCGACGGTCATATTGTCCTCGGGGACAAACGTCCAGGTAGCATCCGTGCTCAGCGGTACGTCGCCCAACGAACCGTCTTCGTTACGCGTATACCACCCATCGAACATATACCCCGCATCGGGAACGGCAGTCAACGTCATCGACTCGCCGTTTTCTACCTCGTTTGTCACGGCATAGCCCAGCGACTCGTGCGCAGACGAACCCTCGACGTGGCCGCCCTGACGTGAATCCACCGCCGTAACCGTCATCGACGCCCGCTCATAAACGGCCGTAAAAGTACGGTTGCCAAACACTACGCGGTTAATGACCGGCGTAAAGCCAACGGGTATGCCGTTCTCATCGACCCAGTATTTAAACTTCCAACCCTCGTGCGGCACGGTAAACATAATCGCCGCGGAGTGGTAGGAGCCGCCGGTGCCAAGCGCAACCATGCTAAAGCCCGCGTCCTTGGGATACGTAGCGACCTGAACATCGCAGCCCGTCTCATAGAACACGGCCGTAAGCTGCTTATTCTCCTTTGCGGTACCGATATAGAACGCGCTGTAGCTCACCGTGACACCCGCATCGTCGACCCAATGCGAGAAGTGGTACTTCTTCCACGGGATCGCGATCGCCATAAACATGTCGCCCCTGTCGTAGGACCTGCTACCGGCAGGAATGCCGTCGACCAGAAGGGCCGTACCGCGGAAGATGGACGAGCCGGTGACGGTAATGGTCACTTGTCCATCGGATTCGAACTGCGCGTAGTACGTTATGTCCTGCGTGGCGGTCACATCGAGGGTCGTCGCGGTCTCGACAATCGAGGAGCCCTCTTTATCGGTGCTCCAGCCCACAAAGCGATAGCCCATACCGGCAGCAGCGGTCAGTTCCACCTGATCGCCCACGGCAAAGCTACCGCTGCCCGTAACGCGGCAGCCCCTGTTCGATGCCTTGTCCTTCACCACGACCTCGCCCGTAACGGTCACCTCGTACGGATCGGCAAACACGGCCTGGAGCTCCAGCGTATCGTCCTCAAGCCCCTCGACCATATCCTTGTCGAGCTTAACCCAACAATGGGCGTCGCAGCTCAGCAGCGACTTGTTGCCCTCGGCATCCAGGACATACCAGCCGACAAAACGTTTGGCTCCCATAGGCGTAGCGTTGAGTTCGACCGTATCACCGAATTGATAGGAGCCCTCGCCGCTCAGGGTGCCCACGCCATCGTCACTTGCGCTCAAAACGACCTGATAGGACTTAGGCGCAAAGGTCGCCGTGTAGGTAGCGTCGCCCGTAACCTTAACGGTATAGTCGGCGTTCTCGCTGACTGTCTCGCCCTTGCCGTCCGTCCAGCCCGCAAACGAATACCCAGTGTTGGCGATCGCGCGAAGCGTCGCACGGTCGTCAGCCTCATAGCCACCAAAGCCGCTCACGGCTCCGCCCTCGGCAGGCGAAGCAACGGTATGCACGACATACGAACCCGACGCAAAGACGGCATAGAGCGACGTGTCCTCACGCACGGTGAATCGATAGGTTTTCTTGGAGCTCACGCACGTGCCATTCTGGAACCAGCCCACAAAAGACGTATCCTCGGCGGCGACCGCACGCACGGTTGCGACCTGTCCGGCGGCATACGTCCCCGCGCCCTCGACCATGCCCATGCTCTCTTCACACGAGACGTCCACCGTATATTGCTTTGCCGAGAACACGGCCTGGAGCGTCGTGTCAGACGTCGGCACCACGTGATAAGTTCTGTCACGGCTTACCACGGCGCCCGAAGCATCGGCCCAATACTCAAACGCATAGCCAGAAAGCGCATGCGCGGTCAGCGTGACGGCATGCTCCGCCTCAACGGTACCTGCGCCCTCAACCCAGCCGGCGGCACTCGATTCGACCAGCGAACCGGTGCCGGAATCGACTACCGTCGTGGCGTCGACTTCATAGCTTTTTGCCATAAAGCGAGCGACGTGCACATGGCTGCGCTCCTGGTGGCAGGTGAACTCCGCATCGGCAGACTCAAACGTGCCGCCGGCCGTATACCAGCCCGTAAAGACGTAACCGGGGTTGGGCGTCGCCTTCAGGGCAACCTCCGCGCCGCGGTCGGCAAGGATTCGGCTCGCCTTGACGGTGCCGCCCTCCGCGGGATCGGCGAGGGGCACGCAGACGGTATCGATAGGCACAAAGGCCGCGGTAATGACGCAGTGCCCGGTTTTGCCGCGAGCTTTGGCAACCAACGTGGTCTCGTGCTTAAGGCTCTTCAGGTGGCCATTGACGTACCAACCCCAGAACAAAAAGCCAGGATGGGTCTTGGCCGTCAGATGAAGGGTCTCCCCTAATTTGAACGTATCGGTCGTAGGCTTCACCACGGCCCCATTGCACGTCACGGTACCGCCGAGCCACGAATCGGCCGTGACCATGACCTCGGGCTTTGAGTCGGTAAAGATCGCGGTATAGGTATCGCTCTTGGTGACCTTAACGACTAGCTCGGCAGATTCGTACTCCTTACCGGAGCCGTCCTTCCAATGGTCAAAACGATAGCCGTCGTTGGCCTTTGCCTTGAGCATCACCGTATCGCCGTATCCGCAGGTAACAGAAGACGCCCCCGGGTGGCCCTCGATCTCAACCGTACCGCGCTCCACAAAGGTCTTTTTTGCCTTCGCCGTCACGGTATACGTGTTTTCCTCAAACACCGCGCGCACGGTGCATTCCACGTCCTTGGGATAAAACTCGAGGTAGCTGGGGTCGGTGCCCAAAAGCAGGTCCGTCTTGGCGTCGTACCAGCCCTTAAAAGTAAAATGTTTGCTCGCCTCGGCCGTGAGCTCAATGCTCAGCGTGGCAGGCTCGCCCTTCATGCAATAGCCCTCGCCGTGCACCATATATTTGCCCGCCATGGCCGCGGCAGGCTCAACGACCACGTCCACCTTGCAGGCACGCGTAAACTTTGCTTGGATCACGCAGTCAGTAATGGGCTCAAAGGTATAGGAGTGCTCGCTCGAAACCAGCGTCGAGGTGGCATCCGAGCCGCCGTTGCTCAGATACCAGCCGTCAAAGATATAGCCCTCGGATGGGGTGGCCTCCGCGGTCACGCGCTCGCCTTCGGGAACCTCGAGCACCATGCCGGCAGTCTCGCCGCGCTTCAGCGTAACGGTACCGCCCTCGAGCGGGTCGGCATCGGCACGCACAGCGTGCGCATCCCTGCCGTCCATCACAGCCTCGATCCGAGCATTCCCGTTAACGCGGTATTCGCAAACTTCCTGCTTGTTGGCAATCGTGATGCCCTGTGCATCGGTTTCGCGCCATTCTACAAACCGGTATGTTTTCTCCGGATTGTCGGGGCGTAACTTGGGGCGCACCGTAAACGTGAGAATGTCCCCATCCTTTGCGCGAACCTTGCCATCCACGACTGGCACGCCATCGCACAGCACCTCGGCGCTATCGAAGGGATCGGTATTCACCAGAATGGTCTTGTCCGCCTTGCGGAAGCGCGCAACCAGATGGCGGTCGACCTCGGCCTTGAAGATATACGTGCGCTCGGGCGAAACCTCGATGCCGTCCTCAAGCCATCCCACAAAGGCATAGTCGGGACCCTCGCTCGCAGTGACCATAGCCTGATCGCCACGCGTAATGCTCTGCTTTACGGGGCTTGCGGTGCAGCCTGTCGAAAAATCGGCCTGAATGCCATCGGCTTCGGCAACCGCCGTAATCTCGACTTTTTTCTCGAAAACGGCCGTCATTTTTACGACCTCGGGCGTCAGGTCCGTGATCGTCATCGTCTTGAGAGGAGATGTCGAGACCTCGACACCGTTCTCTTTCCAACATACGAAGCGATAGCCGGGATTTGCGACAGCCTCGAGCGTGGCGACCGTCCCCTCATAGTGGATACCGCTTCCGGTAACGACGCCGCCCACCTCGGGCTGCGCGGTGGCAATTATTTCGATCTTATGGTCGCCATGAGGCTTGGGCTTCTTGTGGTCGTCGATGATGTCCTTGATCTCCTTGAGTACCTTGGTGCCCACAGCGGCAACATCCTCAATGTTGTCGGCCATACCGATCTCAATCACCGCGTCGGCCGCGATGGGGTCGACAATCTCGCCCAGGCCATACATGGTGGCGAGAACGGCCGCAGCCGTAATCGCGGCGATGAGCGCGGCCTTCAGCGCCGCGAGCGACTCGTCGGGGCCAGTCGCCTCACGGAAATGCGCGGTGTACTGCACATCCCCCTCGAGCACAAACGTATAGGACGGACCATCGTCGCTGGTAAAGACAACGTTGCCGAGGGCATCGGTCGCGTAGTCAAACACATAGCCGGGTAACGGGACCGCCACGACCGTTACGCGTGACCCGATGCCGTACAGACCGGTGGAAAGGAACTGTCCGAGCGGCTGCCCGTTCTCATCGACCCCGTCCGCACTCAGGACCACGCTCGCCTGCGGGGCGCAGTAGCGCGGAGTGATCTCGATCTTGGAGTCGCTCTCATCCTCGGACACAGTCGCGTCCGCCTCGTTCACCGTATAGGTAAAGTCGAGCTGATCGCTCACGGCGTAGGTGTCATCGCCCTCACCCAGATACCAGCCCAGGAACAGCGCGTTATCCGTGGCGGCAGAAAGGTCGACCGTCTCGCCGGCATTGCGATAGCAGCTTTGAGCGGTAACACTCAGGTGCGCATAGTCCTGTGACGAATCGGTCGCCTGCGCATCGTTGACATGCACCGCATAGTCCTTGAGCTTAAAGCGAGCCTCCAGGGACAGGTCCTTATCCGGCGTAAACGTGTAGACCGTCTCTTTGGAGATGTACTTGCCGGACTCGGTGTCATACCAGCCCTTAAAGGTAAGGTTGTCGTTGAGCATCCCCAAAGCACCGGCATCGAGCGTGACCTCGGCGCCCGCATCGATCGTCGTCACGCCGGAAACATCGGGCAGCTCAACGCCGTCCATCAGCTTGCGTTCGCCTTTATCGATCGTTTGGGCATAGGAGATCTGGAACGACGTCGGCTCAGGCTTCTTAAGCTGTAGCGTGCCCTTGGTCTGGGTTTCAAAATGTGAATAGCCATCGTCATACACGAGCTTTACGGGCTGTCCGTCCATCGACTCATCGAAGACGTCACCGTCGCGGGGAGTCGCCGTTAGGTACTCACCCAGTTCTTCCTTTATGAGGGCTTCGTAGTTCCAAATCGATACCGTATGCGGGTAATCGAGCTCGACGCTCATGCCCTCGAGCGAAATGGTGTCCCCCGGCTCATAGGTCATGTTGTTGGGGTCGCATGAGATCTCAACGTTCTCGAGCACCTTGCCCACCGGGACGGGCAGGCAGCCGTTGCACCTCTCCCAAACAGCTTTGGGATGCCCGTTAGCATACTTCGGAATCATCTTGGCGGGGACCATGACGGTCATGTTGTATTTGGGGAACGTGTCGGTGTTAATGAGCACCTCATGGTTGCATCCAAAGAACACGGTCTCGAGATTGGTACTGCCAAACGCCTTTTCCGGCAACTCCTCGATCTTGGAGTTATATGGCAGCGTCAGCCCGCCGCTCAAGTCGGTGCCGTAGAAGCAGGTGTGGCCAAGCGTTTTGACCGTTGTGTTGCTCTCGAGCCCTGTGGTAGCAAGGTTCGAGCAGAACCTGAACGCGCAAACGCCAATCGATGTAATGGAGGTATTCTTGTCCAGGCCGGTATCGGTCAGAGCCTTGCAGCCTTCGTAGGCGCTGTCGGGAATCGACGTGAGGCCAACGACCTTGTCGAGTCCCGTCGACACCAGCCCACTCCCGGCAAACGCGGCGTCGCCCATAGAGCCAATGGTGGCAACGTCGTTGATGTTCAAACTCGTAAGCGACTTGCAGCCATAGAATGCCTCTTTTCCGATGTGACCGATAGTCATACCGGAAAGGCTGATATCGATGAGGTTCGGGCAGTTATAGAAGGCGTGTGTTCCGATTTTAGAAATTGAGCTGTTCTCAAAGCGCACTGAGCGCAGATTGGTCGAGTCGGCGCAGAGCTGTACGTCGACTAAATCCGTCCTGTAATCGATAATCAAATTCGTTACCATCCGACCGTCGACGGAGTTCTCGCGCGGGTTGTTCTCATCAATCTCTACCGTTACATTTCCGTCTGCATCGCACGGATACAGGTAGTAGTTCGGCATGAACTTGGCATACTCGTAGACCGTTGGCTCGTACGTGAGGGCATCGACTTCGCTGTCGTCGGACGGGGACTCTGACGTTGCAGGCGAGCTCTTAGCAGCATCGAAATCGGTCGCAGCACTTGTGAGGTCCTGCGCTAGGCTCGTCCCGGGGGCGTCGGATGCCGCGCTGGATGAGTCGTCCTGCGTATTATTCTCTTGGTCGGAAGACGCGGATGAAGCGCTTTCGTCCGAAGGTGATGATTCATCGACCGCATCGGTATCGGAGCCCGAGTCGGTCTCTTGGGCCTCGCTCTCAACGGCAAGCGCCCCGGCGTCATCGGCATAAGCCGCGCGGGGCGCAAGTGGTATCGAGGTCACGACCATCGCGACCGAAAGATAGACAACCAAAAACCTATAGAGGGCAGCAGTGATCCTGTTCATAGGAACCTTCCCGCAATTCGCAAAGATACAGAGTCCCAGAGTGGGCCATCATTTCACATTACCCTGTATAAGCGACAATGCGGGAAGGTAGCGCAAACGGTTTATCTAAGGGCGCAAAAGGTTGGTCTAATCGCAGCTCAAATCGCGCAGAGCCTCAATCGCCATGTCGACTTCCTCGGCCGTATTGAAGTAACCAAACGAGAACCGAACCACGCCCTGGCGCTCGGTTCCCAGCGCGCGGTGCATGAGCGGAGCGCAATGGGCACCGGGGCGCGTCGCAATCCCCCACCCCTGCATGAGCGCGTCCGAGATCTCGGCAGAGTCGATATCACCCACGTTGAGCGAAACGATCGCCGAGCGTGCTGACTGGTCGAAGGCACCGTAGAGTTTGATTTCCGGAATCTCACGAACACCGGCGAGAAAGCGATCGGCCAGGGCGCGTTCGTGAGTCGCAATCGCTTCAACTCCACCCTGTGCCTCGATAAAATCAAGGCCTGCGGAAAGGCCCGCTATGCCGTGACCGTTGAGCGTGCCCGCCTCGAGCCGCGTGGGCCACTCCATGGGCTGCAACGCATCGAAGCTGTGCACGCCCGTGCCACCCATGGCCCAGGGCGCCACGTCGACGTCCTCCGCCACGGCCAGGCCGCCGGTGCCCTGCGGGCCCATGAGCCCCTTGTGGCCGGTAAAGCACACCACGTCGAGCCCCATGGCCTGCATATCGATATGCGCCGTACCGGCAGACTGCGAGGCATCGACGATCACAAGCGCACCCGCGGCATGTGCCAAGGCCGCCACGCGCGCAATGTCGACCGCGTTGCCGGTCACATTAGAGGCATGCGTCACCACCACGGCACGCGTACCGGGCGTGACCAGCCGCTCGAGCTCGTCATAGTCGAGCACGCCGTTCGCGTCACAGCCCGCATGCTCAACGGTCACACCCCGCTCCACTGCCAGGCGGTTGAGCGGACGCAGCACGGAGTTGTGCTCGAGCACCGTCGTGACCACGCGGTCGCCGGGGCGCACCACGCCACAGATGGCGGTGTTGAGCGCCGCCGTAGAGTTGGGCGTAAAGCACACATGGTCCGCCCTCGGGCAACCTAAAAGGCGCGCGAGCTTGGCACGGCAACCGTGAATCGTACGAGCGGCATCGAGGGCACCCGACGTGGCGCCGCGCCCGGCATTGCCGAGCGAGCACATCGCCTGCGTCACGGCATCGATGACCGTCTGCGGCTTGTGCATGGTCGTCGCCGCGTTATCCAGGTAGATCATCGCACGACCTCCCACATATCAATCACGGTATAGCCCTCGGTGGGAACGCCCGCCGCGGCGAGTTCGCCGCGCAGCAGCTCCTCATCGGCAGGCAACGCTTTCCACGCCAGACCACAGCCGGCAGCGACCTCCCCGGGCACGGGAATCGTTCGCCCGGGAAGGCCGCGCTCGATGCATAGGGTCTCGCACCCCATGGCGGCCGCCGTGGTGGGAAACGTGATGACAAGCGCCGGGCGCTTCTCCCTCATGGCAACTCCAACCAATACGCTACGGGCGCACGACGCGCACGGCCTGCTCCATCTTCTCCACGATCACGTACATGTTGGTGACCTCGCCCACCGCAAGCTGGTCTTTAATGCCATAGTGGTCGAGGCAGGTACCACAGGTGAGAATCTCGACACCCTGCTCGGCCAGGCCCTTCAGGTCGTCGAGCACCGGCGAGCCCTCAACGGTGAGCTTGGCGCCGCCGTTGTAGAACAGCATGGTCGCGGGCAGCTCCTCCTGCTGCGTCACGGCAAAGATGAAGGCCTTCATGAGCTTGTGGCCCAGCTCGTCGTCGCCACGGCCCATGCAGTCGGTGTAGACGGAAATGACGAGCCTGCCCTTGCCGGCGCTGGCATCACAGAAGGCAGCGCCATCCTGCTCGGGATCGGCCATGGCAACGGCGCCAGAGGTCGCCACGGTCACGTGCCACTCGGCGTCAGAAACCTTCTCGACCGAGGCCGTGCAGCCCTTCTCCTGCGCCATCTTGGAGATGTTCTTGACGGCGGTCTCGTTGTCAACTGAGGTCACGACGGCGCCCTCGCCATCGAGCTGTTTCAGAGCTTTGAGCGTCTTGACGACGGGCAGCGGGCAGGCATCGCCCATGGCATTGACTTCAATCTTGGTAGACATAGCAAATTCCTTTCGAAAGAGCCGTTCTAGAGAACGGCAAGCAGTTACATAAACGTGCGGGCTAGCGAACAACGCGGACGGCAGGACCGCCCGGCTCCGCCTCGCACACGCGCCCGACGACGGCGGCGATACGTCCCTCGGCATGTAGACGGCGCGCAAGCTCATCCACATCGGCAGCAGGCGCCGCGATGAGCAAACCACCCGAGGTCTGCGGATCGTACAGTGCATCCAACATGCCCGGCTCCAGGTCCTCGTCGGCAGCCACGCGCGGGCCAAAGAAGTCCTGGTTGCGGTAGGCACCGGCAGGAATAATGCCCAGACGCGCCATATCGAGCACCTGGTCAAAGAGCGGCACCGCCCCCGACGTAAGTTCAATCTGCACGCCCGAGCCCTCGGCCATCTCGCACGCATGCCCGATCAGGCCAAAGCCCGTGATGTCGGTGCAGCCGTGAAGCTCGAGTCCCTCGGCCAGGCGAATCGGGGCCTCGTTGAGGGTACGCATCGAGTCAAACATGGCTGCGGCCTCGTCCTGCTCGATGAGCTCGCCCTTAATGGCCGTGGTGATGATGCCCGAGCCGATCGCCTTGGTCAGCAGCAGAACATCGCCCACGCGTGCGCCGCTGTTGGCGAGCATGTGGTCGATTGGCACAAAACCGCTCACGGACAGACCGTACTTGGGCTCGTCGTCGTTGATGGTGTGGCCGCCCGCGATGGAGCAACCCGCCTCGACGCACTTATCGGCGCCGCCCGCCAGAATCTGACCGGCAACTTCAACGCCCAGGCAACTGGGTATGCAAAGCAGGTTCATGGCATGGCTCGGCCGCCCGCCCATGGCGTAGATGTCCGACAGCGAGTTGGCCGCAGCGATCTGGCCAAACAGGAACGGGTCATCGACCATCGGTGGGAAGAAGTCGATGGACTGCACGAGCCCCAGGTTCTCCCCTACGCGGAAGACGCTCGCATCGTCGGAGGTATCGAACCCCACGAGCAAGTTGTCGTTATGCACATTGGGTAAGTCGCCCAGGACCTGGGCGAGGGCTCCGGGAGCCAACTTAGCGGCTCAACCGCTCGCGGCCGTCATGGACGTGAGCCTCATGGTGTCCTTAGCCATACGAACCCCCTTCCAACAAATCAACGACTTTAAGTATACGCGCCAGGCACGCTTCCCAAGAGACCGCCGACGGCTCGAACGTCGAAAGCGGCGCCGCAAGCGCCTGCGCGATAGCATCTGCCAGTGCGCGCTCAAACAACGGAAGGTCGGCCGCCACGGGCGTGTCGACATCCGTCATACGCGGCGACGCCACCCACGTCACGGGAGCACCGGGAAGCATCGCCTCCATCCAGGGACGAACGCCGGGCAAATCGGTCGCCACAACTTTGCAGCCGCACGCGAGGGCCTCGATCGTCACGAGCGGCAGACCCTCGTAAAACGAAGGCAGCACAAAGACGTCGGAACTGCGGTAGGCACGCACGAGCCCATCGCTATCCAGGCGCCCCGCCAGCGTCACCGGCACATCCGAGGCCGCGGTCAAGCGCTCGATACGCGCGTACTCGGCATCGTCCCCGCGGCCGCCCACAAGTACCAAGCCAGATGGGCGGACGCCATCGTCAATCGGCAATGACACAGCTCGAACCAGCGACTCGACGCCCTTTTTAAAGCAAATCTTGCCCACGTACACAAGCGATCCCGGCTGCCTCGCCACGCTTGCATCGCGGCAGAAGACGCGATGGTCGTAGCCCGTCCCAATCACGTGGATACGATCGGCATCGACGCCGCACACCAGGCCAATCTGCTCAGCCTGCTCAGCATGGAGTGCAAAGACGGCATCGAGCCGACGAACCGCACTTACGATGCGATCGCGTTCGAGCGTATGCGAACGCAGCTGGCGCAGGTCGGTCGAATGACACACGGCAACAACCGGCACGCCTCGGACGCACTCGCGCGCCAATGCGGTCACCAGATACAGGTGATGGCAGAGCACCAAATCGGGCCGAAACTCAGCCACCGCTCGATCGATTGCAGCAGCAAATGCCCGCTCAAATGCCTTGAGCATCGAAGGCGTCAGATCACGATAGCGTGTGGAGGGATAGGGCATGACATCGGACATGCCACAGATGGGAAACGGCAGCTCGGGCGACTCGAACGGTACGGCAAACACGGCAGCACGCCGGTCCAGCTCGCCTTGGGTATCACCCGGTGCCGCGCCGCAAAGCACGGCGGCGCGATGCCCCGTCTCGATCTGCTCGCGTACGAGCGCGGCAAGGTAGGTGCCGCTGCCAGTGCTATCTGGTTTTTGTGCCGAGATATTGAGGATGCGCATGTCGCGGTACACCCCTAGGCCAAGGCGGCGGCGCGGACAGCCGCGCCGATCGCTCCGGCAAAGCGAGCCTGGGGCGAGGTGGTCACCGGCGACCCCAGTAGCTCGCCCAACCGCTCCACCACGAAGGCGTTCTCGCACAGGCCACCGGTCAGGTAGTACGGGGCGCCCGCGGCCTGTCCGGCCATGGTCGCCACGCGCGAGACCACGCTGTCGATCACGCCACGCGCAATGTTCTCGCGCGGCTCACCGCGACCGATCAGGCTGATAACCTCGCTTTCGGCAAACACGGTGCACATGCTGGAAATCTTGGTAGGCTCGCCGGTGCGGGCGAGGTCTGCCATCTGCTGCTGGGTAATGCCCAAGCGGTCGGCCATGATCTCCAAAAAGCGCCCCGTGCCGGCGGCGCACTTGTCGTTCATGGCGAACTTTGCCACGCGGCCGCCCTTGAGTTGGATGACCTTGGTATCTTGGCCGCCCACGTCGATCACCGTGCCCTGCTCGCCAAACAAGCGGACCGCACCGGCACCATGGCAGGTGATCTCGGTCACTACCTTGTTGGCATAGGGCACCGCGACACGGCCGTAGCCAGTCGCGACCACGCGAACATCGTCGCCCGTCACGTCATAGCCGGCTGCGGCGAGTTCACCGCGTAGGCGCTCGGCCGCATCGACCGACGAATACCCCGTCGGCATGACGCAGGTCCACGCAATGGCGTTGTCCGTCTCCACCACCGCAGCCTTCGCGGCCGTCGAGCCTATGTCGATACCAATGCCAACCACGGCATCCTCCTTCTATGCGGCAAAGCAGCTATCCCTTTGCCGCATTTGTCCTACAGGGTCTCGATGAAGGCGGCGATGCGGGTCTCGATCTGGCCCATGTCGCCGTTGCTGTAGTCGGTCTCGATCTTCATATACGGAATACCCGCACCCTCGACGGCCTCCTGCATGCGTGCACTCTCCACGTTAAAGGTGTGGCACGCCTGGAGCACGCTCTCCACTACGCCATCGACGTGATACTTCTCGCACATGGCCAGCGTGTTCTCCATACGACCGTCGTTGGGCGTCATAACCGAGCAGTTGATATCCAGGTAGCGGTCGGCGATCGCACGCAGGATGTCGGGCGCATCCGGGTCGACCATCATGGCCGCCGTGCGCTCACCCGAGCAGTCATCCATACACACGACCACGCCGCCGTTGGACTCGATGGTGCGACCGATCTTGTTGATTACGCCGCCCACCGGGCAACCGGTGATCAGGATGCGCTTGGCATCCGCCGCAACCGGGTGCTCGCCGGCCTCGTAGGCCTCGCGCAGGTTAGCGACCTTTTGCTCCAGCTGCTGCGTATAGGCCTCGATATCAAAGCTGAACGTACCGGCAAACATGGTGCTCATCAGATCGACGCCGCTCATGGCCGCCGGCTGGTTGGCCTGCAGCGCAAACATCTCGAGCTGGGCCGCACGCAGGCGATTGCGACGACGGGCAGCAGCGCGTAGGTCGCCGTCGGTAATCGTAATGTCGTAGAAGTTCTCGAGCTCCTCCTTGAGCAGACGGCACTCCTCGTACCAGCCCTCGCGCTCGTAGGCGCGGTCGCGGCCCTGCGGTAGGTGCAGAATGTGCGTGCGCTTGAGCTCGTTGAGCAGCTCGTACATCTTCTTCTTGCCGTCGCAGGTGGTCTCGCCGATGATCATGTCGCTAAAGTACGTAAACGGGCACTTTTGCGAATAGGCAAAACCATACGTCGACTTGATGAGCGGGCAGAGGTTTGCCGGCAGCACCTTCTCGGCCTCGGGAATCACCTCGTCGGACGTACCGCACAGAGCCACGCTCGAGGCGCCCGCGGCATCGATAATCTCGAGCGGCGTATAGCTGCACAAAAAGCCGACCAGGCGATTACCCGCCTGCTTGTAATCCTTAACGCGAATAAACGCCGCCTTGCGTTGTTCGTTAAACTCCTCAAACGTGCTGGGCAACGGCTGCTCAATATTTTCCGACATATAACTCCTAAACCTTTTAACCAACCAAGGAAGCGGCTTTCCCAGGTGCCCGAGGTTGCCGTGAAAGAGACGCGCCGCGTACTTTCGCACGCAAGCGACGGTTTGAACGGCAAGATCGGGTGCCTGGGAAAGCCGCCGGGACGGATAGCCCTAAATGGTTTCCAAGAAGGCCTCGATCCTGGTTTGCAGTTGGCCTGCATCCTCACCGGCGTAGTCGGTCGTGATGTGCATAAACGGAATGCCGGCTTCCTCGGCGGCCTTCTCCACGGCAAACGACTCCATCTCATAGAGCGTGCAGAACTGCAGGGCCACGTCGACGATGCCGTCGGCATGCAGGTCCTTGGCCATCTGGACAATGTCCTTCATACGCTGGTCGTTGGGCGTAAAGACGGCGCAGTTGATCTTAAAGTAGCGCTCGGCGATGGCATCGAGCATCTCGTCCACCGTCTCACCGGACTCGTCGACCAGGTCCTTGTAGTAGCGCGAGCCCGTGCAGGACTCCTCGCCTACCACAACGCCGCCGGCTTTCTCGATGAGGTTGAACAGCTTCCAGTTGGGCACGGCCATGGGCGTGCCGGTGTACAGGATGCGCTTGGTCCCCTTGGGCGCCACGCCCTCGCCAGCCTCGACACGCTGCTCGCACTCAGCCGCCATATCGTTAATGGCTCCGGTCAGACGTGGCGTGTCGTCCATAAAGGCGGCCTGAACGGTCAGCAGGCTGTCAAGACCGCTGATGGGCGCAGGGTCGGCAGCGCGCGTGGCAGCGAGGCGCTGCAGGGCGCGACGCTTCTCATTGACGGCGTGGATGGCGGCCTTCAGACGCTCAGGCGTAATCGTGACGCCGCACTCTTCCTCGATCTTGGCGGCGAGCTTCTTGACCTCGGCCTTCCAGGTCTCGAGCGTCGACTCGTCGTGTACGTTGGGAATATCCATGACGTACATGTTCTTTTGCGTGGCAAAAAACTCGTAGGCCTTCTTCTTGCCATCGCAGGTGTTCTCGCCTACCACCAAGTCACTCGACTCAATGTAGGGGCAGACCTCGCCCAGCTTAAAGCCGGCAAAGCTCTTGATAAGCGGGCAGGTGTTGCGCGGCAGATGCTCCTCGACCTTATCGGTTGCCCAATCGGCACCCGAGCACAGGCCCACGGGAATACCGTCGCAGGCGAGCACAATCTCCTCGGGCACGTACACGCAGAACGAACCGACGATCTTGGTGGCCTCGCCGGCCTCCTTCTTGTCGAGCATCTCCTTAATACGGCCGCTGTGGATGTTGGTGGCCACAAAGTCCAGGTAGGACGTGGACTTGGGGCGATTGTTCTGCGTCAAGAACATATCGCCGTACATCTGGCCCACGGCGCCCAGCAGTATGTCGTGGTCGGCAAGATTCATGCCGAGGCTCTCCCACATCGGATGGAAATCGAATTCTTCAGCCATGGCGGTTCCCCTCTCGAACCAAAAACGGATAACAGCGGTATCGATGCACGACGGGCGGCGATTGCCCTGCCGTGCTCAAACCCGGAATTTTGGGGAACCTGCTTTGCGGTTGACTATTTAATTGTGCGTCGTCTCTCCCGGAGCCGTGAACATACCTGCTCATATGCGGCTCCGAGCGATATATAGGGCACGCGCGGCAACGCGGCGAATGTATGTCGTCTGCGGCATGTGCGCACCCTCCTTAACCAGTTGAGGTCAACTATATCAACGGTCATCGACCATGCGAACACCGTTGACAATCGTACGACAGCTGCGGGATGCGAACACCTCGCTGTCTGATAAATAATTATCAGATTGATAAGATTTTGTCATATAGAAATCGGCGAGCGGTAAAGTGGAAACAAAGCGGTCGAGGACTACCTCCTCGCCCGCATCGCCCACCGCATCAACGACAAACCAAATGGATCCTGCTGGCATCAAAATGCATGCGCAGCGTCTCGCCTGCTTGCGGCAGCTCGTCGACAGGCATGCCCACTTTGTTGACCTTCCACTGCAGGCGCGTCGGCGCATCGGCACGCGGCACATCCAGCAGCACCAGGCGCTCAAAACGCGAATCGCTCACGCGGGCCACATGCAGATCGTAGCTGTTACGACCGCGCTCAGCGCGGTTGTCCACATGGAAATAGCTCGCACGAATACCCAGGTACGCCACATTATCGGGAACCTCACGGCCCACGTTGAAGGTCATGCCCCAGTCCAGGGCTTCAACTTCCTGAAGCTCGATCTTGCGCGCGCGGCTCGTATTCTTGCAGCCCGTCAGACGCAGCGCAGCCAAGGTTTGCGGCCGGCGGACCACGTCCTCGACGGAGCCGATCTCCTCCATATGCCCGTCGTGCATCACACAAATGCGCCGGCACAGGCGGCACGCTTCGTCGATGTCGTGGCTCACGTAGAGCACGGTACGGTTGCACACATCGAACAGGTCGAGCATGTTCTGTTCGAGCGCGCTCTTGAGATACGCGTCGAGCGCGCTCATGGGCTCATCGAACATAAAGATGCCCGGATGCGCCGCCACCATGCGCGCAAGCGCCACGCGTTGCTGCTGACCGCCCGAGAGGCGCACGGGGTAGCGGTCGACAAAATCAGCCAGACCGAAAATGCCCAGATAACGCTCGGCGAGCTTTTTGCGCGCGGCGGCGTCACCCGCATCCTTAACACCGGCGCACACGTTATCGGCCACCGTCATGTTGGGAAACAGCTGATAGTTTTGGAACAGCAGGGCGCATTTTCGCTCCTGGGGCGACAGGTTGATACCCGCCGCCGAGTCAAAAAAGGTCACGCCGTTGACGACGATCTCGCCCTCGTCGGGTGTCTCCACGCCGGCAATGCAGCGCAACGTGCAGCTCTTGCCGCAACCCGAGGCGCCCAGCAGCGCCACACGCTCCTCGCCGGCATCGAGCTGAATGTCGAGGGTAAAGCCCGGATAGCGCTTTTTGATATCCAGAACGAGCGACATGGCTTATCGACCTCCCTTTGCGACCGCGCCATCGCGCATAAGCTCGGCCAGCGCCTCGCGATCGATACGCAAGGCATCACCGCCCACCGGGTCAAGCGAATCGCCCTGTCCGGCGAGCTCTTTGGCCTGCTTGCGCTCCGCACGGGAAAGGCCCCGCTCGCGATACTTTTGAGAATGCGCCGTGTACATGTTGATGAATAGGATGACCAGGAAGCTGAACGCTATTACGACCACGACCCAAAAGAGAGCCACCGACGTATTGCCGCCCATCCACTCAAAGTAAATCGCAATGGGAATGGTCTGCGTAATGCCGGCGTAGTTGCCCGCAAAGAACAGCGTGCAGCCGAACTCGCCCATCGCGCGAGCGAAGGCGAGCACCGTGCCCGCCGCGATTGAGGGCCAGCCGAGCGGCATCATAAGCTTGGTGAAGATGCGAAGCTCGGACCATCCCAGGGTTCGTGCGGCGTCGAGCATCTGCGTGTCGAGGCTCTCGAAGGCTCCGAGCGCTGTGCGGTAGACCAGCGGAAACGACACAACGACGGCCGAAATAACCGCCGCGGGCCAGGTAAAGACGATCGAGATGCCGCGCGCGATCAGCCACTGGCCCACCCCGGTCGAGCGGCCAAACAGCATGAGGAGCAGAAAGCCGCAGACCGTGGGCGGCAGCACCATAGGAATCGTAAAGACCGAATCGAGCAGGCCCTTGATGCGACTCGAGGTACCCATAGTCTTCCACGCGGCAAACAAGCCCAGCGCAAAGGAGATCAGCAGGGCAAGGCCGCTCGTTTTGATAGACACCCAAAACGGGCGGTAGTCGATGCCGCCTAAAAAGGAGGCCAGAGAGGTCAAGGGCCCCTGCTCATCCCGCAACACGACAGACGATGCCTCTACCATTTGAGCGCTATCAAGCCAACGCGCGCCGCCCTTGGCATCACCCGAGGCCGATGCAATCACCACATAGCGGTCCCCATCCGCACCGCGCTCGTCAAAGCCATAGGTATAACCGCCGGCATCAAACGTTGTTTCCGCCGTAACATACCAAGGAAGATCAACGTCCCCTAGCTGCGCACCTCCCATGGAGTTTGCGCTGTCGAGCTCGCAGACGAGGGCCTTGAGACCCGATACGCACTCGTTGTCCTGCGGATCCAATCCAAACTTCTCGACCGCCTTGGGCGATATCCACACCACAACGCGATCGGCAGCAGGCGCCACTACAAGGTCCACGTCCTCGTCAACGGGAAACCGGAAGCCCTCAGGCTGGCCCTCCATGGCACGAGCGGTCCCCTTGGCCAACCGCTCAAAACCCTCGATCCCATAGGAAAGCCCATGAGCGGTCGCAGCAACCTGGGCCCCGTCCTCAGCGTCCCCAGCAAACGCAAATCCCGGCACCCAGCAAAGCGCGAAGGTCAAAGCACAGGCGACAAGCATGCGGAATCTATTAAGCACGAAAAGCTCCAAGCGAATACAAGGACGGAGTGAAACACAAAACGATGGAATTATCGCGCCAAGCCGCACTACGCGGAAAGCTCAAAGCCGTACTTAGCCCAAATCTTCTGAGCCTTCTTGTTGGACAGGCAAAAGTCGATGAACGCCTTAGCCTCGTCGGCATGTTCGGAGCTCTCGGCAACGGCGCCCGGATACACGATGGGCTTGTGCGAGTCCTCGGGACACACGAACGCCTCCTCGATGCCGTCGTAGCGGAAGATATCGGAGCTGTAGACAAAACCGGCCACGCAGTCGCCTGTGGACACATAGGCGGCAGCGGTACCAACTTTGTCGGCCAGTGCGACCTTGTCGGCGATCTCGGGAGCATACTCGCCGTCGTCGCCTTCGGTGCCGGTGTAGAGGCCCACGGAAGCCAACGCCTGGTTGGCGTACTTGCCGGCGGGGACGGTCTTGGCGTCGCCGATGGCGATCTTGCCGTCCAGATTCGCGACGTCGGCGATGGCCTCGACCTTGGTGTCGGAGCCCTCGGCACGAATGATCACGAGGTCGTTGACGAACATATCCTCACGCGTGTCGGCATCGACGAGCTCGACGGTCTCAGCGTCATCCATGGTGCCCTTGGAAGCGGTGATGAGCACGTCGACCGTGGCACCGGCACGCATCTGCTCAACGAGGTCGCCGGACGCCTTAAACTGCGTGTCGGCAAAGGTGGTACCGGTCTGCTCGGTGTAGAGCTTCTGAACCTCGGGCAAAGCCTTCTCGAGCGAGTTGGCGGCAAAGACCTGCAGCTCGACGGTTTCCTTCTTGGAAGAGGCCTTGGCGGAGCCGGCATCGGAGCCGGTCGCCTCAGGCTCCTTGTTGCCGGAGCAGCCGGCAAGCCCAAGGCCGGCAGCGGCGACAGTAGAGAGCGAGACGAATCCGCGGCGAGAAACCATATCGAACATGTTCAACCCTTTCGGACCTTGTGCCCGGGTACCCCACCGCGAGCTATAATCTGCAATCAGATTATACTTTCACGCGAATAATGTAAGTGATAAAGATTTCTCGTCTGATAATTTTCTTTTGCCGATAGTCTCAGGACGTTCCGCGCTGTCGCTGCATAAAAAGGCGGAGCGACTCGTAAAGTCGCTCCGCCGCAGGTAGTGCGATTATTTGGCGTGCCCGCCGCCCGCCGTCATTTGGGCCGCATGCTCCAGTTGATCGCTCACGGCCTCCCAGCTTTCGCGGGCCGCTTTCGTGGATCCCGGAAAGTTGATGACAAGCGTATGCCCACGCTGCATGCACGCGGCGCGCGAGAGCATGGCGCGGCGCGTCTTGGTCATCGAGTACGCACGGATCGCCTCGGCAATACCCGGCACGTCGCGATCGCAGACGGCACGCGTCGCCTCGGGCGTCACATCGCGCATCGAAAGCCCCGTGCCGCCGCAGGTGAGCACGACATGGGCGTGGCACTCATCGGCGGCTTCCACAATGGCATCACCAATCTCGCTGACGTCATCGCGCACGACCACATGTGAGGCGACCGTCCAGCCCTGTGCCTCGATAAGTTCCTCGAGTGCGGCTCCGGCCTCGTCCTGGGCAAGATCGCGCGTATCCGAGCACGTCACAATCGAAATCTTCAACTCCATAGCATTCCTCCTACAACACGGCGCCCTCGGGCAGGTCGACGCGAACAACGTCCACGACATCTCCCGCCTTGAGCTCGCACGGTCCTTCGTCAATACGCAGTAGACAGTTGGCCCGCTGCATCGTGCCGAGCAGCGCCGAATTCTGCGTCTTGGCCTCGGTCACCAACAGCTCACCGGTCTCGGGGTCGCGCAAAACCGTGGCGCGATCGAAGAAGCGTCGGTCCTGGCGCTTCTTTACGCCGTGCGTCAATATCGCCTGCTGCACGGGACGCGCACCCTCGGCAAAGCCGCGCATCTTGCGGATCGCGGGGCGGGCGAGCATCTCAAAGCCCACATACGCCGCCGCGGGATTGCCCGAAAGCCCCAAATACGGCTTGCCCCCAAGCAGGCCAAACGTGATGGCTTTGCCGGGACGCATCGAAATGCGGTCGAAGAGCACCTCGCCCTCGCGCTTGACCAGCGCCGTCACGTAGTCGTAATCGCCCGCCGAGGCACCGCCGCTCGTAATGACAAAATCGCACTCCTGCACGGCGCGATGCACCAGCTCGGCAATCGCCTGCTCATCATCGGGCGCAATGCCATAGAACACCGGGTCGGCGCCGGCATCGAGTGCCTCGGCCATCAACGCCGACGAGTTGGAGTCGCGAATCTGCCCGCGTGCCGGCAGCTCACCCGGCGCGACCAGCTCCGTGCCCAGCGAGATAATGCCCACGCGCGGAGCGGCATGGACCTTCACGCTCGCGCAACCGGCGCTTGCCAGCAGGCCAGCGCCGGCCGGGGCCACAACCTCGCCGGCGTGCATCACAACATCGCCGGCATGGGCCTCCTCGGCGGCAGAGCGAACGTTCTCCCCCACTTTAGCAGGCGCCGAAAAGCTCACGTGCGAGCCCTCGTTGCCGTCGCCGTCAAGCACCTCGACGATCTCGTATTTCACCACGGCATCGGCACCTTCGGGTACCGGCGCGCCCGTCATGATGCGGACGGTCTCGCCCGCGCCAATTGTGCCCTCAAACACATGGCCCGCGGCCTCGTGTCCGATAACGTCGAGCGTCACCGGCGCCTCGCCAGATGTCTGCGCCAAGTCCGCCGAGCGCACGGCATATCCGTCCATAGCGCTGTTGGCAAACGGCGAGATGTCGATATCGGCCACCGCATCCTCTGCCAAGGGAAGACCGGCGGCCTGCCACACGGGAATCTCGACGACTTCGGTGCGATTCACGTGCGACAAGACGATCGCCTGTGCGTCCTCCAACGGAATGAGTTTCTCAGCCATATGCACCTCTTAATGCCACGGCGCACAACAGGAGCGCCGATTCTTTATGCTTGTCTCAGTATAATCCCCCGACGCACGACCGCGACTCGGCCTGTACCCGCAAATACACCTGTCGGTTGCAAGCCGCGAAACAGAATGGAAACCAACCCACCGGCTCGTCGCGTTTACCGCGTTTTATAATGCTCGTGTTGCAACCCAAAAGAGGAACGTATGGCTTTTACCGACAAACCCGAAAGCGCAAACGAGGCGCAGGATCATTCCCAGCCGCTCGACGACGGCGGCTTTTTCTCCCTGAACGACGTCATCATGGCCGGCAGGCATCAGCTCACCCGCTCCGAGCATCTCTTGGCCGCCGACACGCGCCGCAACGCCCGCAACCTACTCGCGAGCGCCAAGTTGCTCACACTCGTCGTCATCGTCTCGCTCGCCATGGGCGTTGCCGCCTGGGCGTTTTTGACCTCGCTGAATATCGCGACCGACTATCGCGAGCACCATGCATGGGTCTACGCCTTGCTTCCCGTTGTGGGCGTTGCCACCGCATGGGTGTACAAAAACCACGGCCTTGCCGCCAAACGCGGTAACAACCTGGTCATCGACTCCGCTCTGGGCACACGCCTCATCCATATGCGCATGGCCGTTCTCACCTTCGTCTGCTCCACGCTCACGCACCTAACGGGCGGGTCGGCCGGTCGCGAGGGAGCTGCGGTGCAGATTGGCGGCACCATCGCCAGCAACATCTCGAGCCTCGCCCACCTCAAAAAGCATGACCACCACGACCTCATGCTCGCCGGCATCTCGTCGGCCTTTGGCGCCGTATTCGGTTCACCCCTTGCTGGAGCTTTCTTTGGCATGGAGATGTGCTTTATCGGCAAGATCGACTACACCGCGGGCATCTACTGCCTGGTCGCCTCGTTTACCGGCTACTTTACGTCGCTTGCCTTGGGAACCGAGTACGAGGCGAATGTCATCGCCAGCGTTCCCAACATGACACCACGGACGGTTGTCATCGTAGTCATCAGCGCCATCATCTTTGGTCTCACCGCACGTCTCTTTGCCTGGTCGGTTCGTACCGTCAAGAGCCTGTACGGCCGCTTTATCACCAATTACCTCGTTCGCGCACTCATAGGCGCACTCGTGGTTTTGGCCGCCTACGCCCTCCTCGACGCCTGGGACTACGCCGGCCTTTCCACGTGGCTTTCCGGCGCCGGGTTTGCAGGCAACACCACCCTGGCGGACGCAGCCATCAAGTTGGTCGTCACAGCGCTTACCCTGGGCGCCGGCTTCCAAGGCGGCGAGGTCACGCCTCTGTTTGGCATCGGTGCGGCGCTCGGCGGCTGGATCGGCTGCCTCGTCGGAATCGACCCCAGCTTTCTAGCGGCGCTGGGCATGCTCGGCGTGTTCTGCGCCGGCCTTAACGTGCCCATCACCACCTGCATGATGGCCATCGACCTGTTCCACGGCACGGCCGCCGGCTTCTTCGTGATCGTGGCGTTTATCAGCTATCTCGCCGGCGGACACCGCGGCGTATATCCCGCACAGCGCATTGTCTCACCTAAACGCCGTTCGCTTATTGTGGACGAGGGCGGCACGGTGGCAGAGGCTATCGAGCGCCACAACGACCTGATAGAGTAGACGTTAGTATTCGCCGTGCAGCCACAATCGGGGGCAATTCGACCCGAGCGCGACCGCACCGTCACGTTATACGCCGGGAGTCGCCCCATGCACGCAACTGATTTTGGTCGCACGCTCATCATCGCCAACCCAGCCGCCCAGTCGGGTGCGGCGCGCGAAGTTGCCGAGCGCCTGCAACGCTTTTTGGATATGACCGCGCGCGCATCCCAGTTTGACCTGGTGCTAACCGAGCACATGGGACACGCCAAGGAGCTTGCCGCACAGTCTCAGGGCTATCGCACCGTTATCGCACTCGGCGGCGACGGCGTGATCCACGAAGTCGTCAACGGGCTTATGACGCAAAAGGAGGACGCCCGCCCCGCTCTTGCCGTCCTGCCCGTGGGCTCCGGAAACGATTTTGCCCAGACGCTCGGCATCGACGATTTCTCCGGCAAGGATTTTGGCGCGCTACTCACCTGTGAGCTGCAGCGTCAGGACATCGGGCGGATTCGCTCATGGAACCCCGCAAGCGGCAGCGGCGAGGCGATCGTCGAGCATTACGACCAGACGCTCTCCGTCGGTATTGATGCCGCCATCGGCCTTGGCACCACCGAGCTGCGCAAAAAGACCGGCTTGACGGGCGCGCCGCTCTACACCCTCTCGGGACTTGAGCAGTTTGGCCTGCGCTATCGCAACTACCCCATGACAGTCAGCTTTGACGGCGCGCCCGCCGAGCGCGTGAGGGCGATCATCATGGCGATTCAGCTTGGTCCTACCTATGGCTCGGGCTATCGCATCTGCCCCGATGCCGACCCCTGCGACGGCATGCTCGACGTCTGCTACGCCTGCGGCCCCGTCCCTCGCGCGGTAGCCCTGCCTATGTTCCTTTCGGCCAAGGACGGCCACCATACCAAGTTGCCACCGGTTCGCATGCGCCGCTGCCGCCATGCCGAGCTAACTTTTGAGGAGCCCGACTACCCCATCCAGGCCGACGGCGAGCCCATCGTCGCCTCGCGCATCGAAGTCGACATCCTACCCGGCGCCCTCCAAGTCTGGCACCCAACCCGCTAACCCCACCTAAGTTGCGGTGAAATAGGGACTGTTTATGCAGTTAAAGCCGCGAAACAGTCCCTATTTCACCGCAACTTATTGAGAAGATCATTCCTCCCCGCCCGGCTTGCGACGGTTAGCCTTTTTAATCGCATTGAAGTGCTTGTCGTTGAGCCTGCGCTGGCGCGATCGCTGGAGCACTTTGGTCTTGACGCGACGGCGCGGCGGACGGCCACGACGCTCAAGCTCTGCGCGAAGCTTACGCAGGCAGCTCGCGCGATTCTGAAACTGACTACGGCTCTCGCGCGCCGTCACAACAATCCCCGTGGGCCCATGCTTCATACGCACCGCCGAGTCCGTCGTGTTCACGCCCTGCCCGCCCGAACCCGTCGCATGAAACACCTGCACCTCGCAATCGCGCGCCAACTCCTCGGCCGACATCTCGGCATAGCGCGCATACTCGCGCCATTCCATCTTGTTCTCGTCCATATCAGCACCTCCCCTCATACAAAAAAATGTGACAAAGGGACAGTCACTTTGTCACATCGCATACCAATCGCTTGTGTTGCGCGCTTAGGCGAAGGTGATCTCGCCGTTCTCGCAGTCCATATCGGCGATACGGGCCAGGCTCTCAACGCGGAAGCCGCGCTTACGGAGCTTATCGCCGCCGCCCTGGAAGCCCTTCTCAACGGCGATGCCAATGCCGGCAACTTCGGCGCCCGCAGCCTCGCAGATCTTAATAAGGCCCTCAAGCGCGCAGCCGTTGGCCAGGAAGTCGTCGATGATCAGGACCTTGTCGCCCGCGGACAGGAAGCGCTTGCCGACGATGACCGGGTACTCCTTCTGCTTGGTAAAGGAGTAGATGGTCGTGGCATACTGCTCGCCGTCGAGGTTGATGGACTGCGCCTTCTTGGCAAAGACCACCGGCACGCCGCCAAAATGCTGGGCTGCAATGCAAGCCATGCCAATGCCCGAAGCCTCGATCGTCAGGATCTTGTTGATCTCGACATCCTTGAACAGACGGGCCCACTCAGCGCCCATGTGGTCGAACAGCTCAACGTCGCATTGGTGGTTGAGGAAGGCATCAACCTTAAGGACGTTACCGGCCTTTACGATGCCGTCATGGCGAATACGATCCTCAAGCTCCTGCATGGCGCAACCCCTTCTCGCGGCAACGATACCGCGCGATTAATAAACGTTGTTCGATAGTCTACCACGGACCGACCCCCGCCCGCCCCACAAGCCGCATCGCACCACAAACCAGTCTTTTTGGGACGGCGCGAATCGTGGCAGACAGCCTCCCAACACGCTAATGGCGGGCGCGCATCCTCACCAAACGCACCATGGCGAGCGCAAAGCCCACAGCGGCCACAGCCATAAGCACGTAGAACACCGAACGGAAACCAAACAGGAACACATCCGGACGGCCTGCAACAAAACTGGTCACAGCCTCGCCCATCGCCACGCTCATCTGCCCATACAGGATATGCGAACCTGCCGTAATACCCAGCGCCATGCCCGCATAGCGCGCCAAGCTGCCCAAGCTGCCTGCAAAGCCAAGTGCCTCGCGCGGAGCCGAGCCCATGTACAGCGAGTTGTTGGGGCTCTGGAAAATCGACGTACCGCACGACATAAATGCGACGCAGCACACGATCACAGGGATAGAAGAGTGCTCGTCGAGCGTGCTTACCGCAAAGAGACCGCACACATACACGCCCAGGCCGACCGCCGTGGGACCCTCGCAGCCAACACGGTCCGAAACCGTTCCCGAAAGCGGGCCGATAAAGGCATTCACCATTGGCAGCGCCAAAAAGAGCAGTCCGGAAATGTCGGAACCAAAGCCGTGGGCGTCCTGAAAATAGAACGGCAGGATAAACTCGGATGCGCCAATGCCAACAAACACGATGAGCATGCAGGCAAGGTTGATGGTGAAGGCCGAATTTGAAAAGCAGCGACGAGCGGCCTCGATCAGGGACATGGGGCGCTCGCCGGCCTCCGGCTTAACATGCGGCAGCGTGTAGAGCCCCACGATAAACGAGACGACGCCAATGGGCAGGTTGATGAGGAAGATGCTCTCCCAAGGAAAGCTTGCCACCAGCATGCCGCCGAGCACGGGGCCACACATCATGCCGAGGGCCACAAAGGTCGCGAGAATACCCATGGCACGGCCTCGTTCGCGCGCCGGAAACGACTCGGTGATGATACCCATGTTGTTAGCCATGGCCGCCGCGCAACCGACGCCCTGAACAATGCGTGCCAGGATAAGAACCTCGAGCGAGGCCGAAAGGCCGCACAGCAGCGAACCGACCGAAAAGACGATGACGCCCAGCTGAAACACATTCACCTTGCCGCGCACGTCGCCCAGACGGCCAAACGGCAACATAGCCACGCAAGTCGCAAGCAGATACACCGAGCTTACCAGCTGAATGCGATCGAGGCCCACGCCCAGCTCCTTCTGCATCACGGGCAGCGCCACGGTCACGACGGTCGAATCCAGACATACCATAAACGTCATGATGAGCACGGTAAACAGAATCGCCCACTTGTTCTTGCCATGGGTGTCGCCCTCTAGGGCAATACGCTCGCGGCGCAGCTGCTCTGCGGTTTTCTCCATATCCATCCTTTCGAGTGGCGCAACGCAAAAACGGGGCCCCAATCGCCTGCGAACAGTCGCGATTGGGGTCCCGCCTACGGAATCGGAACTATATGTCACCGGAACCCCAAGAGGCTCCGTCGCTTCATACGAGAAGCTAGCCTAGCACTGCTCGAGCGCCTGCTCAAGGTCGGCAATCAGATCGGCCGTATCCTCGAGGCCGCACGACAGGCGCACCATGTCGGCGGAGATGCCACAGGCGATGAGCTCCTCATCGTTCATCTGGCGGTGTGTGGCATTAGCGGGATGCAGGCAGCAGGTGCGGGCGTCAGCCACATGCGTGGCGATCTGGGCAAGTTTAAGGCTCTTCATAAAGGTCTCGGCCGCCGCGCGACCACCGTTAAAGCCAAAGCTCACCACGCCGCAGGTACCGTTAGGCATGTACTTCTGAGCGATGTCATAGTACTTATCGCCCTCCAGGCCCGGATAGCTTACAAAGCGCACCTTGGGATGGCTCTGCAGGAACTTAGCAACGGCCAGGCCGTTCTCACAATGACGCGGCATACGAACATGCAGGCTCTCGAGCGAGCTATTCAGGAAAAACGCCGCCTGCGGGTTCTGCATGGGGCCGAGGTCGCGCATGAGCTGAGCGGTTGCCTTGGTAATGAAGGCACCCTCGCGACCGAACTTCTCGGCATAGGTCACGCCGTGATAGCTCTCGTCGGGCGTGGTGAGACCCGGGAACTTGTCTGCATGGGCCATCCAGTCAAACTGGCCGTGGTCGACGATCACGCCACCCAGGTAGGCAGCATGTCCATCCATGTACTTGGTGGTGGAGTGCGTAACGATGTCGGCGCCCCACTCAAAGGGACGGCACATCACGGGCGTCGGGAAGGTGTTGTCGACCATCAGCGGCACGCCGTGGTCATGTGCGGCCTTGGCAAAGCGCTCAATATCGAGCACGGCAAGGGCGGGGTTGGCGATCGTCTCGCCAAAGACGAGCTTGGTGTTGGGCCGGAAGGCTGCCTCCAGCTCCTCATCGGTGCAGTCGGGGGCGACAAACGTGCAAGTCACGCCCATGCGGCCCATGGTGTGGGCGAGCAGGTTATACGTACCGCCATAAATAGCAGAGCTAGCGACCACATGATCGCCGGCACCGACCACGTTAAAGATCGCGAGGAAGTTCGCGGCCATGCCCGAACTCGTGAGCATCGCAGCGGTGCCGCCCTCCATCTCACAGATCTTGGCGGCAACGAGATCGCATGTGGGGTTCTGCAGACGACTGTAGAAGTAACCAGACTCCTCCAGGTCAAACAGCTTGCCCATGTGCTCGGACGTGTCGTACTTCCACGTGGTGGACTGGTAGATGGGCACCTGGCGCGGCTCCGCGTCGCCCGGGTGATAGCCGCCCTGAACACATGTAGTACCGATGGTCTGCTCGCTCATATCCAACTCCCTTACTTGGGTTTTGTTTTTATTCGGTTCACGATACCGCTACCCCGCACCCCTCTCAACCCATCCCGCCGATAGGTTATGGGACAAATTAATCAGGTTTATTTGTCCCAAATCTTAAGAAAGTGTTCGATGGCGAAAAACAATGAGATATGCACTGCGGTCTCGATAAGCGAATGCGCCGGCAAGGGTACCATAGGCGGGTACACCATGAACAAGGAGACAACGATGAAGCAGATCGATACCACCCAGCTCAACACTGCCGCCTGCCAGGCTCAGGCTGCCGAGTACCACGCCCGCGGCTTTAACTGCGCCCAAGCTGTCGCTTGCACGCTCGCGCCCGCTGTGGGGCTCGACCCCCAGATCGCCTTTACCCTCACCGAGGGCTTTGGCGCCGGCATGGGCGGCATGACCGAGACCTGCGGCGCCATCTCGGGCGCCGTGGCCATCATGGGCTTTGTGATGAGCGACGGTATGGAGAACCCCAAGACCAAGGGCCAGACCTACAAACTGTCGCGCGAGATTGCCAAGCGCTTTGGCGAGAAGAACACCACGACCGTCTGCGGCACGCTCAAAGGCGTCGGATCGGACCAGGGTCCGCTCCGCAGCTGCCCCGGCTGCATCGACGACGCCGTCGACATCGCCTGCGATGTGCTAAAGCAGCTCGCCGAGTAAACGGCGACAACATAAAACGACGGCCGGCGCGCTTGGGATTCATCCAAAAGCACGCCGGCCGTCGTCGTTAGAACTCGGCAAATTCGGGAGCGCCGACCTCAATCTCCTCACGCCCCGCCATAAGCTCGCGCATCTTAGCGCAAAACGGCTCTTGCTCCCCCGCTTTAAACACCAAGTGAAGTGTCACAGCATCCGCGTAATCGGTATCCGAAACCTTGGCATCCGAATCCTGGGCCAAACGAAGCACTTGCTCATACTGTGGATAGGCCACACGCACATCAACCGGCACGACGCTCGTCATCTCAACGATCTGCCCGGCTTCCTGAGCCGCAGCCACCGCCGTCTGCGTCGCCGCGGTATAGGCGCGTACCAAGCCACCAGGTCCCAACAACGTACCACCAAAATAGCGCGTCACTACGCAGCAAACATTTTTGAGCCCCGCTCCGCGCAGCACCTCGAGCGTCGGCATGCCGCTCGTACGGCTCGGCTCACCATCATCGCTCTGGCGCTCACGCCCATCGACCAAAATCCACGCGGGAACATTGTGTCGAGCGTCGTAATGACGCTTGCGAACCATCTCGATAAAGGCATTCGCCTCGTCCTCGGACTCAATATGGACCAGCTGGGCAATAAACCGGCTCTTGCGGTCCACAAACTCGCCCGAAGCCTCAATATTCGATTGCAGAGTAAAATAGCTGTCCAACAAAGCCCCTCAACAACAAGCAAAGAAACAAACAGCCTCAATAATACGGCAAAGGCCGTACCGATAACCCCGGTAAAAAGAACGGCGACGCCGATGACCAGGCAAAGGCAGCGAAACGCTAAGAACGGAACCGCCGATGATTCCGTCAACGAAAGCGAGAACCCGTCAGCGTGAGCAAGGTGCCTTGAAAGGCGAGGCCGCAACAAAAATGAGGCTATCGATGATCAGATAAAGACAGCGAGACGGCGTCAGCTGAGTCGATTTGGCCCGAAAGAGGAGGGAGCACGCCTTATGGCGGCGACCGACGAATGAGCGCCAAATCGGCCAGCTGACGCCGTCGCAGCGTCAACAAGAAAGCTGAGTGGGCCGATAAGCCGGGTTCTGTCGTGAACGGTCATTTATCTTGTCTGCACGTTACCATGCAGCTCCACGCACGCTACCCGAACGCGGACCGGGCCGGCCCATAGCGTTCCTATTCGCGCTTGCTCCGGATGGGGCTTGCCAAGCCGCCGTGTTGCCACGACGCTGGTGGTCTCTTACACCACCGTTTCAGCTTTTCCCTTTACGCCTTGCGGCGCAGGTGGGAGTCTTCTTTTCTGCGGCGCTTTCCGTCGGATCACTCCGCCCGGCCGTTAGCCGGCATCCCGCCCTCTGGAGCCCGGACTTTCCTCACGCGTACTGCATGCAGCACATCGCGCGACCGTCTGGCCCACTCAGCAGTGCAAGAGTGTAGCACACCGTTACCGCAGGCAATGGCACAACGCAAACGCTCGACACGATAAACCAAGAACCGCCATGCGTTACAATGATCCTGTCGATGGGCAACGTCGTCAGTCGAGACGCGACCGCGCTCCGCACCCCTCCGTCTACTCGGTGTGTTCCCGCCTCCTCCCCGAGGCGGGATGTCGGCTTTTTTCATGCACCGACAATCCAATAGCCTGTGGACAGCCCGGCAGCATTGCGCATCTCGGTGCCAAATGCAAAAAGGGACCCGTCCATTACGGACGGATCCCTTAAAACAAGTGATCGTCAAACCGATTTACTCGGCGTCGGTCTCCTCGTCCTTCTTCTCGGAAGGCAGCGGGGTAACCTCGATCTCGACGCCCAGAGTCTCAGCAGCAGACTTCATGGACAGGGAGATACGACGACGGTCGAGGTCGATTTCCATGACCTTGACCTGAACCTTGTCGCCCACATGGGTGACCTGAGAAGGCTGATCGACGTGCTTGTTGGCCATCTCGGAGATGTGCACCAGGCCCTCGATGCCCTCGCCCAGATCGACGAAAGCGCCGAACGGGACAAGCTTGGTCACCGTGCCCTCGACGATAGCGCCGACGGGGTACTTCTTGACCAGTGCGCGCCACGGATCCTCGGTGGTCTGCTTGAGACCCAGGGAGATGCGCTCGCGGTTGAGATCGACGTCGAGAACCTCGACCTCGACCTCCTGGCCGACCTTGACAACCTCGGAAGGATGGTTGACGTGGTTCCAGGAGAGCTCGGAGATGTGGATGAGGCCGTCGATACCGCCGAGGTCGACGAAGGCGCCGAAGTCGACGATGGAGGAAACGGTGCCCTGGAGACGCATGCCAGACTTGAGCTTGGACAGGATCTCGGAGCGCTCGGCCTTACGGGACTCCTCGAGCACGACGCGACGGGAGAGGACAACGTTGTTGCGGTTGCGGTCCATCTCGATGACGCGGGCCTCGATGCGGGTGCCCATGTAGGAGGTGAGGTCCTTGACGCGACGGAGGTCGACGAGGGAAGCGGGCAGGAAGCCACGCAGGCCGATGTCGAGGATCAGGCCGCCCTTGACAACCTCGATAACCTCGCCCTCGACGTTCTCGCCGGAGTTGAACTTCTCCTCGATGCGGTTCCAAGCACGCTCGTACTCGGCACGCTTCTTGGACAGGACCAGACGACCGTCCTTGTCCTCCTTCTGGAGAACGAGGGCCTCGATGGGATCACCGAGTGCAACGATGTCTGCAGGGTTAGCGTCCTTGCGGATGGACAGCTCGCGGACCGGAATAACGCCCTCGGACTTAAATCCGATGTCAACGAGCACCTCGTCATGCTCGATCTTAACGACAGTGCCGTTAACGAGATCGCCCTCATCAAAGTCGGTAATCGTACCGTCGATGAGGTTGTTCATCTCCTCCTCGTTGACATCGTCAAGAGAGAAAATGGACGAGTTCTGAATCTCACTCAAAGGTGGACCCCTTTCGAACTACGGGGCCCCGATTGCTAGGACCTACAGAAGGGTGCGACAAGCACACAACGTTTAGGAACACTCGGGAGCCGACAGATACTGATGTGACGCTTATGCAATCACGTCCGTATAGAATACGGGGAAATCACTTCGATTTCAAGCGTGAACTGCGATTTTTTACTCGTATGGAGACTTTTTCGCAATCTTGTGAACGACTGTCTCCACAAGTTGACGATAAGCAGTGAAGCATACTGCTTTGGGGTAAAGTATCCCAGACATACGATTCTGGAACGATTTTTCGAGAAAGGTGCCCGCGTGCTCAAAGCAGTCGTTTTCGATATGGACGAGACGCTTCTTAGCATTAACCTCAATGCGTTCATCCTTCGCTATTTTAAGGATGTCTCATCGATGCTCGCGGATATCGGACGTCGCAGCCGCGGGGGCACGATGGCACGCCTCGGCACCATCCTGGTCGACCTCAACGCCAATCGCCGCAGCGGCACGGACAACCGCACCAATCTTGAGTTTTACCAAGAAGAGGTCAAGCGCCGATGCGGGATTTGCCTCTCCGATCCCCTCATCTACGAGGCGTTTACCTACTACGACCGCGAAGTTCTTCCGTACAAGAATGACGAACTCATCAACGCCCATGCCATGCCGGGCGCACACGCCGCGCTCCAGGCCGTACAGGACGCAGGGCTGCGCTGCGCGCTCTTTACCAACCCCAGCTTTCCGCAGGGGGCCATCGAGTGCCGCATGGGTTGGGGCGACCTGGCCGACGCCCCCTTTGAGCTCGTCACGCACATGGGAAACGCCACCCGCTGCAAGCCTGATGCCACCTACTATCTAGAGCAGCTTCAGGTGATGGGGCTCGAACCGCACGAGGTCCTTATGGTGGGCAACGATCCCAAACGCGACTTCCCTAGCCCCGCCTGCGGCATTCAGACTGCCTATGTAGGCCAGGGCAAGCCCAACCGAGTCACCTGGCGCGGAACCATGGAAGGCTTCGCCCGCGACTTTAACGCCGTAGTAGAGGCCTTCTACGAGCACCAAGTAGCCGACGAACTAAGCTAGTCCACAAATCTGGAATGAGACAAAAGGTCAGGTACGTTTGCCGCATGTTTCCTTACGTAGGCAACGACTTGAGGACAGGATGCGATGCCCCGGCGTCCTAGGCCGTAATCATCTTGACACGCTCGCCGATTTTGGCGTCGCGCTTGTCGGAGATAACAGTAAAGCCCTCCAGGTCGCACACCTTTACATTTGAAAACACATGGAACTTGGAGCTATCGGCGAGTACATAACTCGCTTGGGAATTCCGCATCACAATGCGCTTTTTGATAGCCTCGGGATAACCAGGCGTCATGATGCCACGATCCTCGTCCACCGCGTTGACGCCTATAAACGCCCGGTCAAAGTACAGCTCACGCAACGCGTTCTCCACCATTGGCCCGGTCAGCGAGCAGGTAACGGGATTAAAGTCGCCGCCAATAACCACCACCTTGGCAGCGAGGTCGCCCGTAAACCTACATGCGTAGCCGTTGGTGGTGTAGATAGTCACTGGTTTGTCGACGAGCAGACTCAGGAGCGCCGTCGCGGTGGTACCGGAGTCGACATAGACCGTCTCACCGTCCTCGACCTCCGCTGCCGCACGACGCGCGATCAGGTCCTTCTCGCTACTCCGCTGCGCGCCCTTTTCAAAGACACTCACCTCGCGAGCTGCAGAATGCAGTTTGACCGCACCGCCGGTCAGATACTCGATGCTCCCCCGCTTCTCGAGCTCCTTGAGGTCGCGGCGCAGCGTAGACATCGACACATCGGGCATAAAGGCCGCGAGCTCATCTATCTTGAGCAGGTCAGCCTCCTTTAGCTTATTAAGAATCAGTTCATGGCGCTCATACGGAATCATCGGCGTTCCTTCCTTTTCATCTATTTTCAAAGTTTAACCTAATCAAGCCAAACAAAAGCAAAAAGGGCCGCTGCGATATAAGCAGCGACCCCTTATTAGATGGAAGTCGGTCTTAGCCTTGGGCTCATGACTCGTAGCCCCAAAGCAAGACTAGGCGAGCTGATCGTCCTTGTCGGTGAAGATGTAGCCGAGTACGCCGGCGACAACAGCCGAGATAACCATGCCGATCATGGCGAAAGCGAAGTTCATCGGATCGGAGGAGACGAAGGCCGGGAACGTAGTGACGGAGCCAAAGACAAAGGCCGTGGTGACGACCTTGAAAAGGCCGAGGAACGCGCCGCCGCAGGCACCGCCGATGATCTGAGCCAAGAAGAGCTTCTTGTTCTTGACAAGCATGCCAAAGAGCGTGGGCTCGATGATGGCAGAGAGGCAGATGGTCACGGCACCGGTCATGGCAAAGCTCTTGAGCTTCTGATCGCGGGCCTTGAGGAAGACGCCGAGGGCGCAGCCGATAACAGCGAAGTTGCAGGCAAAGGTGGCCGGGCAAATGTAGTCGAAGCCATTGGAGGCGATGTTGTTAATCATGATGGGGTTGACTGCCCAGTGGATACCCATCGAGACGAGCACGGACCAGCCGCCGCCCACCAGGATGCCAGCAAGCACGTTGGAGCGGGCGATGAGCCAGTTGACCACGAAGGCGATGCCCTCGCCGGCATAGACACCCAAAGGACCGATCACGAGCATGGTGGCGGGGACCATGATTATCAGCGAGACCGCGGGAAGCACGACGAGCTTGAGGGTCTCGGGCACATGTTCATCCAGGAACTTATAGAGGAACGAGTAGACCCAGATGGCGATGATGGCCGGGATAACGGTGGAGTTGTAGCTCATGAGCACCACAGGAATGCCGAAGAACTCGCTCATGGCGCCGTTGCCCGCATCGCCCATCAAGCCGATAAAATCGGGATAGAGCAAGCAGGCGCAGATCAGGGCCGAAAGGTACGGGCTCGCACCGAAGCGTTTGCCCGAGGAGAAGCCTAGAAGCACCGGCAGGAAGTAGAACACACTCATCGAGAGGGTGTAGAGGATGGTGTAGGTACCCGTGCCCTCGGTGATAAGACCAAGCTGAACCGCAAGAATCAGCAAGCCGCGGAGGATACCGGAGCCGGCCATGGCGGGCAGCAACGGAGCAAAGACACCCGAGATGGCGGACAAAATCCTGGAGACGATGCCCTCATCGGAGGAAGCGCTCGTGGAGACCTCGGCGCCCGAGCCCTTGACAAGCGGCTCGAACTTCTCATAGAGCTTGGGTACCTCGGTGCCAATCAGCACTTGGTACTGGCCGGCTGAGTTGACGGTGTTGACCACGCCGTCGACTTCCTTAACGGCCGCATCGTCACACTTGGAATCGTCGCGCAGGTTCAGGCGAAGACGAGTGGCGCAGTGCGTCATGCCCGAGATGTTCTCGGGGCCGCCCACGGCGGCAAGAATGCCCTCGGCAGTAGCTTCCCAATCACGTTTCATAGAATGATTACCTCCCCATAGCGCAGAAGAGCTCGCGCACGAGCGCGGCCGCTGCAAGTGCATCGTTTGCATCAATCACGGACTGTATCTTTTCCTGGCCCACACTTTCCAAGGAGTCATTCATAAGCTTCATCATAGCGAGGTTATGAGCGCACTCCCCTTCCGCATCCTCGATAATTGGGAACGTATCGAAGTAGATAGCGTGGTCAAAGGCGTATTTCTTGAGATAGAAGAGCATTTCGAGCGTCTTGACAGGCGTAGCCATGCCGATCATGAGTCCGTCGTCCATCACGCCGTAGCCATCGTTGAGGTGAATGCCGTAGAGCTTGCCGGCACGACCGAAGATATCGGTAGCCATCGCGGGGTTCTCGTGCTTCATGAGCATGTGACAGTAATCGAGCGTAACGCCAAGATTCTCGCGGTCCACCGCGTTGAGGATCATGCCGGTGAGGCCCATCGAATCGATATAGGCGTAGCTGCGCTCCTCATAGGGCTTGTACTCGATGGAGATATGCAGATCGGGCGCATAGTCGCAAACCGCCTGGAACGCCTTAACGAGGTTGTCAAACACGAGGGTGTAGTCGATCTGGAAGCTGTAGTCAAAGCCGTCATGACCGAGCCAGATCGTCACGGTATCGCCGCCGCAGGTGCGACAGTAATCACAGGCCTCATAGCAGAGCTTAAGCGCCTCCCCAGCGAGTGCGGGATCCTGATTGCCCAGGTCGCCATTGATAAAATCGTTGCGAAAGCGAAGAGCAGTGCCGTTGAGCTTGAGGTCGTGCGCGTCGAGCTTGGCCTTCATCTCCTCGGCGGAGATGTCCACCACGTGCTCAGGGTAATTAAGGTCCACATGGGTGAGGCCGACGTGCTGGAACTGGTCGAAGACGCGGTCGATGTTCTTCTCACCGGTTCGGTAGTAGGAGTTGATGCGGGTTGCGAATTTCATCGCTGAGCTGCCTTTCCTGTAAGGAAACGTTCAAACGGAAAGCCCCGACCGTTGCGCGCGTTTGGGCAGGTGCCCCTTCCGTAACTACAGTCTATTGCAAGTAATTCTCATTCGCAATCATAGTTTTTCATATGTATTCATAGTTTTTCAAAGTAAATGAACAGGACACCGTCTTTTACCTGCACTTTTAGTTGATGCAAACATCTGACACTACTTGAAACTAAATGACTATTCCTGATTCTAACTACCGTTTACCGACAATTATTAACCGTTTGCCGGCAAAGAAATGCACCTGCCCACTATGCAGGCAGGTGCCTTACGGCCACAAGAGCGACGACTTTAACAGCAAGATGCAGTGATCCGGAGCCCCTAGCAATCGACGACGGTCTTGCCGATCATGATGTTGAGGATCTCGACGTCGGTATCCTTCATGCCTACACGGCCCACATAGCCCATGCTGGCAATCGTCTCCTCCACCGTATCCTGGATCAGGCCCTCGCCGGCACGGAAGCCGCGGCCCTGCATGGCCATATCGTGGCCCAGAATCGCTGCATCGACAGCAGCCGAAATCTTGGCGGCGCAACTTGCCTTGGCGCCATCGCACACGATGCCGCCCACGTTGCCGAGCGTATTGGAGACCGTCGCACCGATCTGCTCGCGCGTGCCGCCGCACAGCCAGGTAATCGCAGCGCCGGCACCACACGCAGCGCAAATAGCACCGCAAAACGCCGAGAGCGCACCAATATAGCTCTTGATGTGCACGGCAATAAGGTCGGACAGTATCACGGCGCGCACCAGACGCTCGTGGTCGCAGCGCAGGTAGTCGGCATATTCCATGACGGGCAGCGCGCAGGTAATGCCCTGGTTGCCCGAGCCGCACACAATGGCGACCGGCAGCGCGCAGCCGTTCATACGGGCATCGGAGCCGGCGGCCGCACGCGCACGCGCACGGCAGGCGACGTCATCGGCACGAGCGCCCAGCAGCGTACGGCCCACCTCGGCGCCCCAAGCGTGCGCGAGGCCCTCGGCACTGATCGCGCCGTTCAGCTCAATCTGACGCTCGACGGCCGCGCGGGCATCCTCAATGTCGCCGGCCTCGATAAAGTCGATGATGGACTCGATCGACATGGGTGTGTCGGCCTTATCCGCCGCCCGCTCGGCCACCACGCGCTCGGCGCAGGCGGCGCACTCCCCCGCCGACTTGCCGCATACCGGAATACCGTCGAGCGTATGGCACGTGACATTGGTGTGGTGATCGGTAATCTCGACGACCGCGGTATGGCCACCAGCCGTGGCAGTCACCTTGATGTAGAGGTTGGGCACGCCCTCGACGAGCGACACATCACAGTAGTCGGCGTCGACAAGCAGCTCAGTCACGCGAGCACGATCCGCATCGTCAACGCTCTCGAGCACCTCGAGCGCGCTCTTGGCGTCACCGCCCACCGCACCCAGCACGGCCGCGGCCTCAATACCGTGCATACCGCCCGAGTTGGGCACGGTCACGCTCTTAACGTTCTTGATGATGTTGCCCGAGCAGGCAACATCCATATGTTCGGGTTCGCAACCGAGCGTCTGGCTCGCCAGCGCCGCCGCATAGGCAACGGCAATGGGCTCGGTGCAGCCAAGCGCACAGACAAGCTCGCGGTTCAAAACATCGCAAAATGCGGCATCGCGGATAGAATCGGTAGGCATAGCCATCTCCTACATATAACGGGTTGCTCTCGCAAGTAATCAACTTCTCCATTTGATAACAAGGCGACAAAAACCGCAAGCTGGGTTCCGGCAGACGGCCGCCAGAAGCAAATTGGCGGCATTTTGCGTGATGAGCTGATGTTCGCAACCGCTGGCTCGCCACCTTTTTAGTGTGACCCTCGCCTGTGTTTGCAAAAGCAGAGGTCACGACGCTGTCCGCCAACCTGCGCGTCAATCCCCGAGCTTCCTCCGCCCCAGAATCGAATCGCGCGCGTTACGCATGAACTCCCCGTAGCTCATGCCCATCATCTTCACCACGATGAGCCGCTGCGTGCCGAACAGGGGTATGAGGAGCAGGGCCGTGGCGGCGAGCCACCAGCACCACGCGAAGGGTTCCACGGCGACGACGTGCCAGATGGTGAACGCATCGAGCGGGAGCATGAACAGGAGCGAGGTGACCATGCCGGGCGAGTATATCCTCGTCTTGGGGTTCGCCCTTCCCGCGACGATGTGCGCGAGCGGCTCAATGATTCCCAGAACGAGCGCGCCGATCACGAGCCAGTGGAACTGGGGGAAACAGAACGGGATGAGCAGCATATAGACGGTGATGCAGAAGAGGGCGAACTTGGGGATGCGCATGTCGCGCATGGGCATGTCGGTGAGCGAGATGGCAAGCTCCACGAACCCGCCGGGATATTTCAGCTCCTCCCACTCGTGGGCGGCTATCAGGATGTAGTAGAGCCCTATAATCCCCTGGGTCACGGGCATCGACTCCCAGAAAACAACCATGTAGACCGCGACGCAGACCGCTATTACGGTCGTAACGTAGAGGCTATTGCGGACTATGAATCTGTCGGCGAAGGCCATCGACCTCTCCTCTCCCTTAGATATAATCAACATATGTTCATTGTCTTGAGCGAAGACGATAGATTCAATGGGCACTGTCGGGAAAGTGTCGATCAGGAAACCTCATGGTGAAGACGAAGCCGAACAAGAACGACATCAGATACCTCGCAACGCAGGAGCGCATAGAGGAGGCCTTCTGGGGCCTTTTGGCGGACAGGGGCTTTCAGAAGGTCACGGTACGCGCCCTCTCCGAGCGTTCGGGCATAAACCGTGGCACCTTTTACCTGCACGCCGAGGACAAATACGACCTGCTTTCGCAGGTGGAAGACCGCATGCACCAGGGGATGATGGGCGGCGCGGCAATCGCGCCTGACGGCTCTTACGAGGACCGGGTGCCCTCCATGGTTGCCCCCATGATTGCGGGCTCGAGGTTCGTCTACGAGAACCGCGAACGGGTGCTGCTGCTGATGGACGACACGTGCGATCCGCTCTTTTTCTCCAAGTACGCCTCCAAAGTGAAGGCGGCCATGCTCGGAGACATTGGCAATCTTTTGCCAGAGCAGCGCTACGCACTGGCTCTCATGGAGGGAGTTGTCGGCAGCCTTTTTGGCGAGTGGGTACGCGGAGGGATGAAAGAGACGCCCGAGGAGTACGTGAGCATCGTGCTTAACCTCGCCGCGAAACTCGACCTTCCCGCCATTTCGGACGTGCTTCCGCAGGGGCAGCCAGCGAAGAGGTCCTGACCGTCCTCGCACATGGGGATTAGTTAAGAGTGAAGCGCAATGCGGGGTAGAGCGCAAGGGCTCCCCGGAAAGCGAAGAGACGGAATAGGAGGATTTGGAAGAAGAGGAGAGACTGCAAGACGGTGCGCCGAAGGTGGACGTTGCGGAGTGTTCGCCGCCGCTAAAGCGTTTGACCAAAAAACGCCCGAGTGTTTACGCAAAAGTCGCGCTATCATGCAGTCGAACGCGGTAAAACCTTTAGCAATTCCGCCGCACGGACCAGAGAGGAACCACTCATGAAGATTGGTATCGGTAACGACCACGCCGCCGTCGAGCTCAAGAACATCATTTCCGAGCACCTGAAGGAGCGCGGATGCGAGGTCGTGAACTTTGGCACCGACACCTCCGAGAGCTTTGATTACCCCATCGCCGGCTACAAGGTGGGCAAGGCAGTTGCCAACGGCGACGTCGACCTGGGCATCCTGATCTGCGGCACCGGCGTCGGAATCAGCCTGGCCGCCAACAAGGTCGAGGGCGTTCGTGCCGTCGTGTGCTCCGAGCCCTTCAGCGCCAAGCTCTCGCGCATGCACAACAACACCAACGTGCTCGCCTTTGGCGCCCGCGTCGTGGGCTCCGAGCTCGCCAAGATGATCGTCGACGAGTGGCTCGACGCCGAGTTTGAGGGCGGCCGTCACGAGCGTCGCGTTAACCTCCTCAACGAGATCGACCACACGCGCGGCCTTAAGATCGTCGACGAGGCCTAAAGATTCACAAAGCCATACGACGCTAACGCCAGCCCCCGCCCGGAAGAAACATCCGGACGGGGGCTCTTTAGTAGATTTGTGGGGGTTTACCAAAAGTCTACTGGAATAAAAAGGGCGCCGCGGATGAAGTTCCGCGGCGCCCAAGCCACACGCTAACAGCTTTAAGGAGTCAAAGCTGGTTTAGCCAAAAAAGCGCTTGATCTCGATCTCGGCGTTCTCCAGGCAGTCGGAGCCGTGGATCACGTTGGCGTTGACATCGACAGCAAAGTCGCCTCGAATGGTGCCGGGGGCAGCATCAAGCGGGTTGGTGGCGCCCATAAGGGTGCGCATCTTGGAGACAGCGGAGAGGCCGGAAACGACCATCTTGACGACCGGACCGCTCGTCATAAAGTCGCAGAGACCGCCAAAGAAGGGCTTGTCGGCCAGATGGGCGTAGTGCTCCTCGACGGTAGCGCGCTCGAGCGTGGTCATCTCCATGCGCTCGATAACAAGGCCGCTGCGCTCAATACGAGCAACGATCTCGCCGATCTTGCGGTCGCGCACGGCGTCGGGCTTAATCATGATGAAGGTCTTCTCGATAGCCATAAGGTAGCCTTTCAAGTAGGTTCGCGCGTGCCCAAGTCCCATTCCGGCACCCGCCTGGACTGCATCGTAACAGAGTTCTAGCTGCAGTTAAACAAAAAGCCGTTTATTGAAGCGTTATTATTTATTAAAGCGCTCCATATGTGTCACTTCTGTTTCGAAGCCCGACTAGAGTACCATCCGTCCCACTTTCAACTGCAACGAACAGAACGGGCGGTCGATTGTCGCCCGTGAACGCACCCCCTTCACAACCTGCGCAAATGTCCTACAGAAGTTCTCGACAAGCTCCTTCCTTCTCTATAACAAAACGGGTGCCCACCGTAGCGGGCACCCGTAAAGGCAAAATATGATGAACACACCAGACAGACGCATCCAATAAGCTAATTAGCTCCGTGGCCCATCTCGACGACCTTGGATAACGAGCCAAACACACCCTCATCGGCCGCGAGCTGCGCCTCGGCGCTTCCCAACTGCACGGCAACGGCAGCAGGGGCGGTACCACCCTCGGTCGTGCGCGCGGCGACAATCGACGGGATATCGAGCGCCTCGGTAATATCGCGCTCAAAGAGCGGGCTTGCCTCCTGGAACACCTCAAACGGCAGGTCCTCAAGATTGCAGCCGCGCTTCTCACACATCAGCACCAGGTGCCCCACCACGGCATGTGCCTCGCGGAACGGTAGACCGCGCTTTGCCAGGTAATCGGCAACATCGGTGGCGGCAAGGTGCCCCACGCCGCACTCGCGCGCCATGGCATCCTCGTTGACGGTCCAGGTCGAAATCATTCCGGCCATAACGGACAGGCACTGCATGAGCGTGTGAGCGGTATCGAGCGCGCCCTCCTTGTCCTCCTGCAAGTCCTTGTTATAAGCGAGCGGCAGGCCCTTCATGGTCACGAGCAGCTGCACCAGGTTGCCGTACACGCGACCGCTCTTGCCGCGGATAAGCTCAGCAAAGTCGGGGTTCTTCTTCTGCGGCATGATAGACGAGCCGGTGGAATACGAGTCGGAAAGCGTGATAAAGCCGAATTCGGAGCTCGACCACAGCACGATCTCCTCGGAAAGACGCGACAGGTGCATGGCCATGACGGAGCCGGCGTAATGCAGATCGAGCAGGAAATCACGGTCGGAAACCGCATCGAGCGAGTTGGGAATCACACCCGCAAAGCCAAGTTCGGCAGCCGTCATCTGGCGATCGAGCGGATAGCTCGTACCGGCAAGCGCGGCAGCACCCAGCGGGCAGTTGTCGGCGGCATCAAAGGCGGCCTTCAGGCGCGTAAAGTCGCGCGCGAACATCCAGGAATACGCCAGCAGATGATGCGAGAGCAGCACGGGCTGAGCGTGCTGCATATGCGTGTAGCCCGGAAGAATCACCTTGTCGTACTTCTTGGCCGCATCTACCAGCACATGGCGCAGCTCAAGATTGGCCTCCATGAGCTCCTTGGCCAGCGCCTTGACGCCCAGGCGCGTATCGGTCGCCACCTGGTCGTTGCGCGAACGCCCAGTATGCAAGCGTTTGCCAGCCTCGCCGATACGACGCGTCAGCTCGCTTTCGATGGACATATGAATGTCCTCGTCGTTGATATCAAAGGTGAAGTTGCCGGCATCGATATCCTGTTCGATTCCGGTCAGGCCCTCGGCAATCGCCTGCTCGTCCTCGGCGCTGATAATGCCCTGGGCCGCCAGCATCTTGGCATGTGCCTTAGATCCGGCGATATCCTGCTTATAGAGATGTTTGTCAACCGGCAACGACGCGCCAAACTCCTGCGTGACCTCGGCCACGCCTGCCTCAAAACGACCGCCCCAAAGAGCCATGGAACCGTCCCCTTTCATCAAATCCCAAAACAAGCGCCCAAAGCAATGCGCCCTGTCGCTAAAGCGATTTCTCAACCGCTAGTTTTGTATATTCCCCACCATGTGCGAGGCCATATAGCTAATTTGCAAAGAAGTGACGCGCCATGCACTTGGCGCCCAACGTCTCCCTCCGAATGTTGCCCTGCGAACCATCGATCCAGGCCTTTAGGCTCATAGGAACGTCCTCGACCTTTGCAGCATCGAACTCGGGCGCGAGGGCAAGTAAAGCATGCGCGATAGCATTGAACATAATGGATACTCCCCATATATATAGGCGCAGGGCCGTCAAATTGATAGGAGGAGCCCCGCCGGACAACCCCGGCGGGGCTCGGACTCAGCCGCAGACGCGGCATCATATATGCGGGCGGAACGTAGGGGCCACCGATGTTAAGAAGTGTCAGCAAGCATAACGAAAGGTAGGGACCCCGTGCGCCCGTTACGTATCACGCGGATGGGCCGCGCGGATACCAAGGAAGAGAAGCCTTAGGCCTGGGCTGCAGCAGAGCTGGGACCCTGGACCTTAGCCCACGTCTTGAGCGACAGCGTGTCAATCTCGATAAAGCCGGCGCTGGCCTTCTCGTCAAACGTGGTGTCACGGTCGTAGGTGGCCAGACCGTAGTCATAGAGGCTGAAGGGGCTCTTGCGGCCGACGACATGGCAGTTGCCCTTGAAGAACTTCAGGCGAACGGTACCGGTCACGAACTTCTGGGTGTCGGCCATAAAGGCGTCGAGCGCGTTTTTGAGCGGACTGTACCACTGGCCGTTGTATACGGCGGTGGCCCAATCCTGCTCGAGTTTGATCTTGGTCTTGAGCAGGTCGCCCTCAACGCAAATATCCTCGAGCGCCTTGTGGGCGGTGATGAGCGTCAGGGCGCCGGGAACCTCGTAGCACTCGCGGCTCTTGAGGCCCACCAGACGATCCTCGACCAGATCGAGACGGCCAAAGCCGTTGTCACCAGAGATCTTGTTGAGGGCGATGACGATCTCGGAGAGCTTCATCTTCTTGCCGTCGACGGCGACGGGCTTGCCGGCCTCAAACTCAATCTCGGTATACGTCGGGGTGTCCGGCGTGTCCTCGGGGTTCTTGGTCATAACCCAGGCGTCGTCAAGCGGCTCGTTCCAGGGATCCTCCAGATGGCCGCACTCAATGGCACGACCCCACAGGTTATCGTCGATGGAATAGGGGTTGTCATTGGCACCCTCGGGAACCGGCACGTTGTGGGCGTGAGCATAGGCGACCTCGTCGGGACGGCACTTCAGATCCCACTCGCGAACCGGGGCGATAACCTTAAGCTCGGGGTCGAGGGCCTTGACGGCAGCCTCAAAACGAACCTGGTCGTTACCCTTGCCGGTGCAGCCGTGGGCGACGTAGGTCGCGCCAAACTCGTGAGCGACCTCAACAAGCTTCTTGGCGAGCAGCGGACGAGACAGGGCGGAGAGCAGCGGGTACTTGTTCTCGTACATGGAGTTGGCGGCGATGGCCTTGATTAGGAACTCATCGGAAAACTCATCGCGCAGGTCGAGGACCTGGCAATCAAGAACGCCCAGGTCGAGCGCCTTCTGCTTCTTGGCATCCAGGCCGGTCTCCTCCTGGCCCACGTTGCCGCAGACGCAAACGACATCGAGATTCTTCTCGTCCTGGAGCCACTTGACACATACGGATGTATCAAGACCACCGGAATATGCGAGAACGACTTTTTCCTTGCCCATGGCTGTTTCCTTTCGCCCTTGGTAGCTAGTTAGAACATCGGTCAGTTGCAAGTCATTTCGAGGTCAAAAATCGTGCAATATTAGGTTAAATAGCAAAAAGCAGCACAACATGCCCTAGAAACATGCAGCAACGTCGTGCTAAAACCCAACGACCTCAAAATGACTCTGTTGAGGCAATTCGCCCCATACGGACAGAGACGATTGTTATCGTCGTCGGGAAATTGCGCGCTGGCGTCGGATGGCATTGTCTGCAGTAGTGATGATCTTTACGAACTGCATCTGCCTCTCCTTTCACATATCGCCGGGCGCAATTCAAATATCGCAAACGGTACCTTTTCCTCGGTAAACGGGTTTTTTTCCGTCTCCGTTTTCGATGCTAGCTATATTACGCTAAAGTGCTAACAGCACAAGCGATAAATCCAAATTTCTGAAAAGTTTTTTTCATTACTTTGTGAATCGTGATGCAAATACGCGCCAATCCTGCGAAAATACGCCCGATTACCAACTGGAGGGTTATTCCGCCCGAAACAAATTAGAAACGGGAAGGCGCGTTTTATGCAAACTTTTGAATCGGACGCCGCTATCGGCAACATTAAGCTTCTCGCCGTCGATATGGACAAGACATTGCTGACCGACGAGCGCGTACTGCCCCAGGGCCTCGATGAGCGCCTGGACAAGCTCGCCGAGGCTGGCATCGTGTTCTGTCCCGCCAGCGGACGCCCCGCTCCCAAGCTCGAGGAGATGTTCGAGGACATCAAGAGCCGCATCGCTTTTTGCCCCGATAACGGAGCCTGCGTTATCTACCGTGGCAACTATATCTATAAGAGCAATATCGATACTGCGCTCTATCACAAGGTCCTGGCGCATGCCGCGCAGGATCCGCGCGCCGTTCCCGTCCTGTGCTGCTATGACGATGCTTACGTTTTGGCGCGCGACCACAAGTACCATGACGAGATCAGCGTATACTATTCTGCCATTAACTACGTCGATACCTTTGAGGGCCTTGGCATCGAGTCCAACAAGATCTCGATCTTCTTCCCCGCCTACGATGCCGAGCCCGCATTTCGCGAGGACTATAACCCCGCGTTCTCGGACCAGCTCTACGTTACCAATGCGGGCCGCGAGTGGATCGACTTTATGAACCTGGGCGTCGACAAGGGCTCGGGCGTGGCGCATCTGTGCGAGCAGCTCGGCATCGATATTGCAGACGCCGCAGCCGTGGGCGATACCTACAACGACATCCCCATGCTTGAGCGCGTCGGTCACAGCTTTATCGTGGACAACGCCGAGGAGCATATGAACGCACATGCTAAATGGCGCATTCCGAGCAACAACGACGGGGGCGTACTGACGCTCATCGACGCTATCCTGGCGGCACGTTAACGTTGCTCGTCGGACCTGGCCGGGCGAGGCGGGTAAGTTTTTCGTTCGGTCAGGTCCTGGGCTCGCTCGGAAAGCACATTTGGTGCTTTCCGGCTCGTGTGGAATCTACGAAAAACTTACCCGACTCGCCCGGCCAGGTCCTTGGGCTACTTGCTTGCCGCCTGGATGGCGTCTTGGCGCCTAGATACTTGGCTGAATTGTTTGAATTGAAAAGGGCTCATCGTTGATACGAGCCCTTTTTCTGTACGGTCAATTTGGCTAGGCTTCAGCCGCTTCGAGCTGCTGCGTCTCTTTGATCTTGGCGATCATGTCGATGCGGCGCTGGTGACGGCCGCCCTCGAACTCGGCGGTCAGCCAGT
>CALEXE010000125.1:0-13564 GCA_937925265.1 uncultured Collinsella sp. | reverse complement strand
AAGGTGCACCACTGCTACATCGTACGCCGCCTGCCCATCGAGGACGCTATGGCCGAGGTCGGCTTTAGCGCCGAGGAAATTGCCGAGCGCGTCGAGGAACTGCGCAACCCCGAGGCCCGCAAGCCCCGTGCGGCAGCACCCGCGCACGCGCAGGCCGGCGACCGAGGGCCGCGCGGCGACGGCAAGTCCACCCCCGCCGGCAAGCCCAAAAAGAAGAAGTTCTACGCCAGCAAGCCCAAGGGCAAATAACAAAGTTGCGGTGGAATACGGACTGTTTTGCCTGGAATTAGGCAAATTTAGACCGTATTTCACCGCAACTCATATTGGGATGGCGGTTGGCAATCTAGCCCTGGGTGACCAGGCGGTAGCCGATGCCCACGTGCGTCTGGATATAGCGCGGATGCGCGGGGTCGGACTCGATCTTCTTACGCAGCGTGCCCATAAAGACACGCAGGCTCGCCAGGTCGCTCTTGGTCGCCGTGCCCCAAATCTCGTGCAGGATAAACTGGTGCGTCAGCACCTTGTCGGCGTTGTGCGCCAGCAGGCACAGGAGCTTGTACTCAATCGGCGTCAGGTGCAACTCCTCGCCATCCATCGTGGCAATGCCGGCATCAAAATCGATATGCAGCTCACCGGCATCGAACGAGCCCTCGGAGGCAACACCGCCCGTTTGCGCATACAAGAGACGCCTGAGCGTCGTGCGAATGCGCGCCAGCAGCTCCTCGACCGAAAACGGCTTGGTCAGGTAGTCGTCGGCACCGGCATCGAGCGCCCGGATCTTGTCCGCGTCCTCGCTGCGCGCCGAGACCACAATGATCGGCATGCCCGACCATGTGCGCACCGACTCCACCACCTTGACGCCGTCCATATCGGGCAGGCCCAGATCGAGCAGCACGATGCTCGGCGTCTGCGACGAAGCGGCGGCGATAGCGGCATGAGCGGTCTCCACGGCCATATGGCGCAAGCCGTGCGCCTCGAGCGCGGCAACGATAAGGTTGCGAACGGCGGGGTCGTCCTCAACGACCAAAATGAGCGGTTTCACGGCAGAGTTCGGCACAGCGCTACTCCTTATCAAACGAAACGTCGGCGGCGGGAAGCTCAATCGTAAAGACCGAACCGTGAGGGTCCGCCGCGGTAACCTCTATGCTACCGCCATGTGCCAGCGCAATGGAGCGGCAGAGCGAAAGCCCCAAGCCCACACTGCGGCAGCTGTCGGCCAGGCCATGGTTGGCGGTGTAGAACGACTCAAAGATTCGCTCGCGGTCCTCGGGCGCAATGCCCGGGCCATCATCAGCAACCGAGCACGCCACGCATCCATCATGGACGCCAATCGAGATTACGATATGCGAGCCCGCAGGCGTATAGGCGATGGCGTTGTTCACCAGATTGACCACCAGCTGCACCATCAGGCGCGCGTCGACGTTGACGAGCGCCGGCTCATCGCACGCCACTACCTTAAGGTCATGCTCGCGCACAGCCGGATTTACGTGACGCAGCGCCTCCTCGACGATATCGTCCATGAGCTCGAGCGTGGTCGACAGGTGCATGCCGCCGCCCTCGAGCTTGGTGATGGCGAGCAGATTCTCGACGGTGGCGTTGAGCCATTGCGCGTCCGAGCGAATGGATAGGAGCATGCCGCGGCGTGTCTGGTCGTCGAGCACGGCCGTGCCGGTCGAGCCCTGGTCGAGCAGCACATCGGCATTACCCGAAATACTGGTAAGCGGCGTGCGCAGGTCGTGCGAGATGGAGCGCAGCAAGTTGGCACGCAGCTGTTCGTTTTTGGCGAGCACCGCCGCTTCCTCGCGAGCCTCCATGGCGCGGGCGCGATCGAGCGCCAGCTCGCCTTCGCTCACGATGGCATCGGCAAGCGTCCGCTCCTCGGGCGTCAGCGCATCGGGCTCGGCGACAATGGCGAACACCCCCACCACCGAGGCGGGATCACCCGCGCGCACCATGGTGTCGCCCGAGCGCACGGTCAGGTATATGCCGTAGAACGCCGAGGCGCCATAGGTGGCATCGAGCGGCGTTCCCACATAGGCGGACGCCGAGAGCCGCGGCGGCATCTGGGGCGCCAGCTGGTGTACCGGCGCGGCATCGCCCACGGCCGTGTACGTCGTGCGCGGCAGCAGGTCATCGTTATCGGCATCGGCGCTATACCACACGACCGGACAGTCCGAAAGACGCGCCAGCTGCGTTGCCATAGCGTGCACAATCTGTTGCTGATCGCCACACCGCTGCAGCATGCGGTTGGTCTCGAGCACCATCTGCGTGCGACGGTCGCTGGCGGCAGCCTGCGCCAAGGCGCGGCGCAGGGCCAGCGCGATCGAGCTCGATACGAGCGAGACCGCAAACATGATAAAGAACATGCCGGGATAGACGCGGTCGATAAACGACAGCGCGTAGCGCGGGTCGACAAACAAGAAGTTGTAGAGCGCCACGGCGGCAGCCGAGCTCAGCAGGCAGTACAGGCGGCTCCAAGTGAAGAAAGCACACAGCTGCACGGCGAACACATAGACGATCATGATGCTCGGCGCGAGCCCCGGATGGTCGAGCAGCGCGCCCACAATCGTCGCCGCGGCTAGCAGCCCCGCCGATACGCAGGCGTCATACAGAGGGCTGCGACGCGTCAGCGTTGTACGCCGCCACCAAAAGTTCTCGGCAATATCGCCGTCCGCACGGACGTCCATCAGCGCCCCGCCCCTCTCTCAAAAACAAAAACCACCACAAAGGGGACTGGCACCTTTGCGGTGGTGGCCTCCTTGTGGTGGTTTCAAGTGTATAGCCTTTGCAGCCTGCGGTCGCTAGACAAACAGCAAACGTCGACTACGGGCGCTCGTTGGGAGCCAGGCGCTGCATCTTGTTCACGGCCTTGAACTTGGTGAACAGCGGCACGTACTCAAAGCTCACGTTGGAGTTCTCCAGGCCGTACCAGCGTGCAGGCGTGCCGGCGGCGCGACGAATGATGTACTTGAGCGTGATGGCCGTACGCTCGCTCGGCTCCACATCGCTTTCGGGCGCCAGAAGCTTACGGATCAGGACGAACTTGAACGTACCGATGTTGCCCGGATCCTTGTAGACCGAGTAGTCATGCGTCTGCGCCGGCAGCTCGCCGGTGGCAGCCAGGTCCTGAACGACCTGGCGCAGGTAAGCATTGACGCGCTGGTTGATCTTATAGCCCAGGTACAGATGCACGCGGAACACGTAGTCGGTGCCGAACGTCTCGACCGAGTAGGCAAAGGTATGCGGCTCGTCCATGGTCTCGACATTCACGAACCACCAGGCACGAGCGCGCTTGGGGTGCTTGTCCAAAATCGAGTAGACGATATCGCGGTCGATATAGTCGGTGTTGGTGTCCTTGGTCAGGTACACGATGTTGTCGCTCATGAGCTCGTAGCGATCGTCGTCGCGCAGGCGTTTGAGCTGCGGCAGATAGCTGCGCAGCGGCAGCAGCGTAAACTGACGTTGCTCGACCGCCGTGCCGTTGTACCAGCACACCATGATGCCCATGATGAGCGCGGCCATAAGGATGGTGAAATAGCCGCCGTGGAAGAACTTGGTGAGCGAGCTCACAAAGAAGAAGCCCTCGAGCATAAGGAAGAAGGCGGCAAAGATCCACGGCGCGACCTTGAGATTGCGCTCCACGTGCAGATAGAAGAAGAGCAGCATTGTCGTGCACATCATGGTCAGGGTAATGGCCAGGCCGTACGCGGCCTCCATGTGCGCCGAGTTCTGGAACAGCAGCACCACGACGACGCAGCCCACGAGCATGACGTTGTTGACCATGGGGATGTAGAGCTGGCCCTTGGTCTCGGCAGGATAGAAGACCTGCATATGCGGCATGAGGTCCAGGCGGCTGGCCTCGGACACCAGCGAGAATGCGCCGGTGATGAGCGCCTGCGAGGCAATGATGGCCGCGACGGTGGAAAGGCCGACGGCAAAGGGGCGCAGACCCGGGGCGAGCATCTGGTAGAAGGGGTTGAGGTCGGCGATACCCATGAGCTCCGGGTTGCCGGCGTTGTTGATAAGCCACGCGCCCTGGCCCATGTAGGACAGCAGCAGGCAGCACTTAACGAACGGCCAGGTGGCATAGATGTTGCCGCGGCCCACATGGCCCATGTCGGAATAGAGCGCCTCGGCACCGGTGGTAGCGAGGAAGCAGCTGCCCAAAATCATGATGCCCGCATGGTTGTTGGGGCTCAGCAGAAAAGCGATGCCACGCAACGGGTTGAGGCACAGCAGCACCGCGGGATACTGGCAGACAAAGAACAGGCCCGTGCCGCCCAGGAACAAAAACCACAGCGTCATGATGGGGCCGAAGGCGTGACCGATCTTGGCCGTGCCGATGCGCTGCACCAAGAAGAGCGCGATGATGATGGCAAGCGTGATGGCGACGACACGACCCTGGTCGTCACCGAGCACGGCATGGACCGCCGGGATGGTGCGCAGGCCCTCGATGGCCGTGGTGACGGTAACGGCAGGCGTCAGGATGCCGTCGGCGAGGAGCGCCGCGCCGCCCAGCATGGCGGGGATGATGAGCCACTTGCCGCAGCGCTTGACCAGGCTGTACAGGGCAAAGATGCCGCCCTCGCCGTGGTTGTCGGCGCGCAGCGAGATCAGCACGTACTTGACGGTCGTCAGCAGCGTGACCGTCCACACGACAAGGGAGAGCGCGCCGAGCACGAACTCCTGCGTGACGCTTCCGATGCCGCCGTTGCCGGCAACGAGCGCCTTGGTTACATACATGGGGCTGGTGCCGATATCGCCATACACCACGCCCAGCGTGACGAGCATCGCCGAGATGCTCACAGGAATCGCAGCGTGCGAGGCTACTTCCTTTGCCTTTTGTTCCATAAGCCGGTTTCCTCCCAATTTTAACGTTCGACGGGATTATATGTAATCAGCCCATATTTTAATGGCACCGTTTTCCCAGCTAGATAAACATTTATGCGGCCTTTAGGCCACCGCGGCGATATGGAATGTGACAAGGGGACGCCCCCTTTGTCACATTCGTCATTTTCCGAGCCAGTTTTTGAACCACCACTCCATAGAGCGGCTCATCTCGGCCATAAAGGGGCTCGTGTGCTTACGGGTGTAGATGTCGATGACGCGCTCGCCCACCTCGCGGGCGTGCGGGCGAAACATCGCATCCATCTCGGCCACCTGCGCATCCATCGTCGCGGCGTCGGCGCGACAATAACGCTCCTCGTGCACCAGGTTCACCACGGGATGCGCGATTGCCGGGCGCTCCTTACGGGGCGTGCCGATGATGAGCATCGACAGCGGCATGGTATAGGGCGGCAGATCGAGCAGCTCGGCGACTTCCTCGGCATTCTCGACGATATCACCGATATAGCAGCTCCCCAGCCCCAGAGATTCGGCGGCGACCACGGCATTTTGAGCGGCAATCACGGCATCCTGCGCCGCGATGGCAAAGTCGCCCAAACCCGGCGCGCGGCGGGGCGCCTTGCCCATGCGCTCGACAAACTCGGGTTCAAAGCAGCCCACGTGCTCAAACAGATCGATCCACTTGGCATAGTCGACCACAAATATAAGTGCCCAGGGCGCCTTGGCGATCATGGGCTGGTGATCGCACAGGTCGGCCAGACGGTCCAGCGTAGCCTGCTCGCGAATGCTCACGATGGAATACATCATCATGGCGCCCGCCGACGGCGCGCGACTCGCCGCATGCAAGATCGCCGCCCGCTGCTCGTCGGTCACCGCCACAGGACGGTCGTCGTCATCACGCGCGAAGGCACGCGTAGACGAGCGATGCTCCAAGATGTCCAGTACCGCGTTGCCCGTAGTCTCGACCGGATAGCCGTATGTATCCACGACCGCAGCTCCGTCGCCGCCCATGTCCGCCTTGCAAACCTGCTCGCTCATCGCCCTACCCTCGCCATTTCTTTAAGAAGCCTTTACGTTTCCGTGTAATTCCCGTCCATTATCGCGCAGGTCGCCGCTACATTGCGCAACACCGCCACGCACGCGCGTTATTATGGCTGGTTGTTGTGCGCAGTCACCAAATGCAGCGCATATCTTGGTAACAATCGGGTAAATCCCCGCTTTTGTAGGTTTTAGTTTGTGAGGAGTCTCAGCATGTTCGCTGCCGCCATCTCGCTCGTCGGTCTTGCGGCGACCGTCTACCTTGTCTTGCGCGAGGCCAAGGCCATTCGTGCTCAGTCGGACACCGTCGCCAAAAGCGCTCTTGGGTGGAGCGTCGCCTTCGGCCTGTTCCAGCTCTTTTTGACCATTTGGGGCGCCATTGGCCTCGTCGCCCAAAACGAGCCGCTCGCCTTTGTGATGCTCATCCTGACCAACGCCATCCTCACCGGCTGCGCTTGGGCCAGCATCGCCCGCGACCGCATCGCCCCGCGCGTCTTTGCGTTTGCCGCGCCCGACGCCCCCGCCCCCACCGGCAAGCTCGCCCGCCTGCGCGGCGCCTTTGTGGGCAAACCGCTCGTCGCCGCCGTCCTGTGCCTGCTGCTCGCCGGCGTCTTTGCGCTGCTGGGCATGGAGGTCTCGTCCAACCACGACTTTACCTGGGTCTACCCCCTGTGCATCCTGCTCGAGTGGGCCATCATCACCGTGCTCATGACCGGCTTGTTCTTCCTATTCCAGCGCCACGGCGCAGCTCCCGCGGTCCTGGCCTTTACCCTCTTTGTCCTGGGCATTGCCGAGTTCTTTGTCATCACGTTTAAATCCATGCCCATCCAGCCGGGCGACCTTTCGGCCATCTCCACCGCCGCCGCAGTCGCCGGCACCGGCTACACCTTCTCCATCTCGCTGTTCTGCGTGCTATCCATGGGCTTTACCGCCATCGCCATGCTGCTGTGCGAGTACGCCGGCCTGGTGGCACCGCACCGTCAGAAGGGTGCCGCCAACGCCAAGCGCATGCTGCTCACCAACCTGCTCGTGGCCGTGCTATGCCTGGGCGGCGTGACCGCGCACGTCACGCTTATCGACTACTACAACACCCTCGGCATCACCGTCTACACCTGGCGCCCGCTCGAGAGCTACTGGCGCGAGGGCTATCTGCCTGCCTTTATTAGTGCAGCGCAGTCCATTAAGCCGCCCAAACCCGCCGACTACTCCGTCGACGATGCCAAGGCCACGCTCAAAAAATACGCCAAGGCCTACGACAAGTCCGACGCCGCCAAGAGCGATGAGCGCACCGCCGCAAAGGAGCAGTTCGACAGCGAGAAGCCCACGGTCATCGCCATCATGAACGAGACGTTCTCGGACCTGTCCATCTACCAGAACATGCGCGCCGGCTACGAGGGCCCGCAGTACTTTAAGAACCTGTCCAACTGCCTCAGCCGCGGCAAGCTCTATGTGAGCGCCTACGGCGGCGGTACCGCCAATACCGAGTTTGAGTTTATGACCGGCAACTCCATGGCCAACCTGGGCTCGGGCGTGTACCCCTACACCATCTACAACATGGAGACGACCGGGAACCTGGCAGAGCAGTTCAAATCGCTCGGCTATTCCACCACGGCCATGCACCCCAACCACGCGACCAACTGGAACCGCGAGAACGTCTACAAGGACTTTAGCTTTGACCAGTTCCTGTCCATCAACGATTTCCAGGGCGCCGATACCCTGCGCGGCATGGTGACCGACCAGGCTACCTACGACAAGATTCTTGAGCTACTCGACCAGAACGCCGACCCGCAGTTTATCTTCGACGTGACCATGCAGAACCACTCGGGCTACGACACGGGCCTGCTGCCGGTCGACAAGCAGATGCACCTGAACATCGACACGACCGACCTGGACGCCAAGACCGTCGAGGACGGTACGCTCTCCGATGTCGACGAGTATGTCTCGTGCATCGAGCAGTCCGACCAAGCGCTGCGTTACTTCCTCAACGCCTTGAGCAAGCTCGACCGTAAGGTGGTCGTGGTGTTCTGGGGCGACCACCAGCCGTTCTTCCCGTCCAAGTTCAACGATAAGTGGTTTACCGGCGAGGACGACGCCACGCATCAGGAGCGTCTGTGGCAGACCGATTACATCATCTGGGCCAACTACGACGTTGCCGGCTGCGACCAGACGAGCGAGGTCGACGACCTGTCCACCAACTACCTGTCCACGCAGCTTATGCAGCTGATCGGCGCCCCGCTGACCGACTACCAGAAGGCGCACATAACGCTGCGCGAGTCGCTGCCCGCCATCAACTCGGTGGGCTACGAGGACGCCAGCCTGCGCTGGGCGCTCTCCTCCAACGTCACCGGTGACGACGCCGTTGCCGCAGCCGCCACCAAGGCACGCGAGGATTACGCCAAGATGCAGTACTACGAGATGTTCCGCGACGGCAAGAACGTGTACACCGAGCACTTCCAGACCGAGGCCAACGAGACCGACCCCAACCTGGCACCGGGTACGACCAAGATTAAGTAGCGGGTCGCTCATAACTGAAACGTCTGTCCGGGCGGAGGCATATAAGGTTCCCTGCTCGGACAGTTCCGCACGCAAAGGAGGCCACATTAAGTGGCCTCCTTTGCGTGCGGAACTCGCGATGAACCTTATATGCCTCCGTCCGGACAGACGCCCTGTTGTTGGAGTACGGCTTGTCATCGGGGTAATGGAAAATGTCACCCCCAAACGCTTGCCACGGTTGCGCCTACGAGTGTCAAGAAAAAGGCCTCGAGGATTTCGAGGCTTTCACATTTGTATTGTTTTGCACGAAGGACCGCGAACAGCGAAGTTACTCGCCCAGCACGGCCTTCTTGGCCGCCGCCGCCATGTTGTCCAGATCTTCCTTGGTGGGATGGTCCTTCGCGGCAACCCAGTTGTCGAGCAGCATCTTAAATCGGGCGTTGTCGGGATCTTGCTCGAGCATGGCCTCGTAGCGCTGTTTGACCGCAGGGCCCATCTTACCCTGACACATCGCCCAGCCCGCAAGCTCGGCATCCACGGCCAGATTGGAAGTTACGCGGTCGATAATCTGCTGGTAATAGCTCTGGTCGGCCCCAAAGCCGCAGGTGCCAAACAGGAACACGCGCTTGCCGTGCAAGGCAGAGAGCAACGCCGCGACCGAAGGCGTGCACGCGCCCTTGTCGCACCAAAAACCGACGAGCACCATGTCGGCCGCGCAGGCCCCCTGCGCCTCGAGCGCAACCTGATCTGCATCCGCATCGTCGCTCAACGCCGCGGCATGGACAAACTCAACGCCCGCAGCCTGCAGAGCGCGCTTGATCGCACCCGAAACCATCCTGGTATTACCGCTCTTGCTGTTAACCACCAAAGAGCACGTCATAGTCACGTTGCCTCGTTTCCCCCAAAACTAAAGCCACTAATGCAATTTATTAGATGAATATCTTAGTACTAACGTGACAGATGTAAACCACCGTCTGTCGATTGATTAATTTGCCCCACGGGCTTGCTCACTGGGCGAATTGGCTGCGGTAGAGTTCGGCGTAGAAGCCACCTGCCGCTAGCAGCTCGTCGTGCGTGCCGCGCTCGATAATCTCGCCGTCGCGCATCACCAGAATGCAGTCGGCGTTGCGGATGGTGCTCAGGCGGTGCGCCACGACAAAGCTTGTGCGACCGGCCATGAGCTCGTCGAATGCCGCCTGCACCTGCAGCTCGGTGCGCGTGTCAATACTCGAGGTCGCCTCGTCCAGCAGCAAGATAGCCGGATCGGTGAGCATGACGCGCGCGATGCACAGCAGCTGTTTTTGACCTTGGCTAAACGTGCCGCCGTCCTCGCCAATCACCGTGTCGTAGCCGTCTGGCAGCTGCACGATAAACTTGTGCGCGTGCGCGCGCTTGGCGGCTTCGATAACCTGCTCGCGCGTGGCGTCGGGACAGCCGTAGGCGATGTTCTGGGCCACCGTGCCCTCAAACAGCCAAGTGTCCTGCAGCACCATGCCAAAGGCACGGCGCAGGCTTGCGCGCGTGTAGTCACGCGAGGAACGGCCATCGACCGCGATGCGACCGGCGTCGATATCGTAGAACCGCAGCAGCAAATTGATGAGCGTTGTCTTGCCACAGCCCGTGGGACCGACCAGGGCAAAGCGCATGCCGGGCTTGGCATCGATGCAGATATCCTGCAGCAGTTTGCGGTCGGGCACATAGCTAAAGTCCACATGCTCAAACGAAACCTCGCCCTGCGGGGCGGCAAGCTCTACGGCGTCCGACGCGTCGGGCTCCTGCTCGCGCGCATCGAGCAGTGCAAACATGCGGCGCGCCGAGGCGTACGCGGTCTGGATCTGCGTGATGACGTTGGTGACCTCGTTGAACGGCTTGGTGTACTGGTTGGCATAGGACAGGAAAATCTGCACGCCGCCCACCGTAAGCGCCGCTGGCACGCCCGTGATCACGCCCACGCAGCCGATCACAGCGACCACGGCATAGATGATGTTATTGATAAAGCGCGTGCCGGGGTTGGAGAGCGAACCCATAAACTGCGCGCGTTCACCTGCTGTATAGAGCTCGGCGTTAAGGGCATCGAAGCGCTGCTGAGCGTGCGGGCCGTAGGCGAAGGCGTCCACCAGCTTTTGCTCACCCACATACTCCTCGATATGACCGCCGAGCTGCCCTTGAATACGCTGCTGAGCCGTAAAGCTTTTGTTGGAGAGCTTGGCGATGGCGCCAGCTGCAAAGATGGAAAGCGGCGTGACGAGCACCACCACGAGTGTCATGGTCAGGTTAATGGAGAGCATAAACGCAAGCGTGCCCACGATGGTGATGACGCCGGTAAAGAGCTGGGTAAAGCCCTGCAGCAGACCGTCGCCCACCTGATCGACGTCGTTGACCACGCGGCTCATAAGGTCGCCGTGGGCATGGCTGTCGACAAAGCCGAGCGGCATGCGGCTGAGCTTGTCGCTCGCCTCCACGCGCATGTCGCGCACCGTCTCGTAGGACAGACGGTTGACGCAGTAGCCCTGCAGCCACTGAAAGGCCGCAGCACCCATCACGACAATCGCGAGTTTGGTAACGAGCGGCAGCAGCGCATCGAAGTCCACCTGCCCGGTGGCGACGATCAGGTCGATGCCCTCACCAATGAGGATGGGCGTGTAGAGCTGCAGAATCACCGAGATGGCGGCGCTCACAAACGACGCCGTAAACGAAATACGGTGCGGGCGAACATAGCCCAGCAGGCGGCGCGTCACCGCGCCCACGGGATAGCGCTCGGGATCACCGGGTTGGCGCGGGCCGTCGCCCAGGTCGTTGAGCTTGTCGTTACCGGACACATTGGCCGTCATCGTGGCGACCGAACCGGAAGAAGTATACGGATTCATCTAGCAGCCCTCCTTTGCGCAGACGGATGCGGGGACGGTTGGGGCAGACGCGGGCGCCGCACTCCCCTGCTGGCCCTCGAGCTCCTCGCGGCGCAGCTGCGACTGGCAAATCTCGCGATAGAGCTGGCAGCTTGCATACAGCTCGTCATGCGTGCCCAGGCCCGCAACCGATCCGTGGTCGAGCACGCAGATCATGTCGGCATCGCGCACGGTCGAGACGCGCTGGCTCACGATCACCGTGGTCAGTGGGAGCCCGCCCGCGGCGGCACCGCGCACGCTGCGCTCGCGGATGGCATGGCGAAGCGCCGCGTCGGTCTTAAAGTCGAGCGCCGAGGCGGAGTCATCCATGATTAGGACCTGTGGAGAGCCCACCAGGGCACGTGCGATGGTCAGGCGCTGGCGCTGGCCACCGCTAAAGTTCTTGCCGCCCGCCTCGACCGGGGCATCGAGCCCCTGCGACTTGTTGCGCACGAATTCGCTGGCCTGCGCCATATCGAGCGCTGCCCAGAGCTCCTCGTCGGTCGCCGACTCGTCACGCCAGGTCAGGTTGCTGCGGATGGTGCCGCTCACCAGCGACGCTCGCTGCGGAACGGTCGCGACCACGTGGCGCAGCTGGTCGAGCGGCCAAGTGCGCACGTCGGTACCCATCACGCTCACGCTGCCGGTGCCCGCATCGTACAGGCGCGGGATAAGCGAGACGAGCGTGGACTTGCCGCTGCCCGTGCCGCCGATAATGCCGAGCGTTTTGCCCAGCGGCAGCTCCAGCGTCACATCGCTCACGGCATTTGCCGCGCCCACGCCAAACGAAAAGCTCGCATGGTCAAAGCTCAACGCAGGGACCGGAACAGCGCCACCCGCCAGTTCGCCCGGCTCGGGCAGTGCGACCGGCTGGTTGCCCTCATCGGTAATGCTCGGCACGCAATTGAGCACCTCGTTGATACGCGACGCGCTGGCGCTCGACTTGGTAAAGACCACGACCAGGTTGGCGACATACACGATGGAGGTGAGGGTCTGCGTCATGTAGTTGACGAACGCCATGACCTGACCCTGCGTGAGCTCGCCCACGTTGACCTGGATGCCGCCGATCCACAGGATGGCGCACACGCCCAGGTTCATCACAAGAAACGTGACGGGGTTGAGAATCGACGAGAGCTTGCCCACCGCGATGGCAGTATTGGCCTGGTCATCGGCGGCTTGGGCAAAGCGCTCGCGCTCATGGTCCTCGCGCACAAAGGCGCGAACCACGCGGGCACCCGAAAGCCCCTCGCGGCAAATGAGCGCAATGCGGTCGAGCTTTGCCTGCAGCTGCTTGTAGTACGGAATGCAGCGCGCCATGACAAACCAAAACACCAGGCCGATGGCGGGCGTGCAGATCAAAAAGATGATGCCGAGCTTAAGGTCGATGGCAAGGGCCGCGCACATGGAGCCCACCGCCAGGAAGGGCCAGCGGATAAGCATGCGCACGCCCAGCGCCACGGCAAGTTGCACCTGGTTGACGTCGTTGGTGATGCGGGTGATAAGCGACGGCGTGCCAAAGCGATCGAGCTCGGCATAGCTCAGCTTGTTGATGTGCTGGTAGAGCGCACCACGGATATCGGTGCCCATGCCCTGCGAGGTCAGCGCCGCCATCTTTTGGCAGACAAGCGTAAACGAGATGCCGATCACAGCCATGGCGCCAAGTACCATGCCGTAGTGGACGACGGCGTTAACATCGTGTGTGCCGATGCCCTTATCGATCATCTGGGCAATCACCAGCGGCGTAAGCAGGTCAAAGATCACTTCGATCAGCTTGCACGCAGGGCCAATCACCATATACCGGCGAAACTTACCACCAAAACGCCTGAGCAGCTCAATCATGTATAGGCGCTCCCTATCATCATTCACACTCAATTCGAACCATGATAGTACCGCCACCCCAAAAGAAGCGTAAACAACTCGTCATTTCTAACGGGATTCAGTTTTCAGAGGGGTATACGCGCACGCCCAGCCAGTGTCGGGTCGACCACTTGGTATACTTACATTAGTGCTACCAAGTTAGTCGCCGACCCTTGAAATGAGGTGCCGAGATGAACGACATTCTCGCAAGAAGAGCAAGACGAGCAACTGTGGGCATCGCCCTTTCCGCGGCACTTGTCGCGGGAATCGCCCCCGCAACGGCGATCGCGGCAGAAACCAGCTCCCCCACCGGTGCGGCCGTTTCGCAGACGAGCGCCGCCAACGGCAATTCGGGCGCCCCGCAGACGGAAGACGCGACCGCCGCAAAAGAAAAGGCTCTGTTAGACCAAGGTTGACATAAAAACGATGTCACCGCGAGGCGGTAC
>CALEXE010000124.1:0-46855 GCA_937925265.1 uncultured Collinsella sp. | reverse complement strand
CGATCCGGTCGCACGGAGAGCATTTCCCAGTTGACAAAACTATAGGAACACCCCCCATCACAGTTTCCTCGGTAGAAACCGTCTGGGCATCGTTGGCAATGGCCTGCGAGATCGGAGGCATGACGAGCGACAGTACCAGGCTCAAAACGGAGGCTCCGCACAAAACGCCTGCCAGTACACGGCGCGTCACTTTTTTACTCTGCTTAGATTTGTCTGAATTCGCTTTCATCGATGTCTCCTCCCCAAGAGACCGCGATCTTGCTCTTTCACCATCAAACGTATCTGCGCAATCTGTAATTACGCTCGTTTAGTAATGCAATTATAACGATTGTTTAAACATCTGAGCAACAAAAACCGATAGTTTTGTAGTGAGTTCTCAATTCTCTTGACATTTACTCAGATTTGCCCTCGTTTATTCGCTATCTATTTTTTGTTTCTGCTGGTAATTTAGTTGCCTATTATTTTTTAATGGCATTAGTTTTATTTGCACAACATTTTGCTCAAGAGCAAACATCCTGTGAACGGTCGATAATTGACCATGAGCGGCAGGTCATTTACCGCGAGAAACACCCTACCAAACTGATGAGAATATCTTTAACCCATCGGTGGTTAGAAGCGTAATGTTCTGACGACCATGTTTGAATTTGCGCGCAGATTTTAGGTATCAATTCGCCCAAATCGCCTGAGGCCGCCGCGAAGGCGCCTGCCCCCTTCTGCGGTGGTTCTCCCCCTGCGCTACAGCAGATGCTCCTCGATAAAGATCGCGATGCCGTCTTTGTCGTTGCTGGCGGTTACAAAATCGGCGGCGGCACGGGTGGCGACGCTGCCGTTTGCCATGGCCACGCCCACGCCGGCGTCAGCCACCATGCAGGTGTCGTTATCGGCATCGCCAAACACGCAAATGTTCTGGAGCTCCATGTCGTTGAGCTCCGCCACGCGCACAAGGCCGCGCGTCTTGGACACGCGCGGATCCATGAACTCGTAGAGCCGCTGCGTGGTTTGCAGGGCAGCCGCCTTAACAGTGTCATCGGCAAACGTCGACGCCCGCTCAATCACCCGCGGCATTACCTCGGGCGCCATGGTAAACATCACCTTGGGCTGCGGCTCGCGCAAAAACTCGGCAAAATCGACCACCTGGTAGGGCACGCCATCGACGCGCGACAGGTGCTCGACGCACGCGTTGCTCTCGGGCACGCAGAACACGCCGTCTCGGGGGCAGACGGGCGTTGCCGGAAGGTCCGCCATGTGCTTGCAGATGCGCGCGATGGTCTCGCCCGGCAGCGGGTAGCTCAGCTCGTTGATGTCGTGCGCGCGGTCGATGACCTCGGCACCACCGCAGCCCACGAGCACGTCCACCAGGCCTTCGATGCCCCAGAGCTCGTACATGGCCTCGGTCGCGTGGGCGTCGCGCCCGGTGCACAGGCCAAAGAGCACGCCGCGCTCGCGCAGGGCGCGGATCGCCGCAACGGTGCGCGGGGACACCGTGTGCTGGCTCGTGAGCAGCGTGCCGTCGATATCGCAGAACACGGCTTTGATGTGGCTGAAGGTGGTGTCCATGGGGGCCTTTCTGGGTTGTGCGGCGGTGTGGGGTGTGGTCGTGAACGGCGTACATGGTATACCAAGGCGCAGGCGCGGCCCGTTAAAGCAAAAACCACCACAAAGGTGCCTGGCTCCTTTGTGGTGGCAGGACTCGCAGGGTGGCCGGATCCGCAGGATGGCCTGACCCGGGGCGCAAACCATCACAACATTCGACGTTTTTCGGCAAAATCGCGGTTTTTATCGAATGTTGTGATGGTTTCTTACCGCTTTACGGCACGATCCAGATGCCGGCGTCCAAACAGCAGCAACGCCGCGGGAACTGCCGTCACGACCATGCCCGCCCCTACGAGTGTCCGTTGTACGCCAAATGTCGCCGCCAGCCACGGGGCAATCGCCAGCGGCGCCACGCCGGCGAACATATTGCCAAAGCCCATGACCGAATTGACGCGGCCGAGCTGCTCAAGCGGGGCCGTCGTTTGCACGATAGTGTTGTGGAGCGGGTTGACGACACCCCAAGCAATGCCCAGGGCGATCTGGCCGACGAGGGCCACGCCCACGTACGGCGTCCCCACATAGAGCAGGCTTCCCAGGCCCACGGACATAAGCGCCACGAGCAGGGTTTTAAGGTTGACCAGGTGCGGCGGCAAGCGGAGCGCGAGCACAGCACCCAGCACCGCGCCCACGCCCGAGGCCGACGAGAGCCAGCCCATCCACTCAACACCGACGTGTAGGACATCGCGATAGAAAAACGACTCGAGCGGATCGAAGGCTCCGTAGCCAAAGTTCGAGAGGAAGATGATGCAGAAAAGTAGCACGAGGACGCTGTTGGTGAAGACTGTCTTGATGCTGGTCGCGAAGGTGGCACGGGCGGACGTGCTAGGGTTGGAGCTTTGTCCCGCACGCTCCCCTTCCTCTGCCGAATCGGCATCCGCATGCCCGACGACATGGCTGGTCTGCGACCTAAAGCCCCAGCCGGCAACGAGCGCCAGCACGGTAAAGAGCATCATGAGCACGAACACCGCGCGTGACGATGCAGCAGCCGCGACAAAGCCGCCCAACGTGGGCCCGACGATGATACTCACGTTTGAAACCATGGCGATGGCGGAGTTGATGTCTTTGAGCTCGACAGGATCGTCGGTGAGGTAGGCCGGATAGGATGTGGCAATGGGCTGGGCGAGCCCCATCGTAAAGCCCAGAAACACCGCGCCGAGCAGGACGATGCCGGTCGCGCTGCCAAAGGCGATGATTGCCGTGCCAGTTGCGAGCGTGCCCACAATGCTCAGCAAGAAATGGCGGCGCGGACCCCAGGCGTCGAGCGCCGCGCCACCCGCAAAGGATCCCAGGATCACAAATACATTCATAAACAGGACGGCCAGCGATGTCGCGACGACCGTAGCGTCGTCCGCATAGGTGAGCGTTCCGATGACGCCGATAAAGTAGCTGGTCTGAAAACCGGTGTAGATGAGAAAGCGCATTGCCACCAGGCGTTTAGCCTGCACGGAAAGCGATGATTGAGGCTTTGAGAAAAGAGATGCGAGCATGGAGACTCCTTGTTTCATACGAATACGGGCGGTGGGCATTCGCCACCGTCTATCGAATCAATCTATCCACTTGAAACATTAAGGACGCATCAAGCCCCTTCTCTCCGTTTTTCGCCCGTCATGAATTACTTGGTAGATTGTAAGGCATGTCCCACACATCCACCAAAGCAAAAACCACCACAAAGGTGCTTGGCCCCTTTGTGGTGGTTGCGACGTTTACGCTGGTTGAGACTTGGCTAGGCCAGGTCGGCGCCGTTGGACTCGATGACCTTCTTGTACCAGAAGAAGCTGTCTTTGCGGCTGCGGGCGAGCGTGCCGTTGCCGTCGTTGTCCTTGTCGACGTAGATGAAGCCGTAGCGCTTCTTCATCTCGCCGGTCGAGGCGCTCACCAAATCGATGCAGCCCCACATGGTGTAGCCCATCAGGTCCACGCCGTCCTCGATGGCAATCTCCATCTGCTTGATATGCTCGCGCAGGTAATCGATGCGGTAGTCGTCGTGAATCGAACCGTCCGCCTCGACCTCGTCCACCGCGCCTAGGCCGTTCTCGACGATCATCAGCGGCACCTGGTAGCGGTCGTAGACCTCCTCCAGGTAGTAGCGCAGACCCTCGGGGTCGATCGCCCAACCCCAATCGCTCTTCTTGAGATACTCGTTGCCGGCGCCACCAAAGATGTTGCCCTGCTCCAGCAGCACCGGGTCGGCCGTGGCCGTGGCGCTCATGTAGTAGCTAAAGCTGTAGAAGTCGACCTTACCGGCAGCCAGCGTGGCGGCGTCCTCGGGCGAAACCTCCACGTGCACGCCTTCGCGGCGCCACACGCTGGGCGCCCACGAGGGATACGCACCGCGCACCTGCACGTCGCCGCAGTAGAAGTTCATCTCGCGCTGCTGCTTTTGTGCGGCCAGAACGTCTGCCGGATTGCACGTGTGCGGGTAGCAGGCGTTGCCGGCGATCATGCAGCCGATCTTGTTCTGGGGATCGATCTGATGGCCCATGGTGACGCACTTGGCGCTCGCCAGGAACTGATGGTGCAGGGCATCGAAGCGCGCCTGCGGGTCGTCCCAGTCGCAGTCGCCAAAGGCCATGGGCGTGTCGGTTGCCTCGGGCACCATGCCGCCGCCCATCACGCCGCCAAAGCCGCCCATGAGCAGGCAATTGATTTCGTTAAAGGTGAGCCAGTAGCGCACCAGGCCCTTGTACTCGGTCATGACGGTGCGGGCGTAGTTGAGGTAGAAATCGATGAGCTTGGGGTTCTTCCAGCCTCCGTAGTTTTTGGACAGACCATAAGGCAGCTCATAGTGGCTAAGGGTGACCATGGGCTCGATGCCCTGCTCCTGACAGGCCTGGAACACACGGCGGTAGAACTCGATGCCGGCCTGGTTGGGCTCGGCCTCGTCGCCGTTGGGGAAGATACGGCTCCAGTTGATGGACATGCGGTAGCACTTAAAGCCCATCTCGCCAAAAAGCTTGATGTCGTCGAGATAGTGATGGTACATGTCCACGGCCTCGTGGCTGGGATAGTGGTACTGGGGCAGAATGCCGTCGGTAATGTGGCGCGGCTCGGAGACCGTGCCGCCGGTCATGATGTCGGGAACGCCGAGGCCCTTGCCGTCCTCGTTGTATCCGCCTTCGCACTGATTGGCGGCAGTGGCACCGCCCCACAGAAATCCATCGGGAAAAGCCATGTTGGCTCCTTTCGTACGTGTTGGGATGTTGCGTGGACGCCGAAGCGGCGTCCACGAGGTAATTTGCGTCCCGATCGGAGTTCGCGTTGAGTCGGCCGCCACGAAACCGGCCCATCTACTACGTTTAGTCGTGAACCCCCGACCACGCCGCAATTGTCAAAAATAAAACCGCAGGTAGACGGCTTGGCGGTTTTCGAAAAACCACCGTGTGGTTGGCCCCTACCACTTAAACGTAGTAGATAGGCCGGTTTCGTGGCGAGGCATGTTGCGGGACGCGCGCGGACCGGCCGATCGAAACTATGCCGGCTTAAGATATGCGGACGGAGCTGACGGAGACGACGTTTGCCCAGATAAAACCGACCAAAATAAACCTGTCCCTTATTGGCAGGTTCAAAACCATGCCGGTTTACGGGGCAGAACCAGTGCCCCTTGAGCATGCCAGAAACGGCAAGGACAAAACCGCAGGTAGGAGGCTTGTCAGTTTACGGAAAAACGGGGTATGGTCAGCACTCACCGTTTCAGCCCCGTAATCCGGCATGGTTTTGATTTTGGGCAGTCGCTCGGACGAGCGCATGGCATCTAGCCCCTTTGAGAAAAGCCGGCGGGGCGCTCTCCCGCCGGCTTGGTACCGAGTCTTTGTCGTTTGGGCTACTTGGCAGCCTCGGGCTTGTAGGTGGCAAACTCGATCGCAAAGCCCACGGCGGCACCCACGAAAGAGGCAACGATAGCCCAGATCATGTGGTTGATGCCGTTAACACCGGAGGGGTCGATGAAGGACAGCCAGTTGAAGACGCCCAGACCACCGGACATGTACACCACGGCGCCGGAGATGCCGATGATGAGGCCGCCCACAGCAGAACCGATGCTGGCGTTGATGAAGGCCTTCTTATCGGGCAGGGCGACACCGTAGATAGCGGGCTCGGTGACACCAAAGAAGAAGGCGGAGATCATGGCCGGCAGCGCGATGCCGCGGAACTTCTCGTCCTTGTTCTTGAGATACATGGCGAAGAGCACGGCGCCCAGCGAGAAGGAGTGGGCGATAACGGAGCCCAGGATGTAGTCGTGGCCCAGAGTGGACAGGTTGACCAGCGCGATGGGCACGAGCGACCAGTGGAAGCCAAAGATGACCAGGCACATCCAGAAGGCACCGACGAGGGTGCAGCCCAGGAGGGAGCCGATCATGGGCAGGCCAAACAGCAGCGCGAAGAACTCACCAAGCAGGTTGGTGATGAGCGTGGCGATGGGGCCAATGACCAGATAGCCAAGGGTGACGGTAACGGTGACGACGATCAGCGGGGTGAAGAACATCTTCATAGAAGCGGGCATCCACTTCTTAACCCAGTGCTCGAGGGTGGAGCCAAACCAGACCATGAGCAGGATGGGGATAACGGAGCTGGTGTAACCCGAGGCAGGCATGATGAGCGGCAGGCCCAGGAACGTGGTGTACCAAGAGAAGGTGCCGGCAAAGCCGAGCTCGACGGAGCCGACAACCTCGCCCGAGGTCAGGGCAACCATGGTGGGATACACCAGGGCAAAGGCGATGGCCATGCCGTTGAACTCGCTCATCTTGAACTTCTTGGCCGCGGTAAAGCCAAGCACCACGGGCAGGAAGTAGAACATGCCGTCAGCGACGGTGTAGAGCAGCGTGTAGGCGCCGTCGTTGGCAAAGCTCGGGACCAGGAAGGTAGCGAGCGCCAGCAGGCCCTTCATGATACCGGCAGCGGCGAAGGTGCCGAGCATGGGGGCGAAGATGCCCGAGATGAGGTCGATGATCACATCGGTAACGCCCTTGGGAGCGGCATCGTCGTCATCGGCGTCGACGGCGCCGCCGTCGCTAAAACCGCCGGCCTTGAGAACGGCGTCGTAGACGTCCTCGACGATGTTGCCCACAACAACCTGGTACTGGCCGTTGGCGTGCATGACCTTGATGACGTTGGGCAGCTCGGAGATTGCCTCGTCATTGGCCTTCGACTCGTCCTTGAGCTTAAAACGAACACGGGTAATGCAGTGTGCGACGCATTTGACGTTGGACTTGCCGCCAACCAGCTCTACGATCTGGGCAGCAAGATCGTCGTATTTACCTGCCATGATCTGTCCTCTCTTTTCCAAATTTCGACAAAAATATCCCCTACCGCGAGCCGGTACCTTGCCCGCAGTTAGAAACCAAAAAGAATTGTTGCGATTGCCGCCGGGCTGGCGGCTTTACTCACTCGGTCTGCGAAGCCGATCGCAGACGGTTGATATGCATCATCAGATACAAGAGCTCCTCGTCCGAGCAGCTCTGCTTGAACTCTTTCTCGAACACGCGGTTGATGGCGTACGCACACTGGTAGGCCTCGGGAAAATCGCGGGCGGCCTGCATAAACAGTGAGGAGTTCTCGGTCTGCGTGCAGCTGCCCTTAACAAGGCGGCGAACCAAAAAGCGCAGGTGCGCAAGAAAGCGAATGTAGCAGTACGACGCCGTGTCGAGCGAGCAGCCGAGCTGCTTTTCCACGGAATGGGTTACCTCGTCAAGCACGCGGGTGCTCTTCATGATGAAGTCCATGTCCTTGGCGCGGCCCATGCCGTCGACCTCGGCGTTAACGATGTGGAGCGCGATGCTCGTGGCCTCGTTCTGACCCAGCTTGGCGCCGGTGTGCTTTTGCACGATGGCGAGCGCGGCCTGACCGATTTCGAGCTCACGCGGGTAGATGAAAGCCACCTCATGCTCGAGCGGGTTGGGAGCGCTGATCTGGTCGTCGTCGCGCTGAACGGCAAACTGCAGGTGATCTGCCAGGATAAAGGGCAGGCCACCGGACAGCTTGCAACCAAGCTGCTGGGATGCGAAGCAGGCAATGTCGCTTGCCGCGAGCAGAACGTCGTCGGGAAGTGTGCCGACCATATCCTGCAGGCTCTCGGGAACGTTATAGAATTTGCGCTGGATGAGCGACTCATCGGCAAGCTCGTAGGGCATCTCGTGAAAACCGATGCCCTTGCCAAAGACAACAACCTCTCGGCCGTCATCGCTGGCGGCGAGAGCAACGTTATTGTTGATCTTCTTTAAAATGAGCATGAAAAAACTCCTCGGACATCGGCGCTAGACGACGGGGCGATATTCCTCGTCTTCTATTATGCGCAAGTGATGCCTCCCGAGGAGTAACAAACTTGTGAGCACGTGGGCGATTGTAGGATGAAACTTGCATGCAGCGTAAGCCCCATTGGTGCGAAAGTCCGCTGAACGGTAGGAAATCGCCTGTAAACGGCAAAACCACCACAAAGGTGCCTGGCCCCTTTGTGGTGGTTTTGGCTGATGCCCCGATGTTACTCGCGCGGGGTGCCGTAGGGGTTGTACAAATCTGCAAGAGCAAATGTGCCGGTAGTAGCATCAAAGTCGAGTTCGAGCACACAGCAGTTGCCAATGCGGTGCTTCATCTTGAGCGGCTCCACGCCCACGCCGCGCATGACCTGAGCCGCTGCGGCGCCATGGCTCACGCACAACACGCTCTCATGTCCAGGGCGCTGCATGAACTCGGTGATGGTCGCCATCATACGCTCGCGAAACTCGACTTCGCCCTCGCCGTCATACTGCTTGTAAAAATCGCCGTACGGCAGGCGCGGATTCAAATCCTCGCTCGCGCCCTCAAATTTGCCAAAGTTCCACTCCTTAAGGCCCTTGACGCGCTCGTAAGGCTGACCGGGGAACGCAAGCTCAAGCGTGTCGCACGCACGCTCGGACGTCGAACTGTACGCATGGTCAAACGTAAGGCCACGCCCTCGCAGGGTCGCACCGACAGTTTTAGCCTGCTCGATTCCCAGCTCGGTGAGCGGCGAGTCACACCAGCCCTGCTTGCGACGAAGCAAGTTAAAGAGCGTTTGACCGTGACGCATAAAGTACAGTTTTGACATGAGGCCTCCGTGATCGCAATCGTTTGTCAGCGATTATTACACCTTGAGATAGGTTTAAGTCAAAGCCTCTTTGGCCAAAACCACCACAAAGGTGCCTGGCCCCTTTGTGGTGGAAATGACGTTTACCCAGATAAAACCCGCCAAAACAAACCTGTCCCTATTTGGCATGTTATGGCAGCGCAGCGAGCCGGTTCCAAGTGCCCCAGGTCGCCCCGAAAGAGGAGCGACGCGTACTTTGGTACGCGAGCGACGGCTTGAGGGGCGAGATGGGGGTGCTTGGGGCCGGCGCAGCGCCAAGCCTTAAAGATGATCTTGGATCAGATCGCAGATGGCTCGGGCGTCGTTGATATTGATGGCTCGGGTCGCGAAGCCGGCATCGAAGGCCTGACGCGCCAGGGCCTCGTTGCAGGCGAGCGCCAGCGTGCGACCGTCGACCAGGTCGAGCGAGCTCTTGCCGCGCAGACGGTCCACACCGGAACGCGCGACCACGATGTTGTCGAAGCCCTCGGTCTTGTAGCCCTCGATGATCACCACGTCAACATCGTTGTAACGCGACAGCAGCTCGCGCGCGGGCACCTCGTCCTCTTCGCGCGTGTCGGCGTACTCCGCCCAGCGCGTGGCGCAGATGAGGCCCACGTGCTTGGATCCGGCTTGGTGATGGCGCCAGGTGTCCTTAGCGGGCACATCGATATCAAAGCCGTGATGCCCATGATGCTTGAGCGAACCCACGCGCAGGCCGCGGCGGGTGAGCTCGGCAATGACCTTCTCGACGAGCGTGGTCTTGCCCGAGTTTTGGTAGCCGATAAACGCGATCGCGGGGACGGCCGGGGCGGGAGCGACGGGCGCGACGGCGGCAGGCGCGCTTGTGGATGCGTTACCGTCGGCGCCGGCGGCCTCGACAGCAGCGGCCTGACGCTCTGCACGATCCCACACGCCCGAGCGGCCGCCCTCCTTGTGCAACAGGCGCACGTCGACGATCTCCATGCCGCGATCGACGGCCTTGCACATGTCGTAGATGGTCAGACACGCGGCACTCGCGCCGGTCAGGGCCTCCATCTCGATACCCGTCTTGCCCGTCACGCCCGCCGTGACCAGCACGTGAAAGCCAACCTGCCCGTCCACGCGCGCCGGAGCCCAGCCCTCGGGCACGTGCTCGGCAGGCGTCCCCGCCGGCGCGATAGGCTCGATATCGCACTTACTCTTGGTAATGAGCAACGGATGGCACATGGGAATGATGTCACTCGTGCGCTTGATGGCCATGATGCCCGCCACGCGCGCGCAAGCAAGCACATCGCCCTTTTTGGCGCGGTCCTGCAGCACCATGGCCTGCGTCTCGGGATGCATGAGGATGGTGCCCTCGGCGATGGCAATGCGATGGGTCTCGGCCTTGTCGGACACGTCGACCATGCGCACCTCGCCCTTAGCGTCCACGTGCGTCAGCTCGTCGCGACGGGCGTCGCGGGCGGGCTCGGCAACAGCGCTGGCAGTCGGCTGCGCGGACGCGTCGGCGTTGCCAGCATTCGCCGCAGCCGTGACTTTGTGGGCAGACATCGCGGCCCTGCGAGCGGCCTTGGTGGCATCGGCGTACCTGCTCTTGGCCATATGATCATCCTCCGATTTGGGACATAAATCGTTGCGTGCCCTCAATTATCGCGTGTTCCTGCGGTTTGTGGGCCACGGCATCGCGCCAAATCGAAAGTACCTGCATATCATCACCATGGCGCAGGGCGTCGCGCACCGAATACTCGGCATCACTGAACAGGCACGGACGCACGTTGCCATCGGCCGTCAGGCGCAGACGGTTGCAATTCGCGCAAAAATGGTTGGACATGGCGCTAATAAAGCCAACCGTTCCCGCCGCGCCCGGAAAGTGCCAATAGCGCGCAGGACCCGCGCCGGCAGGAGCGTCGTTGATGTCGAGCGGCTCGAGCTCGCCCAGTCCCGCCGCGGCGGCCCCGGCATTGATGCGCGTCCGCAGCTCGTCGCTCGGCACGGTGTCGCTCGCATCCCACAACTCGGGATTGAGCGCGGGCGCATGCGGGTCCACAGTGCAATGCGAGCTCGTGTGCTCATCGCCGATGGGCATGTATTCGATAAAGCGCAGGTGGATGGGGCGGTCGAGCGTGAGCCGCGCGAGGGCCGCCACATCCTGGTTGAGCCGGCGCACAACAACGCAGTTGATCTTAACGGGCTCAAAGCCCCAAGCCAGCGCCGCGTCGATACCCGCCACGGTCTGCTCGAGTCGACCCAGACGCGTGATCTTTCCAAAGAGCGTAGGGTCGAGCGTGTCGAGCGAGATGTTGACGCGGTTAAGACCGGCATCTTTGAGCTGCGGCGCCAGCTTGGGCAGCAGGGCGCCGTTGGTGGTGAGCGAGATGTCCTCGATCTGCGGAATCGCGCGGATATCACGAATAAGCGGAATGATACGACGGCTGACCAGCGGCTCGCCGCCCGTCAGGCGCACGCGGCGAATGCCCTCCCCCGCCACCAAGCGCACAAAGCGGGCGATTTCCTCGGCACTGAGTAGCTCGTCGTGCGCGCGGGGCGCCACGCCATCGGCCGGCATGCAGTAAATGCAGCGAAAATTGCACTTGTCGGTAACGGCAATGCGCAGGTAGTTGATATCGCGGCCAAAACCGTCATGTTGCACGTGCCCGTCCACGCAGCCCTCCCCTCACGCGGCGTTTTATTCTTCGGAAAACATAATACCCCACGAGAGAATCATGCCGACACCCGTACGACAGGACAGGTCGCTTTGAGCAAAACGGACTTTCCAAGCCCATCCTCAGCATACAAACCATCACAACATTCGATGCTTTTTTCGATTTTGAGGAAAAGCGTCGAATGTTGTGATGGTCTGCCTGCCCACGGCACCCCGTAGAAGGACCAAAACGCCCCTAAAGGCCGCCGTCCCAGTGTCGAATCACGAATTCTCGCAGGTCGTTTTGACGTTTCTGGAACGCTTCGCTTCGGTCGCACTTAAGCCCCATAGCGAGTGCGATGGCGTTCATCGCCCGGTGCAATTGCAGCTGATGGGCAAACTGAGTCCCGGTGAGGACGATCATTCTAAAGCCCAGCGCGCTCAGCACGGTCATACGCTCCGCATCCGACGCGCTGCGCTGTTTATCAAGATGGTCCGAACCGTTGTATTCAATTCCCGTACCGCTCGCAGGCGCATATACGTCAATCTCGAAATACCCGGCCTTAGCGAGATACTTGAACTCGCTGGGAACATCGACCCGATGGTTGAGCTCGATCTTGGCGTATCCCAGCCCTCCCTGGGAACGTTTTGCTACGACCATGATTGCGGTGGCCGTCTCCATGGGCGATCGCGCGCCATCGTGCACGCGCTTGAGCACGGCGGCCGCGCGTACAGCCCCCTGACGAGATCGGTTCTCATTGCAATAAGCAATCAAATCGGCAACGGTATGCCTCTGCCCCATCTCGATATAATCGCCTGTCGACAGATGATTCAAATGGTATCGGGCACAGATTTCGTAGCCATATTCCAGCTGCTCGGGTTCGCTCATCCACGAACCCGCTTGGACAAAACACATGACCTCATCAACCACCAGAAGGCCCTCTACCACCTCGATAAGATGGCCTGGAGGTACCGGCGCCCCAAACACGTGGCACCTAAATCCAGCCGGCGTCGAGCGCTCAAAATCAAAGTTGACGAGCGTGTCGATATGATCGAGCTCTTCTCGTGGAATACCAAGCGAAACCAGATAGTCGGTAACGATCCCAACTGCCGTTGAAGCCCTCAGCCCCTTGGCATCGAGTCCCAATTCGGACAGGCTCGCGGTCGGCTCCGCTTCGCTAGCAAGCGAGTCCTCATCGTATAGGCTGCTTGCTCGCGAGAGCGGCTCGGACGGGCGCGCCACGTTGTGGTACAGCCAGGCAGTCTTATGGGACAGGACGATCGGCAGGTCCATGAGCCCTCCAATGGAGTCGGATAACCAACCTTATTCCCCTGCCCACGGGTCCGCACACCTTCGTGCGCAAGAAAGCGATTCCACCCGATCGAGTGGTAGAAAAACCATCACAACATTCGATGCTTTTCCCGTTTTTGGCAAAAAACGTCGAATGTTGTGATGGTTTGAGGTGAGGTGAGAGACACGGAGAGGTCAAAGCATCGTGCTCGAACGGGTTAATCCAGCTCTTTTAAGCCATGCGCCAGTTGCCAGTACTCGCCGTGCTGGGCGAGCAGCTCCTCGTGGGTGCCGCGCTCGATGATGCGGCCGTGTTCAAGGACCATGATGGCATCGGCGTCGCGGACGGTGGACAGGCGGTGCGCGATCATAAACGTGGTGCGTCCGCGCATGATGCGGTCCATACCGCGCTCGATAAGCTTTTCGGTGCGCGTGTCGATGCTCGAAGTGGCCTCGTCCAGGATGAGCACCGGTGGGTCGGCGACGGCCACGCGCGCAATGGCGAGCAGCTGGCGCTGGCCCTGCGACAGGTTGGCGCCGTCGGCCGTGACCGGCGTGTCGTAGCCTCTAGGCAGGCGGCGGATAAACGAATCCGCGCAGGCAGCCTCGGCGGCGGCGCGCACTTCCTCGTCGGTCGCGTCGAGCTTGCCAAAGCGGATGTTCTGCGCAATGGTGCCGCTAAACAGGTGCGTGTCCTGCAGCACAATGCCGAGCGACCCGCGCAGGCTGGCCTTGGCAATGTGCTTGACGTCGATGCCGTCGTACGTGATCTCGCCGTCATCGACCTCGTAGAAGCGGTTGATGAGGTTGGTGATGGTCGTCTTTCCGGCGCCCGTCGAGCCCACAAACGCGATCTTTTGCCCCGGCTTGGCAAACAGGTTGAGGTCCGTGAGCACACGGGTGCCCGGCACGTAGGAAAAGTCCACGGCATGGAAGCGCACGTCGCCGGCAAGCGGGACCAAGCCGCACGTGAGCTCGGTACCGTCGGCAGCCACCGCACGGCCCGACTCATCAACGGCAGCCACATCATGCAAGTGCCCGTACGCGCCCACGCCCTGGCTCTCGGGAATCTTCCACGCCCACGCGGCGTCGCCCGTCTGCACCAGCTCCACGCAGCCCTCGTCTACCTCGGGCTTAAGGTCCATGGCGGCAAATAGGCGCTCGGCACCGGCCAGCGCGTTGAGCAAAAAGTTGCCAAGCTGCGTAAACTGGTTGATGGGCATGGCGGCCTGACGCACAAAGACCAGGTAACTTGCAAGCGCGCCCACGTCGGCGAGCCCCTTGATGCAGAGCATGCCGCCCGCAACGGCGACGATGGCATAGTTGACGTAGCCGATCACCACAGTCATGGGAACCATCGAGTTGGCGTAGCTCACGGCGGCGGTGCCGGTGCGGCGAAGCTCGTCGTTGCGGCAGGTGAAGCCGGCGACATTCGCTGCCTCGCGGTTAAAGACCTTGATGACCTTTTGGCCCGAGACCATCTCTTCGATATATCCGTCCAGGTCGCCAAGCGATGCCTGCTGGGCGGCAAAGAAGCGCTTAGAGCGCGCGCCCGAGTAGCGCGCATACAGCACAATGGCCGCATCGCACACGAGCGTGATAATCGTGAGCTGCCAGTTAAGGATGATGAGCATGGCCGTGGTGCCCACAACCTGAATGGCGGCCTGAATCACGTTGGCAAAGCTGTTGTTGAGCGTCTCGGAGACGGTGTCGACGTCGTTGGTGAAAAAGCTCATGATGTCACCCGAGCGCGTGCTGTCAAAATAACTGAGCGGCAGCGTCTGGATGTGCACGAACAGGTCGCGGCGAATATCGGACACCACGCGCTGGGCCGCGCGCACCATGATCTGTGAGTAGCCCAGGGCCGAGAGCACGCCCGCGGCGTAGATGATCGCCGTCAGGATGACCTGCTTGGCGAGCAGTTCCTCCCCGCCCGTGGCCAAACCGTTAACGATGGGGCGCACCATGTAGGTGCCGGCGAGGCTCGCGATGGCGGCGACGGAGGCGAGCACACCCACCGCCAGCAGCGAGAACTTGGCATGCCCCATGTAGGAGAGCAGGCGGCGGAGCGTCTGCGCCAGATTGGCGGGACGGGCCTGAGCGGATGTCTTAGGCATGGCGCTCACCCCCTTCCAAGGTCAATCCGCTGGGGACGGAGGAAAACGGATCATTCGCGCAGCCATCGTCGCTGGCGTCGCCGGTGTCTGCGTTCCCCGCAAACTCCATCTGCGAGGCGTAAATCTCTTGGTAGATGTTGTCGCCCGCCAGCAGTTCCTCGTGCGTGCCCACGCCGTGGACACGTCCGTCGTCCAACACCACGATGCGGTCGGCATCCATGACGCTTGCGATGCGCTGCGCGATGATGAGCACGGTCGTATTGGGAATCCGAGCGATGTGCTCGCGAATCTTAGCGTCGGTCGCCATATCGACCGCGCTGGTGGAGTCATCAAAAATGAGCACGCGCGGATGCTTGAGCAGCGTGCGCGCAATGCACAGGCGTTGCTTCTGGCCACCCGAAACACCGGCGCCGCCTTGGCCCAGCCCTCCGTCCAGCCCGCCGATGCGATCAAGGAACTCGTCCACGCACGCCGCGCGGCAAGCTGCGAGGAGCTCATCGTCCGACGCCTGCGGATTACCCCACTGCAGGTTCTCGCGCACGGTGCCCGTGAACAGCACATTCTTTTGCAGCACAATGCCCACGGCGTCGCGTAGGGTCGCAAGGTCGTAGTCGCGCACGTCGTGTCCGCCCACAAGCACGGCGCCCTCGGTAGCGTCGTACAGGCGCGCGATCAGCTGCACAAGCGAACTCTTGCCCGAGCCCGTGCCGCCGAGGATGCCCACCGTCGAGCCGCTCTCGATGCGAAGGTCGATATGCTCGAGCACATCCTCGGCAGCATCCGCGCGGTATTTAAACGACACGTCGCGAAACTCGATACTGCCGTCCGTTGGCGCCGCAGTCGCGAGGTCCCCCGCTGGATTGGCGATAAAGGGCTCTTCATCGAGCACCTCTGCGATACGGCCCACACTCGTGAGAGCGCGCGTGAGCAGCAAAAACACGTTGGAAATCATCATGAGCGAGTTCATGATCAGCAGCACGTAACTCATAAAGCCCGTGAGCGAGCCCACGCCCAAGCGACCTTCGATGATCATGCGGCCGCCAATCCACAGGATCGAGAGCGCGGCAACATACATCGAGAGTTGGAACACCGGCAGATTGAGCACGGCGGTGCCGAAGGTCTTGGTCGCCGTGCCGGCGAGCTCGTTATTGACGGTGTCGAACTTGTCGCACTCGTGCTCGGCGCGCACGTAAGCCTTCACGGCGCGCACGGCGGTAAGGTCCTCTTGCACCACGCCGTTGAGGTGGTCCATCGAGGTCTGGAGCTGGCGGTAGAGCGGGCTCACGCGCACGGTAATGATACCGAGCACGATGGCGAGCATCGGCAGAATGACGGCAAAGACCGCCGCGAGCTCGCGCGAGAGCGCAAAAGCGTAGACGAGGCCCATGACCAGATTTACCGGCCCGCGCACCATGGGGCGGAAGCCGTTACCTACGGCGTTTTGAATCACGGTGATATCGGTGGTCATGCGGGTGACGAGCGAGCTGGCGTCGTAGTTGTCCAGATTGCCAAAGGCGAGCGTCTGGATCTTGCGATACTCGGCCTCGCGCAGGTTGGCGCCCAGCCCCGATGCAACGCGGGCGGACGTGCGCGCATAGCCCAAGCCAAGTACCAGCGAAAATGCGGCGCATACCAGCATATATGCGCCCTGCAACAGCATGTAGTTGATGTCGCCCGCGGGAACGCCCACGTCGATGATATTTGCCATGATGACCGGGATAAACAGCTCGAGCGCCGTCTCGGCCGTCACAAAGAACACGCCGAGTATGGCATCGCGGCGGTATGCCCCCAGATAGGAAAACAGAATCTTGAGATTGCGCACGCAGGTTCATCCCCCATCAAACGTCGTTCGCAAACGCACGTATTATGGCGCGCCGCGTGGTGGTGTCAAGTGTTCCGAAATCGATTTCTGCAAGGCTAGTGCAGGCGCCAAGCTCGCAGGGTGCGCCTCCGTATTCAATTGGAAATGAACGCGTGCGTGACTTTCTCGCCCCGCCGCCAACATGAACCTTGACTCTACAATCGTTATAGGGTTTTCACTACACTGGTAGTTAAACGACCCAAGCCAGAAAGTGCCCCGCCCATGGAACACGACCTCACACGCGGCAATGTCCTCAAGACCATCGCGGTCTTTGCCCTGCCCTATATGCTCTCGTACTTTTTGCAGATGCTCTACGGCATGGCCGATCTGTACATGATGGGGCAGTTTAGCGGCGCTGCCGGCATCACCGCCGTGGGCAACGGCGCACAGACGCTCTATATCATTACCGTGACACTCGTTGGTCTGGCCATGGGAACGACGGTCATCGTCGGCCACGCCGTGGGCTCGCGCCGCTTCGATCGCGCCGAGACCGCCATCGGCAATACCATCACGCTCTTTATGGGTGTCTCGGTGGTACTGGCCGCTGTCCTGCTCGCGCTTTGCCCGCAGATCGTGGCGCTCATTGGCACGCCGGCCGAAGCGGTCGAAGGCACTGCCGCCTACCTGCGTATCTGCTTTATCGGCATTCCCTTTATCGCCGCGTACAACATTCTTTCGGCCATCTTTCGCGGGCTAGGCGATTCGCGCTCGCCCATGTACGTAATTGGCGTGGCATGCATCATCAACATCGCGCTCGATTTTCTGTTTATCGGCCACATGGGGCTCGGCCCCGTGGGCGCGGCGCTCGGCACGGTGACCGCGCAGACAGCCAGCGTTGCCCTCGCGCTCGTGTGGCTCAAGAGCCGTCGCACAAACATCCACGTTAAGCGCAGCGACCTGCGCCCCCAGCCCGAGGTGCTCGGCAGCATTCTTAAAATCGGCGTGCCCGTGGCTGTGCAGGACGGCTGCATCCAGGTAGCGTTTATGTTTATCACCGTCATCGCCAACCACCGCGGCCTGGTTGATGCCGCCGCCGTAGGCTTGGTCGAAAAGATGATCAGCTTTTTGTTTATCGTGCCGAGTTCCATGGGCGCTACCGTCAGCGCGCTCACGGCGCAAAACGCCGGCGCGGGCAAGGGCGACCGCGCGCGTCAGGTGCTCAAGGATGCCATGACGATCTCGGTCGTGTACGGCTGCCTAATCACGGTGCTGATGTGGCTGGTGGCGCCGGCGTTTATTGGCTTTTTTGCCAAGGACGCTGCAGTGGTCGCGGCCGGTACCGGCTATATGCGCAGCTACATTTTCGACGCGATTTTTGCCGGCATTCACATTTGTTTTAGCGGCTTTTTCGCTGCATACGGCAAGAGCTACATCGGCTTTGCGCACAACGTGCTGGCCGTGGCGCTCATTCGCGTGCCGGGCGCGTGGCTGCTGTCGAACGCCTATTCCGACACGCTGTTCCCCATGGGCATCGCCTCGCCGTGCGGATCGATTCTGTCGGCGGTCATCTGCGTGATTGCATTTACCGTGCTCAACCGCCGTGGGGCTTTTGACAAACTGGTAGCGTAGCGGGGCGACGCAAAATCGCCCTGATCGACGACATCATCAGCGACGACCCAGCAACCTACGTGACGCAGATCACGGTGCCGGTCTCTCTAGGCTAGACCGAGCCTCGCCTCTAACTCGGTCAACGCCTCAAAGGCATCGCGAGATGCACCCGCCGCGCGCTCGCGCTCGGCAACGCAAATTCGCATCATTAAGCGCTCTTTTGCCTGCACTTGGGAATGCCTCGCGCGCCCTTCCGCCTGCGAGCAATTGCGATTCTCGATATCCATTACGCCTCCGGCACCTCGCCAGTAGCCAAGATCCGCTCGAGCGCATCCTCGTCCAGTACGGGCACACCCAACTGCTCGGCCTTGGTGAGCTTGGAACCCGCCTTGGGGCCGGCGACCAGATAGTTCGTCTTCTTTGAAACACTGCCCGAAACCTTGGCGCCGAGCACCTTGAGCGCCGCGCCCGCCTCGTCGCGAGTGCGGTTGACGAGCGTGCCGGTGAGCACGAAGGTCAGACCCGCGAGCGGTTGTGCATCGGCGAGCTCGCCCGCCACGCCCGCGTCGGCTGCGGCTTGTGCATGCGCGGCGCCCAAGTCGACCTCGAGCGACAGGCCCGCCTGGTGCAGGCGCTCCAGCACGGCAAGGTTTTCGGGCACGGCCAGGAACTGCTTGACGCTCGCCGCAATCTTGGGACCGATGCCCTCGCACTCGGCGATATCCTCTTCGCTCGCCAAGATGAGCTTGTCAATCGACAGGAATCGCTCGGCAATGACCTCGCCCACACTCTTGCCCACGTGGCGGATACCCAGGGCAAACAGCACGCGACCGAGTGGCTGGCTCTTGGACTTGTTGAGCTCGGCGATGATTTTCTCGGCCGTCTTGAGGCCTACCGGAATGGGATCGCCCTTCTTAACGCCCTTTTTGCTATTGGTGCTCGCGTACACGCGCCCCGTATCCAGGCCTGCGATGTCATCGACCGTGAGCTGGTAGAAGTCTGCGACATCGTGGATCAGGCCGGCAGCGATCATCTTGTCGACGATCTCGTCGCCCAGGCCATCAACGTCCATGCAGCCGCGGCTCACCCAGTGGAGCAGGCGCTCCTTGAGCTGCGCCGGGCAGTCAATGGACACGCAGCGGTAGGCGACCTCGCCATCCTCGTGGACCACGGGGCTGCCGCACACGGGGCAGACCTCGGGCATGTGCCAGTCGACCGAATCGGCCGGACGCTTATCGAGCACCGGGCCCACGACCTCGGGGATTACGTCGCCCGCCTTGTGCACGATGATAGTGTCGCCCTCGCGCACGTTTTTGCGGCGGATCTCGTCGATGTTGTGCAGCGTGGCGCGCGCGATGGTGGAGCCGGCAACCGTCACCGGGTCGAACTCGGCGACCGGCGTGAGCACACCGGTGCGGCCCACCTGGATGCGAATTTCGCGCAGGATGGTCTGCTTTTCCTCGGGCGGGAACTTAAAGGCAATGGCCCAGCGCGGCGCGCGGGCGGTAAAGCCCAGGTCGAGCTGCTGCTGGAAGCTGTCGACCTTTACGACCACACCGTCGATGTCGTAGTCCAAGTCACCGCGATGCTCGAGGGCCTGGGCGCAGAACTCGTGGACCTCGGCCGGCGTGGCGCAGCGTGCCACGTTGGGGTTGACGCTAAAGCCGGCGCTGCGCAGCCAGTCGAGAAATTCGCGCTGGCTGTGGACGTGCAGCGGGTCGGTATCGGCGATGGCATAGATAAAGGTAGCCAGGTCGCGGCGCGCCGTGACCTTGGGATCCTTCTGACGCAGGCTGCCGGCGGCGGCGTTGCGCGGGTTGGCGAAGGGGTCACGGCCCTCGGCATCGGCCTCGTCGTTCAGGCGCACAAAGCTGCCCTTGGGCATATAGACCTCGCCGCGCACTTCGATGGTACGCTCGCGGTCGGCGCCCATGTGGGCGAGCGCCGGCTCGGACAGGTGCATGGGCACATCCTTGATGGTACGCACGTTGAGCGACACGTCCTCGCCCGTGGTGCCATCGCCACGTGTGGCCGCACGTACGAAGGTTCCGTTTTGGTAGGTAAGCGCGACGCCCAAGCCGTCAATCTTGAGCTCGCAGGTATAGGTGACGCTGCCGGCACCGAGCGCATCCTCGGTGCGCTGGAGCCATGCGTCGAGCTCGTCCAGATCCATGGCATCGTCCATGGAATACATGCGTGCCATGTGCGTGACCGGCGTAAACTGCTCGCTCACGTAGCCGCCCACGCGCTGGGTATAGCTGTCGGGCGTCACCAGGTCGGGATAGGCCGCCTCGATCTCCTGCAGCTCAACGAGCATTTTGTCGAAGGCGGCGTCCGTGATCTCGGGCGCGTCGAGCATGTAGTAGCGATAGGCGTGGTAATCGAGCTCGTGGCGCAACTCAGCCGCGCGCACGGCGGCCTGGGCATGGGCGTCGGCCGGTGCAGCGGCATCCGCGCTCGCGGGCGTTTCGGTATCGATGTCCACGCCGTCACCAAACAGGCTCGATTGCTCCATAGCGGCACTCCTTCGCTCGATTTCAAACGGATACAAGAGTACCACCGGTCACCATGGCGCCGAATAACCCTTTCGAACCGCACCGAATCGGCAACCGCCAGACTGGGGTGGATCGCGCGATTAAACCATGCCCTTGCCAGTTCTAAATGATCCGTTTTCCTCCGTCTCCAAGGGATCATCGCGAAAAGAGGGGCTGTCCCGCGCTGGCGGAACAGCCCCTCTGGCTTCGACATGTGCGATACAGCTCGTTAGAAACCCTGGCCGTTGCCCTGACCCTGGCCCTGCTGGCCAAGCAGCTCCTCCAGATACTGGCGCAGCTGCTCGTCGGTAATACCGCCGTTGCCGGTATCGGTCGCGCTGTCGTTCTGCTGCTGGTTCTGTAGCTCCTCGTCGGAGCCCAGCTCAACCGTGACCTTCTTCTCTTCCTTGCCGCGCATGAGCGTGATCTCGACCTTCTCGCCCACCTCGTGGCTGCGCAGCGCGATGATCAGGCCGTCGGCGCTCGAAATCTCATCGTCGCCCAGCTTGGTGATGACGTCGCCCTCCTGAATGCCGGCCTTGGCGGCAGGACCATCCTCAACGACGCTCGCCACATACGCGCCGCTATCGGTGCTCAGCTTGTTGGTGCGGGCGTTAAGCGCATTGACGCTCGAAAGCGTAGCGCCCATGTACGGATGCACCGGCGTCTTGCCGTCAATAATCTGGTCGGCAATGTTCTTGGCGTAGTTAACGGGAATGGCAAAGCCCACGCCCGAGCTGGAGCCCGAGTAGCTCTCGATGAGCGAGTTGATGCCCACCAGCTCGCCGTTGTCGTTGACGAGCGCGCCGCCGGAGTTGCCCGGGTTGATGGCGGCATCGGTCTGGATCATGTTGGCATAGATGGTGTTACCGTTGGTAGAGCTCATGGCCGTGGAGCGATACAGCGCCGACACAATGCCCGTGGAGACAGACTGCTCGTTGCCGAAGGGCGAACCGATCGCCATGACCCACTCGCCCACGTTGAGCTTGGAGGAGTCGCCGATCTCGATCGGCGTGAGCTTGGAGGCGTCGGCGTCCTTGAGCTTGATGACGGCCAGGTCGCTCGAGGCATCGTTGCCCACGAACTCGGCCTCATAGGTGGTGCCGTCGTCCATGGTCACCACGTACTGGTCATAGCCATCGACCACGTGGTTGTTGGTGAGGATGTGGCCCTCGGTATCGAGCACAACGCCCGAGCCGACGCTGCCCGAGTTGTCCGACTCGTCGGCAGACTGCGAAAGCGAGCCATTCTGGCTGCCGCTCGAAGTGGCGGTAATGGAAACCACGGAGGGCAGGGCCTTGGCAGAAACGGCCTCGGCCAGCGTAGTGTCCTCGGAATCGATGGTGATCTTTTGCGTCGATGAACCCGAAGCACCCGCCGTCACGGCATTCTTGCCGCCACCGATATCGAGCGTGCCGCTCATAATGAGCGCGATGACCAGCAGGGCGCCGCAGGCACAGCCGGCAAGCGCCGTAATAAAGATCGGCAGCTTTTTGGTCTTGGTCTTGACCACCGTGTGCTTGTTCACGACCTGCTGACCGCCTAGCGGCTGGCCGGTCTGTGTGTCGTAGGCCTGCACGTAAGGAATGTTGTTGCCATCGGCAGGCGTCGATTCCACCTGCACACGCGGCTGCTGTTGGGTCTCGCCGGCGTTGCCCGCATCCTGGGGACGCTGGGAATCGTTCTCGCTCATAGCTGCGATCCTTTCGTCAAATAACCAAAGGCCCGCCAAACATGTGGCGGGCCATCATTGTTCACGTTGAGTTGTACCCCAATATGCGGGCGTACGTGTACGAGAACGCAATCTTTTAGGAAGGCTTAAGTTCTGCTGCAAACTCGAAAGAAACCCGCACCTGCGTCAAAACCACCACAAAGGTGCCTGTCCCCTTTGTGGTGGAAATCTAGTCCTTAAACAGATAGCCCACGCCGCGGACGGTGGTGATGTGCGCCGCGATCTGCGGGCCCACCTTGGAGCGGATGCGTCGGATGTGCACGTCGACGGTGCGCGTGCCGCCGCAGTACTCAAAGCCCCACACGCGGTGCAGCAACACCTCGCGGCTGTAGGCACGGTTGGGGTGTGTTGCCAAAAAGCTCAGCAACGAGTACTCCATCAGCGTCAGGTCAATGGGCTCGTTATCGAGCGTCACCTGGTAGGTAGCCAGGTTGATCTCGAGGTTATCGATATTGAGCACATCGTCGGCGGTAACGGTCTCCTCCTCGCCCATCAGGCGCTGCGCGCGAACCTTGAGCTCATTGGGCGTCGCCGTGGGGCATACAAAGTCGGCATGCGCGTGATTGGGCAGGCGCAAGGTACCGAGTGCCTCGTCGTCGACGATCACCAACATGGGGACGCCACCACGATCGTCAAGCCACTTGGCAATCTGATCGATGCGGTCGCTGCGGATGCCATCTGAATCGAGAATCAGCAGGTCAAAGTCGTGCGCCGCAGTTGGCGAATCGGGGGTTGCCAGGCTCACCTCGACACCCAGGGTAGTCGTCAAGCTGCGGGCAAACTCGTGGAAGCGCGTCGTGCGCGCCATGAACAGGGCACTCTTTTCGGACATATCGGCCTCCAAAGAAATGAGCTCAATCGTACTGGAACAACCCAGCGCGATTAGGAGTTCGCCAGGTAGTGCTTGATCTCCCACTCGGTGATCGTGGACTCAAACTTATGCCACTCGTCGCGCTTCTTTTTGAGGAAGAAACTGTGGATGTGCTCGCCGAGGGCATCCTTCATAAACTGCGAGTCCTCAAACACGTCGAGCGCCTCTTTGAGCGAGCGCGGCAGCGGCGTGTAGCCGGCCTCGACCATCTGACGGTCGGTAAGCTTGAGCGTCTCGGCCGTGGCCTCGGGCGGGAGCTCCAGCTTGCGCTCGATGCCATCCAGACCAGCCGCCAGCGTAACGGCGTTGACCAGGTACGGATTGGCCATGGGATCGGGACTGCGCAGCTCGATGCGCGTGGACAGCTGCTTGCCGGGCTTGTAGACCGGAATGCGGACCATGCTCGCGCGGTTGCGCAGGCCCCACGTGGCGTACTGCGGCACGGAGTCGCCACCCGTGGTGATGCGCTTGTACGAGTTGACCGTGGGGTTGGTGATGGCGCTGATCTCGCGCGCGTGCGCCAGGATGCCGGCCATGTAGTGCTTGGCGATATCGGAGAGATGGTACTTCTCGTCGTCCTCGCCCCAAAAGACGTTGTTGCCGTCGTGGTCGAATAGCGACTGGCACAGGAACATAGCACTGCCGTCCTCGCCTGCCAACGGCTTGGGCATAAAGGAGGCGTGGCAACCGCTCTCGTAGGCCTGCTGCTTAATGATGAGTTTAGCCGTGGTGATGGCGTCGGACATGCTCAGGGCCTCGGCGTGACGCAGGCTCATGCCATGCTGCGAGCGACCGGCGGCGTGGAAGGTGTACTCCACGGGCACGGACATCTTCTCGAGCGTAAGGACCGTGTTGCGACGCAGGTCGCGAGCGGCATCGCTCACCGAAAGATCGAAGTAGCCCACGTTGTCGAGCGGCTCGGGGGTGTGCTCGTCGGGGAAGTAATAGTACTCCAGCTCGGCGCCCACGTTGAGCAGATAGCCAGCCTTCTCAGCCTTGCGGAACATGCGGCGCAGGGCATCGCGCGGGTCGCCAGCGAACGGTTTGCGATCGGGAGTGCACACATCGCAGAACACGCGGGCGACGCCGTTGTGGCTCGGGCGCCACGGCAGGATCTGGAAGGTCGAAGCATCGGGGAACGCCAGCATGTCGGCTTCCTCGGGCGTGGCAAAGCCCTCGATGGCGGAGCCGTCAAAGCCGATGCCCTCCTCAAAAGCGACCTCGAGGTCCTCGGGGCTAATGGCAAAGTTCTTGAGGCGGCCGAGAATGTCGACAAACCACAGACGCACAAAGCGGATGTCACGCTGCTCTACAGAGCGGAGTACGTAATCGATGTTCTGCTGGTTCATGTCGCTCCCCTTTCTTTCGGGCGGGTTTCGACTGGTCTATATCGCAGATACTATCGCAGAAAAATGTTTCCGCAGGGTTAAAGCGTATCAAGCGCTCAAAAAACGTGGGCGCGGAGGCCGTTGCGAACGAGCGGCTAGCGCGAGGTCGAAGCGCGGTGCTCGATGCGACCGGGGATCTCTATGCGCTTGGGAGCCAGCCTTGCGGCCTCGCCCACCGTGGTGGTGACCACATCGATGCGCTCGGACAGACGCTCGACCACGCGCTCGGCGATGGCGAGGGTGTCCTGCGCGGCCGTGGTCACGCCGCCAAAGAGCACATGGTTCCAAGGGTAATCGTCAAATGTCGCGATCTTGAGCCCAGCCGGCAACGAAGGTCCCAGCTGTGCCAGCGCCTCGGTCAGACGTAGGAAGACCAAGCCGTTGACGGCGATAAGGCCGAGCTTTTTACCTGCGTTGTCGCGAATAGTCTCGTCTAAGCGACCAACGCCCGTGGCACCGCCGTCGGCCAGGGTGACGACCTCGCCGGCCAGGCCGCGACGCGAGAGCTCGTCGGCAAAGGCCTCGGCGCGCTCGCGACGCACGGGGCTGTCGTCGCTTGCCTCGGTGAGCAGGCACAGACGTTCGCTGCCCGCAGCGGCCAAGGCGTCTACCAGGCCAGCGACCAGCTCACGGTTGTTGGAGGTCACCAGATCAATGCCACCAGCGGCAACGTCGCGGTCGAGCAGCACGACGGGCAGGCGCCCCGCGGCTGCGGCGATCGCCTCGTCGTTGCCGCCGCAGGTATTGACGACCAGACCGTCCACGCCGGCATCGATAAGCCTGGTGAGCGACTCCGCTTCCTTGGCAGGGTCGTTGCCGCTAATGGCCGTCATGAGCGAGCAGCCGCGCGCGGCGGCGCTGGCGGAAAGGCCCTCGAGCATGGCGCTGGAAAACGGATTGGCGATGTCGGCCAGGATCACGCCGATGAGGTTGGTGCGCGAGCTGCGCAGATTGCGCGCGGCGGCACGCGGACGATAGCCGGTGCGCTCAATGACCTCAGCGATGCGAGCACGGGTTTCCTCGGTCATCTGTCCGGGGCGGTTGTTGAGATAGCGCGAGACCGTGGCTGGGCTCACGCCCGCCTCGGCGGCAATGTCTTTGATTCTCATCTGCGCCATAGCGCACCCCGTTTCCCAATCTCGGCAGCCTTTGCCATTTTAGGCATTTTTTTAAAAATCTCGCTTGCAAAACGTTGTAGGTGAGCAGCATCGTTTTTGCGTCTCGAGCAGATGCGGTGATGGGCTAGATAGACGAGTCTTTGGACAGCTCAAAGTAGTCGGGATGCAAGGCGATAACCGGGCCCTGCTCCTCGGGCATCAGGTGCAAGTGCGTCTCCGCTAGATAGCTCGCCGTGTCGGTATCGCCCCTCTTAATGGCCTCGAGAATCCGGCGATGCTGCCGACGAATCGGCTCCCAATCCAGATCCTGCGACACCATACGCAACCAGTTATATCGCTCAAAATGCGTATTGACGCTCTTCATCCAATCCCACAACATGTGGCGGCCGGCAATCACAAAACACGTCTCATGAAACAGGTTATCCAAGTCGAAAAAGCGACGCGTTTCGCGATGGTCGAGCGATTCGGACTCGGCAAGAATCTGCTCAAGCCGCTGCTTTTGCTCGGGCGTGGCGGCAGAGCAGCATTTAATAAGCACGCTTCTCTCGAGTTTCTCGCGCAAGAAGCAGGCGTTCTCGGCGTGCTCCATGCTGATTTTTGAGACATAGGTGCCGCTTTTGGGACGCGTTTCCACCAGCTCCTGCTCGCGCAGGCGCACAAACGACTCGCGAATGGGCGTGCGCCCGATTCCTGTCTCCTTTTCCAGACCAATCGCCGAAAGGCGCGTGCCGGGTTTGAGCTCGGCATAGATAATCTTGGAGCGCAATGCGTTATATGCCTGATCTTGCAGGCTCTGATAATGCTGGTGTTGTTCCATAAAGCCCTCGAATGAAGCTCACGGTTTGTCGAATTCCACCACGTAATACTATCGCATCGACACGCCCCGGCTCCCAATCAGTCTTTTTGGGACGGGGCTCTTTTAGCTACCCTGGCCCGCAGATCGGCCCCCTTGCCACAAAAGTGGCCCATCTACTACGCTAACACGGATAGCCTCGGCCATACCGAAAACCGTGAAAACAAAACCGCAGGTAGACAGCTTGTCGATTTTCGAAAAAGTCGACTATGGTTGGCCCCTGCGGCTTAAACGTAGTAGATAGGCCCTTTTCGTGACGCAGCACTACCGCACCCCAAATTGGCACCCCGAGCCTGTTATAAGTTGCTGTGAAATACGGACGGTTGATAATCAAGGCGCGCTATACGGCTTGCCATATTTCACTATACTTTGCTGTACGTCGCTATACTTTGCTATAACTTGACAATAATCGGCCCGTTACCATCCGGGATATAACGGACCCCAAGCCAACGCTGGCTTGGGGTCCGTCTTGTACCATGGCTCTTTTGGACTATGAGCGCTCGTATTTCGTGGCCCGCCCGGTTCCCTGCCTTACGATTGCATTCCGTTCAAGCAGAGATTCGAGTGCCGCCAACGTCCGCATGCGGCTCAGCCCCGTCTGTTTTTCAATCTCGCTTCGCGACATAATTCGCCCGCCCGACAAGGCATTGAGAACCTGGATCTCTTCCTCGGACCCTTCAAAGGCATCGGTAGCGGGCAATGTGACGGCCACCGTGCCGCCGCGAACATCAAAAATTGGTTGATTGATCGAATCGCGATAGGCACGTCTAATGCGCGCGATTCCCGTGCCAAATTTCTCGATGTAATCCAGCTTTAAAAAGACCTCGGCGACAATTGGGTTTCTGAGCACGGATATCTGCCCATACAGGTATTGTTCCGTCGTCAAACCGGCAGGCAGTGATCCGGGCGAAGTCACAACAACACGATCGTCGTACAAGGCAATTTGAACATTCGCTCGAACGTCCCACGTCCGATGCACCAAAGCGTTTGCAACAGCTTCGCGGAATGCCTCAAGAGAAATTCGATCGGTTTGGACGCGCTCCATCCCTTCGATACGCTCAAAACGGTAGTAGCGTGCAAACATAGCCACCGCCCTGTCCACCTGCTCAATTGCGGATACATTTGTCGCCGTCTCACGGTCCAAGATCACATCCTCGGTATCGCCAAAACGGACGCAGTCGATGCCCGGAAAATCATTCTTATCCGCCAAAATCGCCGCAGCGTTGGTATAGCCATCTTTGCCGAGCAAGCGAAGCGTGCGCATAATATCCGGCGTTAGCTCGGAAATGCCGAGATGTTCAACACACTTATGCTCGAGCGTGTGAAAACTCAAGTCCTGGCGAGCCGACGTGAGCGCGTCGAACGTTACGTTGCTGCCTTCGAGCGTCAGCCTGCCATACTCAAACCGGTCGACCTCCACCGTTGCCGAATCGTTTCGCCTGTAGGCCTTTCCCTTGCTTCGATAGGGTTTGTCCTGGCCCTCATAAACCGTAAGGATTACGGTCCCGTGTTTCTCATCGGGCTCGAGCGTGTAACGGGGAGCGGGATCCAAGCTGTCATTAATCATGTTCTCGATGCGGAGACACTCTGCGACCGGATCTGCAAGGCCGACAGCCACGCCCTCGTCATCAACGCCAAACTCAATCTTGCCCGTCCCGTAGTTTGCATAGGCGCTCACCGTTTTAAGAAACGTCGGCGTAACGCTTTCCTCGTATTCGACTGTAGGGCTCTCTCTAACAACCATATGCACAACCCTCTCGTTTCGTACCATTCATAAGCGTATTATAAGACGAAAGCCGTTTGCGTACTGATTTATCAAAGACGCAAATGGTTTTCGTCTGTATTTGCGTACGGAATTAAGACGCATTATTTCGCTTTCGTATGGCTCAATACCGGACACAGACTGTTTTCGTCTGTCAATACGTCTGCAATCCAAACGAAAAGAGCCCCGAGCTCGTATGAACTCGGGGCTCTTTGTGCCGCACACCTATGAGAGGAGAAATTCGATGCGTACGGGCGCTATTCCATGAAGCCGCAATGGTGCGATGGGGCCAGGTTTACATGCACCAAGTTGATGCAAAGTAACCTGTCCCCACGCAACAAGGGGTTGACTAGAGCTCGCAGGCAACCTTGTAGCCATCGCCGATGGCGTCGCGGATGTTGCCGCACTTGTTGGCATCGCCCAGCACGTGGGTGGCAACACCGGCTGCAGCCAGGTCGTCGGCCAGCTTGGTATTGGGACGATAGCCCATGGCAAGCACCAGCGTATCGGCACCTGTGATGGTGTGGACCTCTCCGTCCTTCTCGTAGCTGATGGTTTCCTCGGTGATCTCGGTCACCTTGGCCTCGGTCAGCACGTGGACACCCTTGGAGAGCATGCGCGTGATGAGCACCGCGCGACCGGCGCCGCCCTCGTTGGCGGCGAGCGTCTTGGTCATCTCGATGACGGTGACATCGCGATTGGCCGGCGACAGGTCGTTGACCAACGGGGCCAGGTAATCGGCCGCCTCGCAGCCAACGGTGCCGCCACCCACGATGACGATCTTCTTGCCCGGGAAAGCCTTGCCACCCAGCAGGTCGTCAGCCGTCATAACCTGCTTAAAGCCCTGCATGAAGGCCGGAGCGATGGGCTCGGCACCATAAGCCAGGACAACCTCGTAACCTGCGTAGTCGCGCTGAATGTCCTCGGCCGAAAGCTCGGTGCCAAATACGCACTTCACACCAGCCTCAGCAAGACGGCGGTACTGATACTTGATCACGCGGGTGAGCTCCTGCTTTGCCGGCGGCACGGCCGCGATGCGCATCTCGCCGCCCGGCTCATCCTGCTTGTCCACGAGTACCACGTTGTGGCCGCGCTTGGCGGCAATGTAGGCTGCCTCCATGCCCGCAGGACCAGCGCCCACAACGAGCACGTTCTTGGCCTCGGCGGCAGGCTCGTAGCCGGCCTCGTCGCGCTCCACGTCCGGGTTGACGGTGCAGGAGATGCGCTTGCCAAACATGATGCCGTTCAGGCAGCGCAGACAACCGATGCAGGGACGGATCTCGTCGGCGTTACCGGCAGCCGCCTTGTTGCAGAACTCGGCATCGCACAGATTGGCGCGACCCATCATACAGATGTCGGCAGCGCCGTCCTCAATCAGCTCCTCGGCAATCCAAGCCTCGTTGATGCGGCCGACGGTGGCGACGGGAATGTTGACGTGCTTTTTGATCTCGCGCGAGCAGGCGGCGTGCGAGGCTTGCTGCGTGCCGGCGGCGGGAATCGCAGATCCGCGCTTGATGGTGGTGCCGCCCGACACGTGAATCATGTCGACGCCGGCCTTCTCCAGACGACGTGAGACATAGATCATGTCGTTGAGGGTCAGGCCGCCATCGGTGTACTCATCGCCCGAGATGCGGACGTCGATGATAAAGTCCTTGCCGCAGCGCTCGCGAATCTCGGCGATGACCTCGAGCAAGAAGCGCATGCGGGCGTCGAGCGAGCCGCCGTACTCATCGGTACGCTTGTTATAGAGCGGGGTCAAAAAGCCGCCGAGCATGCCGTGGGCGTGCGCCGCATGGACCTCGACGCCATCGACACCGGCCTTCTGCATACGCACGGCAGCGTCGCCAAACTGATGCGTGAGCTCGTGAATCTCATCGACCGTGATGGGGCGCGGCGCCTCGCGGGCATAGGACGGGCCCACAAAGGACGGAGCGATCAGGCGCGGCGTGCCCGGGATGTTAAAGGCCATGTAGGCGGGGTGGAAGAGCTGCGGCATGATCTTGCAGCCATACTCGTGGACGGCTGCGGCGAGCTTTTCCCAGCCGGGGATAAACGTGTCGTCGTAGCAGCACATATCGCCCGGCAGATAGGTATAGGTGGGCTCGACCGTCACGACCTCGGTGATGATGAGACCCACGCCGCCCTTGGCGCGGGCACGGTAATGATCGACCAAGTCGTCGGTCACATAGCCGTGATCGGCCAGGTTGGTAGATACCGGCGGCATAAAGACGCGGTTCTTGACCTCGGTCGTACCGACCTTGATCGGGCTAAAGAGCATCGGGTAGGCGGAGGACTCCATGCAGGTTTCCTTTCGATTGAGCCGCTCGGCGGCAGTTACTGACGTACCTATCGTAGCAGTAACTGCGCAGCACCCGACAGATCGCAGATTGCACGGCACTCGTCAAAAGGAGAAACAGAGACGTCCCCGTTCACCTTATTTGATACCGCGGCCCAAGTCTTCGGCGATTTTGTCTACGCCCTTAAGTGCGGCGCAGGTCTTTTTGTTGGAGCAATGTCCTGTGCAAACGCCACCTTGAGCACAGTCGGCGCAGGTGCCCTTGCGATAAATGCGCACGCACACGGCGACAAACGCAATGCCGATAACAGCCAGTACAACAATATCGATAGGTGCCATAGCAAGCCTCCTCTAGTTAACCACCACTTACTTTACCCCATTCTCCACCTGCCAAAAAGGGACAGGTTTATTTTGGTCGGTTTTATCTGCGGAAACGCCACATCTCCCTCACCAAAAAGCCCGAGTGTCGCTGGGACACCCGGGCTCGTGGAAAGGGGCTGATCCTTATTCGGACTTAAGCGGAAACTGCAGCGGAAGCGGTGTTGGTCTCGTCCTCGTCGGTCCAAGCGTACTTAGGCATGGGACGGAAGATCTGGAAGAGCATCGCCACCAGCAGCACGATGGCCACAACCGTCCAGATACCAAACTGTCCAAGAACAAACAGATTGTAGAACTGGTTGATGAACAGGCCGATGACCCAGGCAAAGGCGCATTCGTAGCCAATGGCGATAGCGGTCCACTTGCCGGAGTCCATCTGGTTGCGGATGGTACCCATGGCGGCAAAGCACGGAGCGCACAGCAGGTTGAAGGCGCCAAAGGCAACGCAAGCGCCCATGGTCGGGAACATGGCGGCAAACGCGGTCCACAGGCTCGGGTCGGTCTCGGCGGCGTCGGCAACGGACAGCAGCGAGCCGGCGGTGGCGACGACGTTCTCCTTGGCGACAAGGCCCGAGACGGTCAGTGCCGTGGCCTGCCAGGTGCTAAAGCCGAGCGGGGCGAAGATCCAAGCGACAAGGTTGCCGAGCATGGCAAGCACGGAGTAATCCATGAACTCCTCGGGGATGCCCTCCATCGCAGGCAGGAAGCCAAAGGAGCCGTTGTAGCTACCAAAGTTGGAGAGGAACCATACCACGACGGTGGAAGCGAAGATGACCGTACCGGCCTTCTTGATAAAGGCCCAGCAGCGCTCCCACACGTGCAGCGCCCAAGAGCGGATCGCCGGGAAGTGGTAGGCGGGAAGCTCCATGACGAACGGCGTCGGGCGACCGGCGAAGAGCTTGGTCTTCTTGAGCATGAGGCCCGAAGCGATGACGGCAAAGACGCCCAGGAAGTAGAAGAGCGGGCTGATCCACGCAGCGGTGGTGGAAGAATCGCCGATGATGGAACCCATGAGCAGGGCGATGATCGGCAGTTTGGCGCCACAGGGAATGAACGTGGTGGTCATGACCGTCATGCGGCGGTCCTTCTCGTTCTCGATGGTCTTGGTGGCCATGACGCCGGGGACGCCGCAGCCCGAGGACACGAGCATGGGGATGAAGGACTTACCAGACAGGCCAAAGCGGCGGAACACGCGGTCCATAATGAAGGCGACACGGGCCATGTAGCCGCAGTCCTCCAGGAATGACAGCATCACGAACAGCAGGAACATCTGCGGGACGAAGCCAAAGATGGCGCCCAGGCCGCCGACGATGCCGTCACAGACGAGCGAATCGACCAAGCCGCCGTCCTCGGTACCGCCCGCCACAAGGGCGTCGTGCACCACGGTGGTGATACCCGGGACATAGGGGCCGTACTGCGCAGGGTCGACCGAGTCGGCGTCGTCGCCCGCAGCCTCGACAGCCTCGTCGTAAGCATCGCGGCCCTGACCGAGCACATACCAGCCGTCGGTGCCGAAGAGCTGGTCGTTGGTAAAGTCGGTCACCGTGCCGCCCAGGGTGGAAACGGCAATGTAGTACACGCAGAACATGATGACCACAAAGATCGGCAGACCCAGGATACGGTTGGTAACCACGCGGTCGATCTTCTCGGAGGTGCTCATCTTGGCCGGAGCCTTGGTGAGGCACTCGTCGATGATGTGGGCAATGACGCCATAGCGCTCGCCGGTGATGATGGACTCGGCATCGTCGTCGCAATCCTGCTCGCACTGGGCGACCAGCTGCTCAACGCGATCGGCCTTCTCCTTGGTGAGGTTGATGAGCTTGCAGGCGTCCGCATCGCGCTCAAACAGCTTGACGGCGTAGTAGCGACGCTTGTTGGCGGGAACGCTCGCCGGCAGGTTGTTCTCGATGTGGGTCAGAACGTCCTCGATGGCGGAATCAAACTTATGCGCCGGCACGTCGGCCTTGGCAGCCGCCGACTTCTTGACCTGCTCAAAGAGCTCGTTGATACCCTTGTTCTTAAGGGCCGAGATCATCATGACCGGGCAGCCGAGCTTCCTGGAAAGCTTGTCCGTGTCGATCTTATCGCCGTTCTTCTCCACGAGGTCGGCCATGTTGAGGGCCACGACCACGGGCAGGCCGGTCTCGATGACCTGAAGTGCCAGGTACAGATTGCGCTCAAGGTTGGTCGCGTCGACAACCTGGACGACCACATCGGGCTCGCCGCTCATGAGGTAGTCGCGCGAGCACTGCTCCTCGGGGCTGTAGGGGGAAAGCGAGTAGATGCCGGGGAGGTCCGTGATGGTAACGTTCTTGTCGCTTAGGAGCTTGGCTTCCTTTTTCTCAACCGTGACACCGGGCCAGTTGCCAACGTAGCCGTTGGCGCCGGTGATCAGGTTGAAAAGCGTGGTCTTGCCGCAGTTGGGGTTACCCGCCAGCGCGACATGGATCTGAGAATCCGCCATTCAATCCTTCTTCCTTGTGTGCCCGCGCTGCTTTCTCCGCACGGGCTGGATAATGTGCTTCAACATTGCAAATTTAAGTTAGAAAAACCTAACTTTATCTGCATAAATAGTTGCCGCGGGCCCTTACTGGACCTCGACGACGGCAGCCTCCTCCTTGCGGATGGAAAGCTCGTAGCCGCGCACGTTGATCTCGACCGGATCTCCGAGCGGTGCAACCTTAACGACCTTGAACGAAGTGCCCTTGATGAGGCCCAGGTCCATAAGGTGACGGCGAAGCGCGCCCTCGCCGTGAAGCTTGACGATGGTAGAGCTCTCGCCCACCTTAACGTCACCCAACGTCTTCATATTCTTTTCCCCCTTTCAGCTTTTATGAAATGCTGCGAACTAACCGACGGTCATGATGTGCATGGCGACCTTGGTATCGATACCAAAGCGTGCGCCCAGCACGGTGACGATGATATTGGCGCCACTCGAGCTCACCACGTGAACCTCACTGCCCTCGACAAAGCCGAGGTCCTTGAGGTGGTGCTTCATGTCCTCATTGCCCTTTACACGAGACACGTGCACGGTTTCGCCCGCTTTCACCATCGAAAGCGGCATGGCCGGCATCTGCGGTCCGCAAGACATGAGTGTGCTCCTAACGTCAGTTCGTCCTCAACATCGACGCAGCAAAAGTTAACCACGTCTATGTTCGCTACAGTAAACTAGCACGTGGTTAACTTTTTGGAAAGTCTCGGACGCACATTCTTGCAAAAAAGTTACCGATGGGTGACCTTGTTGGAGATGTGGAGGCGCAACGGTAGACGGTGGCTTTGGGGTCGCGAACGGCTGGATCGTGCGCTCTGGAGGGACAGATGCGGCAGCAACCGTCGCGCAGCGCAGCGATCCGAGCGGCCGCAGCAAAGACGGGGCAAGATCCCGCGACCAAAAAACGATGCGCCTCTGCCCTCTATAATGAGTTGAGCAATCAACGCAGGAGGCGGCATGGACCAAGACCCGAGCGACCTCGTTCGCGCACCAAAAGACACTGTGAGCACCATCAGGCACTTCAGCCTGATGAACTCCCTTCTGGCCGTTGTCAACCAGAGCCCCCACGACTCGCAGGACAGCGTGCTCGCGCGCTATTTTCTGGAGAATTTTGACCGCTTGGCACAGCTCAACGTCTACGACGTGGCAGAAGAATGCTTTACCTCCCGATCGGGCATCAGGCGCTTCTGCCAGTCCATCGGCCTCGACAATTTCTCGGACCTCAAGTCCTATGCCTGGGAATGGTCGCGCCACCGGCGCCTCTTCTCGCGGTATACCGACCACGAGAACTACCGCGAGTACCTCATAGGCGCGCTCGCCCACATGGACCGCACCATCAACGATGCCGTGCCCGAGGAGACGCTCGACAGCCTTGCGGCCTTTATCCACGATGCCCGCCGCGTGGTGATCCTCACCTCGGATTTCTCGAGCGGGGCCGTGCGGCAGTTTCAGCAGTCGATGCTCTACCTGCACAAGATGGTCGACATCGTGACGGACTCCACGGGAGACATCACCCAGCTCGCAACGCTCGGCGCGCACGATGCGCTCATCGTGATATCGGAACACGGAAACTACGCGCGCGCCGTGCAGTCCGTCTTTGCGGGCTCAAAGATACCGCGTGTGCTCATCACCGTCGATGCCGATGCCGACATCGAGGATGCCTTTACCTTTGCCGTGCGCCTCTCGCCCGAACCCCAAGCGGCGGGGCGTACCGTCTTTGCGCAGTATGGCATCACGTACCTGCTCGACCTTCTCTACAACCGCTACTACACGATCTATGGGGAGCATGCGGCGGAATAGAGCCGCAGCGCGACTGGGCGACCGCGGCGGACGCGACGTCAGCACCCTGCGGCACGCCCGCCCAGGGTCCAAAAACCGAACTCTCTCCCTGGGTCCAATTTTCGAACCCCACGCCCGTCCGCACGCTCGCTATTATGCAGCCATCAGCAGCGCGCGCTGAACCACATCACCATCCCCGTTTTGAAGGGAAAGCCCATGGCTGCCAAAAAAGATTACGCGGCAATGCGCTCCGCCATCATCAACGCCTGCGGAGGCGCAGAGAACATCTCCAATGTATCCCACTGCATGACGCGCTTGCGCCTGCAGCTCAAGAACACCGCCTGTTTTGACGAGGGCGCCGCTAAGGGAGTCCCCGGCGTGATTGGCCTCGTTGTGCAAAACGGCGAGTACCAGTTTGTGATCGGGCAGGACGTGCCGAGCCTGTACGAGGAGTTCCTCAAGGTGGAGGGCATCACCGCGGGCGGTTCGGTCGACGACCCGGACGCCGTAAAGGCCGAAAAGCAGGATCACGGTAGTATCGTCAACGCCATCCTGTCCTTCCTGGGCGGCACGTTCTCGCCCGTCATCCCCGTCATCGTGGCCGGCGGTCTTACCGGTGCCGTGCTGACGCTCCTCGTCAACTTCTGCGGCGTGTCGAGTGACTCGGGCACCTACCAGTTCTTCTCCTGCATTAACCAGGCAACGTTCTACTTCCTGCCCATGTTTATCGGCTTCTCGGCCGCCCAGCGCCTCAAGTCAAACGGCTACCTGGGAGCGTTTCTGGGCGCCGTGCTGCTCTTCTACACCATGGGTGTGGGTAACGAGACCGTCTACGACTTCTTTGGGTTTGCCGTTCCCGCAGTGAGCTACAACTCCACAGTCTTCCCGGTGATCCTGGGCGTCTTGCTCATGAGCGCAGTCTACCGCTTCTTCCAGAAGGTCCTGCCCGAGGTTCTGCGCACCATCTTCGTGCCGCTGCTCACCATGCTCGTCACCGTGCCGCTGACGCTTCTCGTCCTGGGCCCCATCGGCTACACCGTTGGCACCGCCCTTGCCGACGTGCTCATCACCGTCTACCGTGCCTGCCCTGCCGCAGCCGTTGCCTTTGTGGGCTGCTGCACCCCGTGGCTCGTCTTCTTTGGCATGAACAATGCCCTCTACCCGCTTCAGTTCATCCTTATGGCCGAAGTTGGCTCCGACCCGCTCATCTGCGCCGGAATGACCGCCGCCAACCTCGCTGTTGCCGGCGCATGCTTTGCTGCCGCCGTGGTCGAGAAAAAGCTCGATGAGCGCTCCGTTGCCGTGGGCGCCGGCGTTACCGCCATGTGCTCCATCACCGAACCTGGCGTGTACGGCGTGCTCTTTACCAAGCGCTTCCCGCTTGTGGGCGCCATGATCGGTGGCGGCATCGGAGGCATCATCGCCGGTCTTACCGGTATGACCCAATACGTCATCACCGCATGCAGCTTTATCGCCTTCCCGGCCTATATCGGCGCCGACGGCTCGCTGACCAACCTGGCGCTCGCCCTCACTGTTATGGCCGTCTCCGTGGCAACGTCTTTTGCCGCCACCTTCGTGCTCGGCAAGCGCGCCGAGGCCAAGGCAGCGAACGCCGAGGCCTAAAGACCTCGCCGCCGCAACGATTGATCGAGCTTGCGCCCGCGCCTTAACGCATGCGGGCGCTGCATCCCAGCCGCAAAGGAGACACCCATGGCATATACCACCAGCACCTTTCCCCAGGGCTTTCTTTGGGGCGCCGCAACCAGCGCCTACCAGGTAGAGGGCGCGGCCTACGAGGACGGCAAGAAGCCCTCGCAGCAAGATATCATCAACAAAAACATCTACGAGGAGCGTGGCTTTGCCACAGCCGACATCGCGAGCGACCACTACCATCATTTTCGCGAGGACGTGGCCCTCATGGCCGAGATGGGCCTCAAGGCCTACCGCTTTAGCATTGCCTGGTCGCGCGTGATCCCCGACGGTACCGGCGCCGTCAACCCCGCCGGACTCAAGTTCTACCACGACCTCATCGACGAGCTCAAGGCGCACGATATCGAGCCCATCGTGACCCTCTACCACTACGACCTGCCCTGGGCCCTCGTGGAACGCTACGGCGGCTGGCTGTCGCGCCAGGTGGTCGACGACTTTGAGGCGTACGCGCGTTTTGTGATCAACGAGTTCAAGGACCAGGTCAAGTACTGGACCACCATCAACGAGCAGTCGATCATCGTCCAGTACTGGACGCAGAAGTGCTATATCCCCGAGGAGCTGCGCGGCAACAACCAGCTGCGCTACCAGATCAACCACCATATGAACCTCGCCCACGCCGTGGCCTGCAACCTGGTGCACGAGCTCGTGCCGGGCGGCATGGTGGGAAGCGTGATCGGTTACTCACCTATCTATCCGCTCACGAGCCGCGCCGAGGACGCCATGGCCGCGCAGAACGCGCACGACCTGCGCAACGCCTACTACCTCGACATCTACTTCAAGGGCAAGTACACCGACTCTGCCATGGCCTACCTGGAGCGCCATGGCTTGGCACCCAAGATCGAGCCGGACGATATGGAGCTCATCGCAAGCGGCACCTCGGACATGCTGGGCATCAACTACTATGCAAGCGAGTGCGCCAAATGGTGCCCCGACGACGGGTCGCACGAGATGCGCTGGAACGGCGTGAACCTTACCGGCAAAAAGGGCGATATCAGCGGTTTTGAGACGCATCCCGGCTTTTATGAGATGTGCAAGAACCCCAACCTCGATACGAACGACTGGGATTGGGCGATCGACCCCGTGGGCCTTGAGTACCTGCTACGCGACATCTACATGCGCTACAACAAGCCGCTCATGGTGTGCGAGAACGGCCTGGGAGCCTTTGACACACTCACCGAGGACGGCCGCGTGCACGACCCCTACCGCATCGACTACCTGGAGAAGCACATCGCGGCCATGAAGCGCGCGATGGACTTTGGCGTGGAGATGCTCGCGTACTGCCCGTGGTCTGCGCTCGACCTGCTCTCCACGAGCAACGGCGTCAAGAAGCGCTACGGATTTATCTACGTGGACCGCACCGACGACGACCCCAAGGAGTGCAAGCGCTATCGCAAAGACTCCTTTGAGTGGTACCGCGGCGTGATCGAGCGCAACGGCGCGGGACTTGTGCTCTAGCCCTCGGTCGCCTGCCATCTGCAGCAGCTCACTCAGAATCACGCGCGACAAATCAAAAAGATGACAACGTGCCGCACCTCGGCGGAGCTGATGCTCAAGCCGAGGTGCGGCACGCTTGCTTACGGTTCTTAAAGATTCCCGAATGCGACAAAGGGACTGTCCCTTTGTCGCAACGCTGCGTCTAGAGGGAGAGATTTCTGATCGACGTGACGCAGGAAGCCTCGTCTACGCCCGAAACGCGGAAGATGATGTCCTCGCCGCACTCACCGTAGAGAGCCATGAGGCCCATAACGTCGCGACCATCGGTATGGCGGTCACCGATGCTGACCGACACGTCGCTACGATGCTTGGCAATGATGTCGTAGAGCAGCGCAACCGGGCGGGCATGTAGTCCCAACGGATCTTTAATCGTCTTTGTAAACTCGACCATGTCCCCTCCCGCGGCATCGTGCATTCGGCCGGCAAACCCAGCCACGTGGTAGTTATTGTACGTTACCGGCGCACCCCCGTCCCACAAAAAACGAGGGAAGGACGCGTGCCTTCCCTCGTTACAGGCAATATGTAGCCGCTCGCCTACATCAGGCGCAGGCTGACGTCCTTGAGCTGGGCGCCGGAAACGGCACTCGGGGCGCCCGACATGAGGTCGGAGCCGCTGGCCGTCTTGGGGAACGCCATGACGTCGCGGATGGAGTCGGAACCGGTGAGCAGCATGCACACGCGGTCCAGGCCCAGAGCGAAACCGCCCATCGGGGGCGCACCAAACTTGAGCGCCTCCATGAGGAAGCCAAACTGAGACTCGGCGCGCTCCTCGGTAAAGCCCAGGAGCTTGAGCATGGACATCTGCATCTCGGCGTTGTGGATACGCATACCGCCGCCACCGGCCTCAAAGCCGTCCATGACAAAGTCGTAGGTGCAAGAACCGGCTGCCAACGGATTGGCCTCGATCTTGGCGATGTCGGTCTCGGTCGGCAGGGTGAAGGGCTGGTGCTCGGCAGCGTAAGCCTTGCGGTCCTCGTCCCAGTGGAACAGCGGGAAGTTGACGACCCACAGGAAGTCGTGACCCTCGCGCTTGATCTCGAGCGCGCTGGCCATGTGGGAACGCATGCCGCCCAGGATCTCGTCAGAGAGCAGGCGCGGGCCGGCGGCGAACATCACAAGGTCGCCGGGCTCGACGTCCATGCGCTCGCGCATAGCCGCCATCTCCTCGTCCGAGAAGAACTTGACGATGGGGCTGTTGATGGAGCCGTCCTCGCGGAAGGCGATCCAGGCCAGGCCCTTGGCGCCAAACGTGGAGGCCACGCCGGCGAGCTTATCGATCTTGGCACGGGCCCAAGCACCGGCACCCTTGGCGTTGATGGCCTTGACGACCGAGCCTTCCTCGTTTGCGGCAGTCGCGAAGACCTTGAACTTGGAGTTGGCAAAGATGTCGGTCAGGTCGACCAGGTGCATGCCATAGCGGGTATCGGGCTTGTCGGAGCCATAGGTGTCCATGGCCTCCCAGTAGTTCATGCGACGCAGCGGCGTGGGCATCTCGACGCCCATGCGGCCGAAAGCATCGGCCAGGACCTCTTCGAGCGCGCTCATGACGTCGTTCTGGTCCACGAAGGACATCTCGATATCGACCTGGGTGAACTCGGGCTGACGGTCGGCGCGCAGGTCCTCGTCGCGGAAGCACTTGGCAACCTGGTAGTAGCGCTCGACGCCACCGACCATGAGCAGCTGCTTCAGGAGCTGCGGGGACTGCGGCAGGGCGTAGAAGTTGCCCGGCTGGATGCGACTGGGAACGATGAAGTCGCGGGCGCCCTCGGGCGTGGACTTGAACAGGGAGGGCGTCTCGACCTCCATGAACTCACGGTTGTGCAGCGCCTCGCGAATGGCAAAGGTAAAGTCGGAGCGCAGCTTGAGGTTGGCCATCATCTCGGGACGACGGAGGTCTAGATAGCGATAGCGCAGACGGGTGTCCTCGCTGGTCTCGATGCCGTCCTCGATCTGGAACGGCGGGGTGACGGATGTATTGAGCACCTCGGCGTGGTCGGTCAGGACCTCGATCTCGCCAGTCGCGAGCTTGGTGTTGGTGGTCTCCTCGCCACGGGCGCGCACGACGCCGTGAATCTTGATGGGCCACTCGGGACGCATGGTCTCGGCGATCTTAAAGGCGTCGCCGTCGGAGTGCTCGGGGTCGAAGGTAAGCTGCGTGATGCCCTCACGGTCGCGAAGGTCGCAGAAGATAAGGCCGCCGTGGTCGCGGCGACGGCTCACCCAACCGGTGAGGGTGACCTCTTCGCCCACGTTCTCGCGGCGAAGCTCGCCGCAGGTACGGGTGTGCATGGAATGCTCGTCGATGGGACGGGTCTGGCTCATACCAGTGATCCTCCTTTATGGATCTGTGCCGCCCCGTGTCGTTCCGGGCGGCGTCGTACAGATTTGCCCGGCCTGCGTAAACCGCGCAGCCAGACATGGCGTTCTATCTTATCGCACCTGTGTCGATGTGCCGCGGAAAAGTAGCTCCTGTCCAAAGACTTGACGGAGACGAAACAATTGATGCGTCGTGGCCGTCGCCAAGGCGCGCCGCGTGCGACAATGTGCCCCAATACAACTGCACTCGGAAAGCAACTGCACTCGGAAAGGCCCGCCATGACTGCACGCCTCATCGTTATGGATATCGACTCCACGCTCATCAACCAGGAGGTCATCGACCTGTTGGGCGAGGAGGCCGGCGTAGGCGAGCAAGTGGCACAGATCACCGAGCGCGCCATGCGCGGCGAGCTTGACTTTAAGCAGGCGCTCGAGGAGCGCGTGGGGCTGCTTGCCGGCCTGGACGAGAGCGTGTTCGAGCGCACCTTTGAGCGCGTGACGTTTACCCCCGGCGCGCTGGAGCTTGTGCGCTCGGCGCACAGCAAGGGCTGGAAGGTCGGCGTGGTAAGCGGCGGCTTTCACGAGGTCGCCGATAAGATCGTGGCCGCCGCGGGCATCGATTTTTGCCTGGCCAACCGCCTGGAAGTCGTGGACGGCAAGCTCACCGGCAAGCTGGCGGCAGACATTGTAACCAAGGAGTCCAAGCTCATCCAGCTGCTAGATTGGGCAGTTGAGTGCGGCGTCGATATGGCCCACACCGTCGCAATCGGCGACGGCGCCAACGACATCCCCATGATTCAGGCCGCGGGCACGGGCATCGCGTTTTGCGCCAAGCCCAAGACGCGCGAGGCCGCCCCGTTTGCCATCGACGAGCGCAACCTGATGCTCGCCATGGACATCATCCTGCGCGACTAGCCGATCCGTCTAACAATTGAATCAGTCTGTCCTATAGTTTCCGAACAATTTTGTCTTAGTGTTCGGAAACATACCCTTTGAGTGCTAGACTTTGCGCCGTCGAAGGGAACATATATGGATAAGCGAGATCTTGAGCAATTGCTGAGCGATGTTGCCGGCGGGGCAGTCACCCCTGCCGACGCCCTCACGCGCATCCAGACGGCTCCGACCGCCGATTTGGGCTTTGCGCAGCTCGATCTTTCGCGCGGGGTGCGCCAGGGAGCCGGCGAGGTTGTCTACGGGGCCGGTAAAACCGCCGATCAGATTGCCGCCATTATCGAAGCACTGCGCGATGCCGGCCAGGAGCGCATCCTGGTCACGCGCCTGGATGCCGAAAAAGCCGCGCGCACCGCTGAGCTTCTTGGCAACGGCATCGACCTGGGATATGTCCCGGACGCACAGCTCGCCCTCGTGGGCGGCAAGCCCTCCCCTACCGGCAACGGACGCATCGTCGTCGCCTGCGCCGGTACGAGCGACCTGCCCGTCGCCGAAGAAGCCGCGTTGACGGCCGAGTTCTACGGCAACGAGGTCGATCGCCTCTACGACGTGGGTGTCGCCGGCCTGCACCGCCTGCTCGCGCATGCCGAGGAACTTGCTCAGGCGCAGGTGGTCATTGCCGTCGCCGGCATGGAGGGCGCGTTGGCGAGCGTTATCGGCGGCCTGGTGAGCTGTCCGGTCATCGCCGTTCCCACCAGCGTGGGCTACGGCGCAAGTTTTGGTGGCGTAGCCGCGCTGCTCGCCATGCTCAACTCCTGCGCCAGCGGCGTTTCGGTCGTCAATATCGACAACGGCTTTGGTGCCGCCTACCAGGCAAGTCTTATCAATCATCTGAGCGCCGGCACGCCCTGCGCCCGTTAAGGAGCATTCCATGTCCAATCATCAGCACACGCTTATCATCGACGGCACCTCGGGCATCAGCGGCGATATGACCGTCGCGGCCCTGCTCGACCTGGGCGCCAGCGAGGAGCACCTGCGCGAACAGCTCGCCACGCTGCCGGTCGACGGCTTTACGATCGCCGTCACACGCGTAAGCAAGCATGGCATCGACGCCTGCGATTTCGACGTCCAGCTTGCAGAGGAGCTCGAGAACCACGATCACGATATGGCCTGGCTCTACGGCAACGAAGCAGCTGCCGAGCACACGCACGAGCATGAGCACCACCATCATGATCATGGCGAGCACGAACACGAGCACTGCCACGAGCATGACCATGAGGGCCACGGTCATGGCCACGAGGGTCACCATCACGCCCACCACCATCACCACCGTTCTTTGGCGGACGTCACCGCCATCATCGATGGCTCGCAGCTAAGCGATGGCGCCAAGCGTCGCGCGCTCGCCATTTTTACCGCGCTCGCCGCCGCCGAGGCCAAGGCCCACGGCAAAACGCCCGAGACCGTCATGTTCCACGAGGTGGGCGCCGTCGACTCCATCATCGACGTCTGCTCTGTTGCCATCTGCCTCGATGACCTGGGTATTGAGGACATCGTGGTCGAGTCGCTCTCCGAGGGTCACGGTACCATCCGCTGTGCCCACGGTCTCATGCCCATTCCCGTCCCCGCTGTCGTCAACCTGTGCCAGGCGGGCAATATCGCCCTCACGCCCGCGCCGGTCGCCGGTGAGCTCGTGACGCCCACGGGCGCCGCCATCGTCGCCGCACTGCGCACGTCCGAGCACCTGCCGGCCCGCTACCGCATCGAGGCCGTCGGCTACGGCGCCGGTAAGCGCCCCTACGAGGGTTGCTCCGGTACGCTCCGCTGCCTGCTCGTTCACACGGACGCATAGCCATGGATGCCCGCAAGGCAAAAAGCCGCGCCGCCATCGTCGCGGCGTTCTCCGAACTGCTGCGCGAAGAGGACTACGGCAAGATCACCGTCGGCGACATCATCGCTCGCGCCCATGTGGGTCGGGCCACGTTCTATGGCCTCTTCAAGAGCAAAGATGACCTACTATCCGAACTCGTGAGCGACATCTGCACCCACGCCCTCGACGACGATGGCACACCGCTCGATGATCCGCTCGTACAAGTCGAGCATATCCTCAACAACCTCTGGGAACGCCGCCAGGGCGTACGAGCCCTCGTAGCCGGCGCCGGCTCACGCGTCTTCGCCGACTGCTTACGCAAGACCATCATGTCACGAGCAGCCGAAACCGTCCCCACCGACCCAAACGGCCCCGCCGCCACCATGGACCGAAGCTTCCTACTACACCACATAGCCTCAAGCTTCGTAGGAATGGTCCAATGGTGGGCCTGGCACAACTTCCAAGCCGACAAAGCCAACGTAGCCAAAGACTACCTATCAGCCATACAGCCCCTCTTCAGCTAAGTAAGCCCCCCATCCCAAAGCGCCATCCCAACAAAGCGCCCATCCCTTCCCCAAGTCACGTTTTCTTGTAAGGGCACCCAAAAACAAAGCGCCCCTCCCATCCATATTCAGATATATATGTTGGGTTGCTTGTTCCAACGCGACTAAGATCCCGCAGCTGGCCGCATGGGGTAACTTCCCAGCGCATTCCGCAGGACGAAAGAACCCCCGCCGCACGAAGTTGCGCAGCGGGGGTTCTTTCATGTCCGAGGACGCGCTGGGAAGTTACCCCATGCGGCCAGCGGACAACTATGTAGCCTTGGACTAGAACATGCCCAAGAAACCATGCACAAACAGCGCGGCCACAATAGCACCGACAAACGGCGCGATGCCAGGAACAAGCAGGCCGTACTTCCAGTTGTTATCGGCCTTGTTCTTAATCGGCAGCACCTGATAGGCCATGCGAGGACCAAGGTCACGAGCCTGGTTCATGGCGAAGCCGGTGATGCCGCCCATGCCCATGCCAACAGCCCAAACGATCAGGCCGACGCAGATTGCGAGCATCAGAACGTTCTCGCCGGCGCGGCTAGCGGCAGCAAGGATGGCGCTGATGAACACGAAGGTGCAGATAGCCTCGCAGAAGAAGTTACGAGCATAGTTCGTGCCCTCGGTGGTGGGGTTGGTCGAGAAGATGTTGCGCTGGGCAATGGGGTCGACGACGTCCTCGGAAGCCTTGAACTCATCGGCATACATAAACCAAGCGATTACGGCACCCACAAAGCCGCCGAGCATATCGGCAATCATGAAGGGGATGCAGCTGCCCCACGGCACCAGGCCGACGATGCACTGGGCAAGCACCATGGCGGGGTTCATGCACACGGCGCCGCCAAAGACAAACAGGCAGACCGAGATGCCAAAAGACCAGGTGGTGATGGCAAACATATGGCCGGAGCCCTGATACTTGGTGCCCTTGAGCACGGTATCGCAGTGCACGCCCACGCCAAAGACGATCATGAGGGCCGTCGCGCCGAATTCGCAGAGGAGTTTGGTAAGCATAAAACCTTATCTTTCTTGTCGGTTATAAACGATTCGTTTAGGCCGCGCACTAGTGCTGCGCAACAACAACGCCCAGGCCATCGGGAATGACGGCAACCTTGGCATCGGCACCCTTCATCTCAAAGGCGAGCTTGAGCGCCTCCTCGATAGTGTTGACCGGCGTCATGTGCATATCCTTGAGCATCTGGTGATCGCACAGATCGGTGACCATGATCACAGGGTGATGCGCCAGGATGCGGGCAAAGATCTGGCTCGTCCACTGGTCGGGCAGGGTCTCGTCCTTAGGACGGTCGATGCAGGCGCGCTCAAACTCCGCCGGATCGTTGTCGGCGATGTTGTGATAGAAGCCCTCGCCACCGTGGCCGTCGGCACAACCGGCGACGTCGATGATCACGCCGCCCTCAGGAAGCGTGGCCTCGGCAGCGCACATGCCCTTCACGGCCTGATAGATGTTCTGATCGAGGGGGTAGCCACCGTTGGTGGTGATGGCAATCTCGCACTCGACGGGCTCAACGCCGGCAAGGCTCTTCACGAACTCGCAGCCGGCCTCGTGCGCCTTGTGGATATCGCCGGCAAAGGAGCCGATGACCTCGTGCTTGCCGTTGAGCACCACGTTAAGCACAAAGGCAAGGTGAGCCATCTCGGCGGCGGCGAACATGTCCTCGCTCACGTGGTTGTGGCACAGGTTGCCGGCACGCGAGTGGGAATCGTTCACAAACTGACCGTTGTGGTTGTACATGATGGTCTTGTAGCTGGCGATGCCAGGCAGGACGGACTTGCGGCTACCAGAGAAACCGGCAAAGAAATGCGGCTCAATGAAGCCCTCGGCAAGCAGCAGATCGCAATCGGCAGCGATCTTGTTGATGATGCACTCGCCACCAGAAGGCAGGGTACCGATCTTTTTCATCATGCTGTCGTCGGTCGCGACATGCATGACGATCTCCTCGTTAGCGACGATCTCCTCGCCGTACTTGTTAACGAGTTCCTCGTGCGTCGAGGGGCGATGCATGCCGGTCGCGACCAGGATGCGCACACGTGCCTCGGGAGCGGCAGCGTGGATGTGATGCAGCAGAATAGGCATCGTCACACGCGAGGGAACGGGACGCGTATGATCTGAGCTAATGATGACAATATCCTTCTTGCCAGCACAAAGCTCCTCGAGCGAAGGCGAGCCGTAAGGGTTGGCAAGCGACTCCTCCACCAGCTCTTCCTGCGATTTCGTGGTCTTAAACTCGTTTTGATGACCTTCCATCACACCCGCGAAGTTCTTATCCTCGAGTTCCAGATGCAACGTCTTGTGGTCAAACGGCAGTTCACATTCAAACAATGACGAGCGCCCTCTTCCTTTCAACTGACACACTAGATAAACCGTTGGAAGGATACGCCGCTCACCGAAAAACACCACCGTCTACCGACTCATTAACACAACGTTCATATTTGACCCACAACAAAACGACCGCGATCCCAAAGGAAACCGCGGTCGCTACAGTCGTAAGGCGAGAGGCGCCAAATGCATCTCAATCCCAATCGGTAAGACGCGAGGCGCGAAGCGCCAAACGCGCCGCCGGGACAGGCCCCATCCAAAATGCGCGAAGCGCGCCATTATTCCCCCAGCCAGTAATCCACCGAAGACCGGACATCGTAGGGCCCGCCATCAGCTTACTTTTAGGCACACTCCGCAGGACGCAAGAAGCCCTCGCCGCACGAA
>CALEXE010000123.1:0-46644 GCA_937925265.1 uncultured Collinsella sp. | reverse complement strand
ATTATTTTCCGGTTCGACGAACAGCCGATCGTGTCAAATTTGGTCTAACAGAGCCAAACGTTTTACGGCTACGTCGATGTGGAGGTACGATGGCATCGCGGTATCAGATTGTTTGTATGGTGGTCGATCGCGGCAGTCTTAAGGGTGCAGCCGATGAGCTGCGCTATACGCAAAGCGCGGTGAGCCAGGCCGTCAAAGCGCTCGAGCGCGAGCTGGGTACCACGCTTATCGAGCGCGGCAAGCAGGGCGTTTCGCTTACGCGCGACGGCAAACAGTATCTGCCGTATCTGCGCCAGATTGTAACTGCCGAGGCCGAGCTTGAGGGCAAGCGCCAGGAATTGCTGGGACTCTCCTCGACTGATATTCGTATCGCAACGTTTACCAACGTGAGCCGCACCGTGTTGCCGCGCGTGATCCGCGACTTTGGTGCCCTGCATCCGGGTGTACGCTTTACGCTCAAACAGGGCGATTACACGCGCAATGCCCAGTGGGTGCACGATGGCGTGGTTGATTTTTGCTTTACGGCACGCGGATTTACTGCTGGGCTCGAGAAGCGCGTGGTCTATCACGATGAGTTGGTGGCACTGTTGCCGGCCGCGCATCCGCTGACGGCAAAGGAAAAGGTGACGCTCGCCGACCTGGCGTCCGAGCCGTTTGTGCTGCTGGATGAGGGCGAACAGAGCCTGGTGCTCGATGCATTCGCGGCGCATGGGCTGTCGCCGCACGTGACGAGCGAGGTGACCGACGACTACACCATCATGGCGATGGTGGAGGAGGGCCTAGGCGTGAGTATGCTGTATCGCCGTACCGTCGAGGGCATGAGGGCCGATATTCGCGTGCGTCCCATCGTGCACGCTCCCTCGCGTGACGTAGTGGCAGCCTGGCGCAGCTGGGACACCATGCCTATCGCCACGAGGCACTTTATCGACTATATGAGCTCACATATTGTCAATTAATGACTGGCATGGCGTTGAGTGCGGTGTTTAGCGGGCTGTCGCTTTGGCTTGGGCGGCGCGATAGGTGCGTGCCGGGTGGCAGAGTAGTACCGCCACGACCATAAAGAACGCCGTGGTGCCCAGGCTGATGGGGTAGACCATCATGATGTTCGCAAAGGTGCGGAAGTGCGGGAACACGCAGAATACCCAATAGAAGCGAATACCGCAGACGCAGATCATGGTGATGAGGGCGGGCATGAGCGAGATGCCAAAGCCGCGCAGGTAGCCGGACATGTTTTCGTAGAACATGCTAAAGGCGTAGGCAGGGAAGATCGAGCACACGCGGATATAGCCGATCGAGACGATGTTGGGGTCGCTGTTGAACAGCGCCAGGATTTCGCGTCCCAAGCCTACGATGATGACGATGGTGGTGAGCGCGACGATACCGCCTTCGACCAGGCAGACCTTGAGCGTCTTGGTGCAGCGGTCGATTTGGCGGGCACCGTGGTTTTGTCCCACAAAGGTGGTGCAAGCCTGGCTAAAGCTGTTGAGCAGGTTGTAGCACACGTACTCCAAGCTCATGGCGGCGCTTGATGCCGCCATGACCTCGGTGCCCAAGCTGTTGATGGCGGACTGGATGATGATGTTGGCGACGGCAAAGACAGCGCTTTGGATGCCGGCGGGCAGGCCGATCTTGACGATGCGCTTGAGGGCGACGGGGTCTAAGCCTAAGTCGCGTGGGGTGACGCGGACGACGGAGTCGGTCTTGAGCAGGTGGACAAAGAGTGTGGCGGCGCTGACGGTGTAGGCGATGGCGGTGGCGATGGCGACGCCCGCGACGCCCCAGTGGAGTACGGGGACAAAGATGAGGTCCAGGCCAATGTTGAGGACGGTGGACACGGCGAGCGCCTGCAGCGGCATGCGGGTGATGCCGACGGAGCGGAAGATCGCGGCCTCAAAGTTGCAGAGCAAGATCGAGGGCATGCTGAGCAAAAAGACGCGCAGGTAGAGCGAGGCGAGCGGCATGGTCTCGGCAGGCACGTTGAGCGCAGCGAGCATGGGCTCGGCAAAGATCTCGCCCAGTGCGATGACGACAAAGCCCACGAGCGCCATTAAAATCGAGGTATGGACGGCGCGTTTGACCATGTTCTGATCGTTGCGGCCGATAGCGTTGGCGATGACCACGTTGGAGCCAAGCGACATGCCAATAAAAAGGTTGAGCATAAGACTGGTAAGCGGAACATTGGAGCCGACCGCCGCCATGGCGAGGGTTCCCTGGTCGCCCGAGAAGTTACCGATGATGACCGTGGCGATGAGGTTCGACAGCTGCTCCAAGATGCTCGTGGCGGCCACGGGGAAGGCGAACAGGGGAATATTGCGCCATAGCGAGCCGGTGGTCATGTCAATGTGCTTAGATGCGGTGTCTGCCATACGCTCTCAATCTCTAATATGCTCTTTCGTGCTTATTTGCGCAGACGATGATACTCCTAATGCAGCCAGCCGGCACTTAGGGACGTTCCTTTTCTGTCGGCAGCTGGGGACACTCCTTGTCTCTTCTATGACTAGGTGGGGAAGGCGTGCGACAATGGTGGGCGTTGTGTTGTTCGCGCTAAGGAGTTGCCATGTTGTTGTGTCCCGTTTGCCATGAACCGTTGGTGGACGACGAGCGCGGTGCTGCATGCGCGGGCGGACACCGATTTGACCGTGCGCGCGAGGGCTATCTGTATCTGCTGCGCTCGTCCAAGAGCGGCGACTCCATGGGTGATCCCAAGTCGCAGGCGCGCAGCCGTCGTGACTTTCTGAACCGTGGATACTACGCGCCGTTGCGCGATGCGATGGTCGAGCTGGTGCGCGAGCGGGTGTCTGGACGTGCCGCGTCTACGAACTGCCCCATGACGCTGCTCGATATTTGCTGCGGCGAGGGCTACTACACCAGCGCTATGGGCGCGGTGCCGGGCGTAGATGCTTACGGTTTCGACCTGGGCAAGGAGATGGTGCGCCTTGCCGCCAAGCGCGGCGATGCGACGTACTTCGTGGCCAACATGAAAGATATCCCCGTGGCTGATGGCGCCTTTGATATGGTGACCGAGCTCTTCGCTCCCTTTAACGAGCGTGAGTTTGCCCGCGTGCTGGCGCCAGAGGGTTCGCTCTACACCGTGGTGCCGGGTGCTCGGCATCTGTTTGGCCTCAAAGAGGTGCTCTACGACACGCCATATCTCAATGACGAGAAGCTGCCGAAGACCACCGAACTCGAGTTGGTCGGAACGCAGCGGGTGTTTGCGAACATTACGCTCCAGACCCAGGCTGACATCGAGGCGGTGTTCCAAATGACGCCGTACTACTACCGCACGCGCCCTGCCGATAAAGAGCGCCTGGCAAACCTGGACACCCTTCAAACCGACATCGACTTCATCATCGCCGAGTACCGTCACAGCTAACAACCTGCCAAAAAGGGACAGGTTTATTTTGGCAGGTGTTATCTGGGCAAACGTAAAGGGCCGACCGCGGATATGCGCGATCGGCCCTTTTAGTTACTTGGCTGCAGAGGCTATGAGAAGTGAGCGCTTACAGGCGGTCCTTGTTCTCGGCCTTGACGGCGTGTGCCTGCTGAACAAAGAACAGGTCGTAGACCACGATGACAAAGGCTCCAATATTGACGGCGCTGCCGCCGAGCGCGGGAAGGGTGAGCACAGCCTGCGCAATCGTGGCGATTGCGGCAACGATGCCGAGCTTAAACGCGCCATCCACCTGCGAAGGCTTGTTGGCGCCCTTGATGCCCGCAACGCCTGCGGCAAGGTCGATAACGCCCTTGGCGACAAGCACGACCGTGGCGAGCATGGCGTTCGGTCCGTAGGTGGACTCGAACTTGCCGGTCGCGATGCCGGCGATTCCAATGACGAGACTGGCGATGCCCAGAACAAAATAAATCAGGGCAAGGATTTTGAGTGTCTTGCGAGTGAAGCTCATGGCTGGTCCTTTCGATACGAGTACGCCAACCTGGCGCACCCTATGTGCTGCACATATGGTGAAGCACATTGTAGTTCAACGGGGCGATGCATGCGTTTGAAAGCGTCTCTTGCCTGTACGGTCCAACCTTTCAAAAAGGAAAGCTGGGCGTAAGTCAAATCGATGGCAGCGTATGCGCGGCGCTGCGATGATGGGGCCATGGTAAGAGCTGGACCGAAGGAGGAGCCGTGATGTACGGAGCCAAGCAAGTGCGTGAGCCGCGTTCGTTAGGAAGGCGTATGGGCGATTCCGTGATCGCTGCCGTGTGCACGGGATTGATGGCGGTGCTTTGCATTGGGATGCTGTGGACCATGTCGCGTGTGGGACAATAGCGGACGGTTGGGTGCCAACTGAGGTGGCGCTCACGTATTCGTTTTGCTTGCTAAGGAGTGTCCATGGGCGTCGTCGATCCCTTTTCTGTTGCTCGGGCTGCTGGGCTCGAGCTCGTGCGGACGTCCGAGGGCCTTACGCTCACCGACGGCACGATGGAGTTGCGTGCCGATTTTGGCCGCATGCTTCCACGGCTCAAGCAGGGTCGTCTGCAGCAAGAGCTACTGGTGAAGGCTGCGCGCACAAAAGGCATCGAGCAACCATGGGCGATTGATGCCACAGCAGGCTTTGGCGAGGATTCGCTGCTGCTGGCTGCCGCGGGTTTTGCGGTCGATTTGTATGAGCAGGATTGCGTGATCGCGGCGCTCCTCCAGGATGCCCTGGATCGCGCGGCAGATGATCCGGCGCTTGCGGCCGCCGTGGCGCGCATGCACTTACATGCGGGCGAGGACAGCATTGCCGGTCTTCGCCATACGGCCGAGCTGATCGAGCGGGGCGAGCTCGCGGCTCCCGACGTGGTGTATCTGGACCCCATGTTTCCCGAGCGCACCAAGAGCGCGGCGGTGAAAAAGAAGTTCCAGCTCTTGCACCATTTGGAGCAGCCGTGCGCCGATGAGGAAACGCTGGTCGAAGCTGCGCTTGCGGTGCACCCGCGCAAGGTCGTTATCAAGCGACCGGTGAAGGGGCCGCTGCTTGCCGGCGTTAAGCCGAGCTATCAGCTTGCGGGCAAGGCCGTTCGTTACGATGTTTTGGTGCCGCCGCGCCCGTAGCTTGTGCACGATGGCTGGCGCTTCGCCAGCGCCGTGCCGATGCGGGGTCTATTTCCAAGGGTGCGACGTCAGGTGCCAGCCGCCGCAGTATTCGCATTTGTAGCAGGCCAAACCACGCCGTCCGCGGTTTTCGCAGTCGGCCATAACGGCCTCGGCTTCGGCGCGTGTGTCGTAACGGTTTTTGCGCTCGCACGACTTATAGCGCCAAGCCTCGTCGCGCTCGGCGTCCAGGGCGTCGCGGCGCTCGTCCTCGCGTGCAAACAGGTCGCTCATATCGCCGCCGGTGGCAGCGCCCAAAAACTCGCTTTTGGCTTTTGACCAGGCGGCTCGCTTTTTGCTCCCCATCTGCTTCGCGCTCCTCTCCAAACGTCGGTATCATTGCTCAATCAAAGTGATACCAATAAACGTGAGGTCGCCGCGTGATGATCAGAAAAACCCTCGATACCGACATTCCCGCCGTCATGGCTATCTATGACGCGGCCCGCGCCTTTATGCGCGCGCATGGTAACGCCACGCAGTGGCCCGAGGGCACGCCTTCGGCCGAGCAGCTGGCTGCCGATATTGCCGCTGGTGGCAGTTACGTGTGCGAAGTCGATGGCCGCGTGGTGGCGACGTTTGCCTTTTTGCCGGGTCCGGATGAGTGCTATGACATAATTGAGGACGGTCAATGGCGCAGCGACACTCCGTACGCCGTGCTGCACCGCGTGGCATCCGACGGCACCACGCATAGCGTCGCGGCCGCAATGTTTGCCTTTGCCAAGGAACGCGCCGACCATCTGCGTATCGACACGCACAAGGACAACTTGCCCATGCAGGGTGCCATCGCCAAGGCCGGGTTTAAGCGCACCGGTATCGTATATGTGTCGGACGGTACGCCGCGTGTCGCGTTTGATTGGCTGCGCGAGGCGTAGGAGCCAAGGCACGAATCATCACCCAGCCCAAATAAAAAATGGCCCCGAGTGGGGCCATTTTTGGTAAAACGCGCCGTTGTGGGACTCGCATTGTTACCGCCTCAGATGAGACCGGGCGGACAAAAGGGGAGGTGCCGGCTTTCGCAAGGCGCGAACCTACGAAAATCGCCGCGCGGCAACGCGGGGCGATGAGCTCGGTCGGGGGATAGGGCCCGCTTCGCCCACCGGCCCGTAAATTGTATCATCCAGTGTGGAGCGTGAACGCCCGTTGCCGCGTGCGATGGGCTTGCAATAAGAGGAGAGCCATGTCGAAGCAAGCGGTCGTTGGAATCTTGGCGCATGTCGATGCCGGCAAGACCACGTTGGCCGAGGCCATGCTGTTCAACGCGGGCCGCATTCGCAAGCGTGGCCGCGTGGACGATGGCGATTCGCATCTGGACACTAACACGATCGAGCGCGAGCGCGGCATCACGATTTTCTCGTCGCAGGCCGTGCTCGACCACGGCGATACCCACGTCATGCTCGTGGATGCTCCCGGCCATGTCGATTTTTCTGCCGAGGCGGAGCGCACACTGCGTGCCCTGGACTACGCGATTCTGGTGGTGGGCGCCAACGATGGCGTGCAGGGGCACACCGAAACCCTGTGGCGCCTGCTTGCACGCTATGACATCCCGACGTTCATCTTCATCAACAAGATCGATTTGGAGAATCCCGGCCGCGATGTTTTGCTGGCACAACTCGGGCAGCGTCTTTCCGAGGGCTGCCTGGATGCCAACGAGCTGCTGGCGGGCGGCACCGTTCAGGAGGACGCTGCTGCGTTGGACGAAGCGGCGCTCGAGGAGTTTCTTGAAGCGGGTGAGCTTTCTGTCGCAACGCTGTCGCGCATGGTTGCCGAGCGCAAGCTCTTTCCCTGCTTTGCCGGCTCGGCGCTCAAGGACCAAGGCGTTGACGAGCTACTGGATAGTATATGCGCGCTGATGCGTGAGCAGGCGTGGCTCCCGGAGTTTGCCGCGCGCGTCTATCGTGTCAGCCGCGGGGATCGTGGCGAGCGCTTGGCTTGGGTTAAAGTGACCGGCGGCACGCTGCGCGCAAAACAGATGATCAGCGGGCATTCCAGTGCCGAGGCGTGGGAACAGAAGGTCGATCAGGTACGCATCTATAACGGCGAGAAGTATGAGCTTGCCCAAGAAGTTGCTGCTGGCGGTATTTGCGCCGTGACGGGTCTTGCGCACGTTCGCCCAGGGGACGCCCTGGGCACGGAGCCCGCGGGCGATGCGCCCGTCATCGCTCCGGTCCTCACCTATACGGTGCTGCCGGGCGAACACGACGTTCATGCGGTGTTTAAAGCGCTGAGTGAGTTGGCGGACGAAGATCCCATGCTCGGCGTAAGCTGGAATACGCATCTTGAGCAGATCCATTTGCAGTTGATGGGCGCCGTGCAACTCGAGGTCGTGCAGCGGGTGTTGGCCGATCGCTTTGGCCTTTCGGTTGCGTTTGAGCCCGGCGGCATTCTCTATAAGGAGACTATTTCGCGGCCGGTCGAGGGCGTGGGCCACTTTGAGCCGCTGCGCCACTATGCCGAGGTGCATCTGCGCTTGGAGCCGTTGCCGGCGGGTTCGGGTGTGCAGTTTGGCACCGTGACCTCGACCGACGAGCTCGATCTTAACTGGCAGCGTTTGGCACTCACCAACGCTATGGAGCGCGACCACCTGGGCGTGCTGACGGGCTCGTCCATCACCGATGTGCGCATTACGCTCACGGGCGGCCGCGCGCATGCCAAACACACCGAGGGCGGCGATTTTCGCCAGGCCACGTATCGCGCGATTCGCCAGGGTTTGATGCAGGCGCGCGAGGTCGGCGCAGACGTGTTGCTGGAGCCGTGGTACCACTTTGAGCTCGAGGTGCCGGGGGAGTGCGTGGGCCGGGCGCTCTCGGATGCCACACGCATGGGTGCCGAGTACGAGCCGCCGACGATGGCGGGAGACCGAGCGAAGCTTGTGGGTCGCGTGCCGGCATCCGAGGTGCAGGATTACGCGCTGGAGGTGGCTGCCTACACGAGCGGGCGCGGTCATCTGTACCTGGAGTTCGCCGGTTATGCGGCTTGCCATGATGCCGAGCGCGTAATCGAGACGGCCGCCTATGAGCCCGAGGCCGATCTGCCCAACACGCCCGACTCGGTCTTTTGCTCTCACGGCGCCGGCTACACGGTCAAATGGTATGACGTGCCCGCCGCAGCGCACGTAAAGATCGATCCCGCCACCTTCCGTCCCTGGCGAGCAGCAGACGCCGAGTTTTTCGGTCACATGTGACAAAGGGACAGCCCCTTTGTCACATGCTATTGGTATAACTCAGTATAAGTTGGTATAACTGTTACCAGGGTTTGCCAATCCGAGGAGGCCGATATGAATCCAAATCCCTTTAAGCCCACAGCTGGTAAGCGGCCTCCGATACTCATCGGTCGCGAGTCGGTCATCGAAGATTTTGAGGAAGGGCTCGACAACGGCGCCGGAGCGCCGGGCAGGCTCATGCTCATTACGGGAAACCGCGGCTGTGGCAAAACGGTTCTCCTGCGGGAGCTGCAACGTCTAGCCAGCGAGCGCGGATGGGCGGTTGTCTCCGATTCCGCTTCGCTTGGTTTGTGCGACCGCTTGGCCGACGCGCTTCGCTCGAATAAACCCGTTGTGACGTCAATGGAGTTTGGGCCGTCGTTTGGCCGGATGTCGGTCGAGGCGGCGCGGGCAAAAGGCGAGACATTGCGAGGGCTGGTCAACGAGCGTCTCAAGAAGCTCGGTCCGGGCAAGGGCGTCTTGTTTGCGATTGACGAGGCACAATCGGTGTCTATCGAGGAACTGGCGGCTCTTGCCGTCCTCTATCAGCAGGTGCTCGGAGACCAGGATGCCACGGGCTTGCCCGATAGCGACCAGCGCGGTCTTGCGCTGGCGTTCGCCGGCTTGCCCAGTATGGTTGACGATCTGCTCGAAGAGCCGAGCGTGACGTTTTTGCGGCGTGCCCAGCAGCGTACGTTGGGGGCAATATCTTTGCCCAAAGTGCGCGATTCGTATATCCAGACGGTCAAAGACGCTGGTCTTTACGTTGACGCGGAGACGGCGGACCTTGCGGCGCGCAAGAGCATGGGGCATCCCTATATGGTTCAGCTGGTGGGCTATTACATGTGGCGGTCTGCTGTCCGGCGTGGCTCGCAGGTCATCGAAAGGCGCGATGTCGAGAATGGCCATGCGGATGCCGTCTCCGAGTTCTACGAAGCGGTTGACGCACCTCTGTATTACGGTCTGCGCAGCCCTCAGCGCCTCTTTATCGAGGCTATGGCGGTTGACGAGGACAAGCCGACGCGCACGGCGGATATCATTGAGCGCTGCGACCGTACCCAGAGCTGGGCGAGTAAATATCGCGCAAGCCTGATTCGCGAGCGCGTCATCGAGGCCGCCGGATACGGCCTTGTGCGGTTTACCGTGCCCATGCTGGGCGAGTATATCCGCGACCGCGTTTTATGGCATGAGTAGGGTGATAAAGGTGACGGAACAGAAGATGAGCCCGCAGGCTATCGAGGTGCGCGGTGCACGTGTCCACAATCTCAAGGACATCGATATCGATATTCCGCTGGGGAGGCTCGTGGGCATTGCCGGCGTGTCGGGCTCGGGCAAGAGCTCGCTGGCGCTGGGAGTTCTTTATGCCGAGGGCTCGCGCCGTTACCTGGAGGCGCTCAGCACCTATACTCGACGTCGCCTGACGCAGGCCGAGCACGCCCAGGTGGACGAGGTATTGCACGTACCGGCGGCACTCGCGTTGCATCAGCGTCCCAGTGTGCCAGGCGTGCGCTCGACCTTTGGTACCATGACCGAGCTCAACAACAGTCTGCGTTTGCTCTTTAGCCGCTGTGCCCATCACGTGTGCCCACATTGCGGGGCGCGTGTGGAGCCGAGCCTTAACGTGGCTGCGGGCCTGTCGCTCACGTGCCCCGCATGCGGCCGCGAGTTCTACGCGCCGAGTGCCGAGGACCTTGCCTTTAACAGCGGCGGTGCGTGCCCTACCTGCGGCGGCACCGGTGTCATGCGCGAGGTGGACGAAACGAGCCTGGTGCCCGACGAGTCAAAGACCATCAACGAAGGCGCGGTGCTTCCCTGGGGTACGCTCATGTGGGATCTGATGAAGCAGGTAGCCGGCGAGATGGGCGTGCGCACCGACGTGCCGTTTAACCAGCTCACGCCTCAAGAGCGCGACATCGTGTTCCACGGTCCGGCGGTTAAGAAACACATTCTCTACGTTCCCAAAAACGGCGAGGGCGCCACGCCGCTCGACTTCACCTATTACAACGCCGTCTATACCGTCGAGAATGCACTCGCCAAGGTTAAGGACGATAAGGGGCTCAAACGCGTGGTACGCTTTTTGCGCGAGGGGTCATGCCGAGACTGCGGCGGCACGCGTCTCTCCGAGGCTGCGCGCCAGCCCCAGGTGCGCGGTATCAATCTGGCGCAGGCGGCGGCCATGACGCTGGGCGAGGCAATTGAGTGGGTGCGCGGCGTGCCCGAATCCTTGCCGACCGAGATGCGGCCCATGGCGACGGATATCTGCGATTCGTTTTTGGGCGCGGCCCGTCGTCTGGTCGATCTGGGTCTCGATTACCTTTCGCTCGATCGCGCCGGCGCCACGCTGTCCACGGGTGAGCGCCAACGCGTGCAGCTCGCCCGCGTGGTGCGCAACCGATCGACGGGCGTGTTGTATGTGCTCGACGAGCCCTCGATCGGTCTGCATCCTGCCAATGTCGACGGCTTGGTAGGCGTGATGCGCGATTTGGTAGATGACGGCAACACCGTGGTCGTTGTCGATCACGATACGCGCGTTCTAGCGGAAGCTGACTATCTGGTCGAGATGGGCCCCGTTGCCGGAGCAGGCGGCGGTAATGTTATCGCTGCAGGTACGGTGGACGAGGTCGAACAATCGCAGGGCAGCCGCATCGCCCCGTTTTTGCGCTCAGAGCCCAAGCGCTTGCGGCCGCAGGTGGCTGACGACGAAATGTTCGACCAGGGCCATATCCGCATGGCGACCGATGCCATCCATACCGTCAAGCCGCTCGAAGTCGATATCCCGCGCGGTCGCTTGGTCGCGGTGACGGGCGTTTCGGGTTCGGGTAAGACGACGTTGGTGCTCGAGACGCTCATTCCGGCGCTCAAGGCGCAGGCGGCCGGCGAGCGCCTGCCAAAACATGTGCGTTGGGTCGATGCCGAAGGCATTGCCCGCGCAAACCTGATTGACGCTACGCCTATCGGCGCCAACGTGCGCTCGACGGTGGCGACTTATGCCGACATCCATGATGAGCTGCGTCGCGCCTTCGCCCGTACGCCCGAGGCCAAGGCAGCCGGCTACAAGGCGGGCGCCTTTAGCTACAACACTGGCGCTTTGCGCTGCCCTACGTGCGATGGCACGGGCTCGATATCGCTCGACGTGCAGTTTTTGCCCGACGTCGAGATCGTCTGTCCGGCATGTCGCGGCTCACGTTATGCAGACGCGGCTTTGCATATCCATCGCGAGGGCAAGGACGGGAGCTTACTGACGTTGCCGCAGCTCATGGACATGAGTGTGGACGAGGCCCTCGACGCTACGGTGGGGCTCAAGAAAGTTCAGGCGCGCTTACAGACCCTGCACGACCTGGGCTTGGGTTATCTCACGCTCGGCGAGCCCACGCCGGCGCTCTCGGGCGGCGAGGCGCAGCGTCTTAAGCTCGCGAGTGAGATGGGCCGCGTGCAGGATGATGCCGTATTCGTGTTCGACGAACCCACAATTGGCCTGCACCCGCTCGATGTTCAGGTGCTGCTGAGTGTGTTCGACGGCCTCGTCGCCAAGGGCGCCACAGTTGTCGTGATCGAACACGACCTCGACCTTATCCGCAACGCCGACTATGTGATCGACATGGGCCCGGGCGGCGGTGACGCGGGCGGGCAAATCGTCTGCGCCGGCACGCCGGGCGACATCGTGGCCTGCCCCGCAAGCATCACCGGCCGCTACCTATAACCGAATGTGACAAAGGGGCAGCCCCTTTGTCACATTGCCACATGCCGGCAAAGCCTGTCAGCATCACGGTTTTCTTTTCTAGCAATTCTAGTTAAAGGCAGCTGATTACCGTTAAAAGTCAGCATGTTGTCGGCATAGCGCTTGAACAGCTTGTGCCTGAGGACCAAAATGACCTCATCCCATTCGCGAAATTTGCACGCCCTATAGTGAGTGGGCTCTCGCTTGAGCTGATGCTGCCAAGAGGCGGCCGATAGGGGCAATTATGGACAATCGAATCTTTGGGTATGCGCGTGTCTCTTCCGCGGATCAGAACTTGGACCGCCAGTTAGACGCACTGGGAAGGTTTCCCGTTCAACAGGGTCAGATTTACGCTGACAAGGCAAGTGGTAAGAACTTTAGACGTCCCCAGTACCAGCGTCTTCTTCGCAGGTTGCGCGAGGGTGACGTTCTCGTGATCAAAAGTATCGACCGTTTGGGTCGCGATTATCGTGAAGTCCTCGATGAATGGAGACGCATCACGGTGGATAGACGCGCTGCCATCGTGGTGCTTGATATGCCGTTACTCGATACGCGCGAACAGCCCGATGGCATCACGGGAACGTTCATGGCGGACCTAGTCCTTCAAATCTTGAGTTACGTGGCGCAGCTAGAGCGTGAAAACATCAAGCAGCGCCAGGCGGAGGGCATCGCGTCGGCGCGCCTGCGTGGCGTGAGATTTGGGAGGCCGGCGCTCGAACGCCCGGATAGCTATAACGATGTCATTAAAGCATTCGAAGGAGGTGAAGTTACGAGGCGAGAGGCCGCAATGCTCCTGAACGTCAGCGCATCGACGTTCGATCGTTGGAGACGGGCGGGCACGAACTGATAAGACCGTTCGCCGTCTGTCCGTCCTCTTTAACTAGACATTTTGACGAGGGGAGTTTATTGCACAGAGCCCACTCCTTCCCTCGATGTTTATCCAGTTCACGCCCTGGAACCAAATAGTGCCACCGCGTTGCCAATTCGTCTGCTTTTTGACGAGGTGGCTAGATATCGTGTTTTGTTTTGTATTTAAAGGAGGACGAAATGAAAAGGCGTTATGGGATAGCTGCGGCGATCGCGCTATTTGCGACGGTGTTTTGTGGGGCTCTTCTGCTGAGCGGCTGCTCGCAGGCCGAGAAGAAAAACGATGAGCCTGATTATGCCGACGACCGTGCAATGGCCGTGATTGCTCAAGGCTATCAAAAGCGGTCTGATTACCTTGATTCACTGGGAGAGGATGCTGATCTAGGCTCGAATAAAGTGCGAAAAGAGGCAATTAAAACCGAGGTCGATAACGACAAAGAACTCAAAAAGGCGTCATTTAAAGACACTAAGATGCAAGAAGACGTCATCGCCTATCTCAACCTGCTTGATAATCAGCTTGATGTTGTCAAGAAGTACGCGGAATCGGATCCCAAGTACTACGACGAATGGGAAAGGGCCTACGACGCACGATCAGCACAGCTTAAGAAACTGGTTGATCGGTATGACTTGACGGTCGATGACGAGTATCGTGATGCGTTTGACGAGCTGATCAAGAACGGTAGGACCGTAGAGGAGAAGACGCATAATGATGAGGCCATCAACGGTCTGCTCTCATCGGCGACCTTTGAGAAAAGTGACGATGGCTACGGCCTCTATACGTACACCGCAATCGTCGAAAACACCTCCGACATATCGTTCGAAAACGTTTTTCTAAATGTTGCCCTTTACGATGCCGATGGTGTAAGGGCGGAAGAATGCTACGCAGATACATCCGCCTGGGCGCCTGGCGAGAAGGTGAAGTTTGAGGTAATGAGCGAGGTTGACGCTTCGAGGGTTGCACCGACAGTATCGAGTTACAGTGTCAAGGAATAATTCGCGGGAATAGGAAAGAGAGCGCGACCGTTTTCTCCGAACGGTCGCGTTTTGCATTAAGCCGTCGACAGAATGATTCGTGCAGCCATGCGCACGATGGAAGATGATGGAAAAGTCGAGCTAATAAAAGAAAGGCGAAACAGGATGGCAAAAACTAACTTGTTTACAACAATAACGCAAAAGCTTGTCTTTGGCGGTTTGCTGGCCGTTACAGCCGTGGCGACTGCCGGGTGCATCTGGATGTATTTGACGCGTAATCCCACAACGATCACCGATGATTCGATTCGTGAGGAGATTACTCCGGTCGTAAAGCTCGTGACGTACGAATATAACTTCACGCAGCTGCTCTCAATTGACGAAGCGGGGAATCCGCTTGGGTGGGAAAACCCCTTTACGTCTAAGCGATATGTCGCAACGATTGACGGCAAGGCTGACATCGGGATCAATGCCGATAAAGTGAAGACTGAAATCAAGCGGGTTGATATGAACGACAAGAGCTCAGAGGTCAAGAGCGTAAAGGTTACATTGCCTCACTCGGAAATTACCTCTTTCTCAACAGACCCCAATACACTGAAGAAATATGTTGAGGACAATGGTTTTCTGAACTGGAATCAAGTGAGTACAGACGATCTGAACGGTTTGTTGAAACAGGCTAAGAAAGAGCAGACCAAGAAGGTCAAAGAGAGCAATATGCTCAAAGAATCTGATGACAGAGCCCGTGGTCTGATCGAAAAACAGGTCAAAGCCCTATGCGGCGACGATGTCGATGTTAACGTTACGTTTAAGTAAGGGTGATTGGCGTGTCGGACAAACAGCAGCAGTTTGTTGAGGCGAAGCTCGAAAAACAGAAGAAGTCCGGTATTGGTTTTTCTTCGCTGGAGAACATAATGACTGGAGCATTTAATGGCGCTGGAAACGCCATTATGGATGTGGTCAAGGAGGCTCAAAAGAAATCGGGTGAATTGGCGGAAGCCGCTAGCCCGTTGGCGGATAATGCGCTTAAAGGTGTTTCGGACTTTGCAAACGGGATTGCTTCTGCAACCGCAGCCGCGGCGAACGAACGCTACAACGCAAAGCGACAAGAGCAACTCGGTCTGTCGTCGACGTTCATCGACGGTAATGGTAATTGGGTGTTGCCCGACCCGTTACTGACCAATCGAGAGCTTGCCGAGCTCGAGGCATTGACTGAGCAATACGAAAAGATGGTGGCGCCTTCAAAACTCAAACAGCTGACCGATAAGGCTGGGTCAAAGATACCGGAAAATCTTCGTGCTACCGTTGGAGATGCGCTCGACGGGCTTACAAGTGAGATTCAGCAACAAGAGCTGTATGCACAGGTTATGAAGCAGGTTGTCGATGGTTTCAAGGTTATCGAGGAGCAAGCTGCCAAGTACAGCGTTACTGAGGCGCAGATTGTTGAGGCCGCAAACACCACTCTTGAAAACGTTACTATCCGTTCGATTGATGAGCTATTCATGCTTCGGAGTTTTGACGTTGCGAAGATTGCGGCAGGTGAGAACGGTAAGCACCTGCTGCTTGCGGCGACCGAGGGCGCGGTGACGGGTGCTCCTGGTTTTGCCGGTCTGCCTTTCAATATCGTATTCAGCATGTTCCTCTATTATCGTGCGGTGCAGTCAGTGGCCATGATGTACGGATTTAACGTTAAAGAAGATCCGGCTGAAATGGTCATTGCGGGCGATGTGTTTTCAAACGCGATGGCTCCGTCTGCAGGTTCTGCTGATGGCATGGCTCTCGCAATCGGTAAGGTGATGCTTGTGGCCGAGATGGAGGGCGTGAAACAGACAGTCAAGAAGGGCTGGACGGCCATGGCGGCACGGGGCGGCGCGGCTATGCTTGTCACGCAGATTCGCGCTCTTGCTAATGTCGCTGCGCGTAAGGCGCTCGAGAATGCCGGTAAGAAGTCGATCGAGAGCAGTGTTTTCAAAAACGTACTCGAGCAAATTGGCAGGAATATCACTCAAAAATCCCTCGGCAAGGCTATTCCCGTATTTGGCGGCGCTGTCGGCGCCTTGTTTGATGTCTCGCAGATGAATCGTGTTTTGCAATATGCCAACATCTTCTACCACAAGCGATTCATCATTGAAAAACAGGAGCGTGTTGCAATACTAGTGGGTATGGAAACGGCCGCTGTGAACGGTGAGGTTGAGGCTTGCGATGCAGAAGGATAGCCGGCCGTGTTCTTCGATGGCGGAGAACTTTGGCGGCGTTTGGTGTAAATCGGTATAGGTAGGGGTGCGGACCTAATTGTGTGACAAAGGTACAGTCCCTTTGTCACATTCCCGGAAAGCCTGTTTGGCGCAGAGCCTCATAGAGGACGATGGCGGCGCTGTTGGAGAGGTTGAGTGCGCTGATGCGGTAGTCGTCCGGATTGACGAAGTTGCCGCAGATATCCTGTTGAAGGATGGCCTCGTGGCTGTCCTCGGTATGTCCCAGCGATTCCTCGTGGGCTTCCCAGGCCTCGGCATTATCGAGCGAATCACAATCGCGCAGCATGGGGATGCGCTCGCAGCGCTCGGGCGCCGCGGCAAGCAGTGGCTCGGGAATCCCCGAGCTCTCGCTGCCAAAGACCAAATAGTCACCGCCGCGGTAGGTACTCTGCGCATAGGTGCGGCGTGCCTTTTTGGTCAGCAGATGCAGGCGCTCGTCAGCGGGGGAGAGACCGTTGCGCGCAAGGAAATCCTCCCAGCCGGCATAGGTCGTCACGTCCAAATTCTGCCAGTAGCCCAGGCCGGCGCGACGTACCGTCTTGTCATCGAGCGAAAAGCCCAGCGGCTCTACCAGATGCAGGCGGGCGCCGGTGACCACGCAGGTACGGCCGATATTGCCCGTATTGGCCGGAATCTCGGGCGCATACAGCACAATGTTGAACATGAATCTCCTTGGCATAGAACGAAAAACCACCACGAAGGGGACGGGCACCTTCGTGGTGGTTTGGCGGTTACGTAGCGGAAAAATGCCCGCTTGGATAAACCTAGGCGCGGTGCCAGTCAGTCAGGCAGGCATCGAGGGAGGCGATGAGCGCATCCTTGTCCATGTGACGGCCGATGATGCACAGGCTCGTCATGCGGTCGCCCGTCTTGTCGTCCCAAATCTGCATGATCTCGGGGTTCTCGTCGATGATCTTCTGCTTCTCGCCCTCGGGCGCAGAATCGACAAACAGGCCGTTCTCCATCAGGCGCATCTGGTGGCCGGCCTGCTCAAACATGTAGCACATGTCCGGATCGCCGGTCTGCCACAGCGGACCCTTGACGCGGATGACCTCGTCGGGCCACTCCTGCTCAACAAAATCGGTGAACTTCTGCAGGTCGAACGGCTTGCGGCGCGAGTACACAAAGGTCTCGATGTCGTATTCGAGCACCTCGGGGTCGTCGTGCTCCTCGGGATGCTCCATGGCCTCGATCCAAGCGGCGGAGTTGTAGGCGCGCATAAAGTCGAAGCGGTCGGTGTCGAGCAGCTCCTCCATGGGGACCTCGCCGTTTTGAGCCTCGACGATCACGGCGTCCTTCTGCAGGCTGCGCACGATGGCCTTGAGCTCGGCGATCTGCTCAGGGCTCACGGTATCGGTCTTGTTGAGGATCAGCGTGGAGCAGAACTCGATCTGCTGGATGAGCAGGCTTTCGATGTCGTCCTCGTCGATAGCCTCAGCCAGCAGGTCGCGACCGCCGTTGAACTCGTCGTACATGCGGGCGCAGTCGACCACGGCCACGATGTTGTCGAGCGCAAGCTTGGGCTCGCCGCCCACCTTGGCCTCGTCGCAGAAGCTCGAGATGGTGTAGGCGATGGGGATAGGCTCGCAGATACCCGAGGCCTCGATGATGATGTAGTCGAACTTGCCCGAATCGGCGATGCCCTGCAGCTGGTTGGCAAGGTCGTCCGAAAGCGTGCAGCAGATGCAGCCGTTGGTGAGCGGGATGAGGTCGTCGGTCTCGGAAAGGCCGCCGTCGGCGATGAGGCTGGCGTCGACGTTGATCTCGCCGATATCGTTGACGATCACGGCGGCGCGGATGCCGCCGTCGTTAGCGAGGATGTGGTTGAGCAGTGTGGTCTTGCCGGCACCGAGGTATCCGGTAAGCATGATGATCTTCACGGGTTTGTTGGGCATGTGCCCTCCTTTGTTAGACATGGCTTACAGTTGAATCTTATGCCAAACACCTGCTCTTATACCCACGCGCCGGCAAATAACACAGGCTACTCCCAGGCTCCCCATACATCGGGGCAATAACCGACGGTGGCCTTTTTGCCGTTGCGCACGATGGGCTCGGCTAGAACCTGCTGGTTCTCGAGCAACTTGTCGAAGCGCTGGCTAGGGGTGAGGTGCTGGATGAGCGTGAGCGTCTCCTCGTCCTTGGCCTTGGGGTTGAGCAGCTTGTCGATGCCGCCGACCGCCTGCATCACGCTCGTGAGCTCGCCTTTGCTCATCTCCTTTTCCTTAAGGTCGATAAACTGCACCTTGATGCGGCGCTCCTTAAAATAGCGCTGGGCCTTCTTGGTATCGAAGGACTTCTTGGTGCCAAAAATCTGGATATTCATGTTCCGCCGTTCTAACGAATGAAGTTGGTGCGCTCGCGATCGGCTTCGGGGGCTTCGATGCCGGCAGCCTGCCCTGCCTCGATACAATGCAGGAGCCAAGCCATGTTCTTGCCGATGTTGCGCATGGTGGCCAGGCCCTCGGCGTCCTGGGCGGCCTCGCCCGGCATGGCACCAAAGACGTTGTTCCAGTATGTGGAGGCCACCACGGGCATCTGGTTGATAGTGAAGTATTTGTTGAGTACATCGAAGGTGGTCGACGTGCCGCCGCGACGGGCGACGGCGACCGCGGCACCCGGCTTGTGCACAAAGGCCTTGCTGCCAGCATAGAATGCGCGGTCGAGAGCCGAGAGGATGCGTCCGCTGGGATGCGCATAGTAGACGGGGGAGCCAAAGACAAAGCCATCTGCCTGCTCGGCGGCAGCGATGAGCTCGTTCACCACGTCGTCGTCAAAGGTGCAGCGACCGCCAAGCTTGCCGCACTGACCGCAGCCGATGCAGTCGCGGATGGGCTTGGCGCCCAGTTGGAATACCTCGCTGTCGATGCCCTCGGCTTTAAGTTGCTCGGCGACTTCGGCGAGCGCGCGAGCGGTGTTGCCGTTTGCCTTGGGGCTGCCATTGACCAAAAGAACCTTCATCACAAACTCCCTCTGCTGTTGGTGACTTCTGCAGAGGATTATCGCACGATGGGGGAGGCGGTGCGGGCGTGGTGCTAATCCAGTTTGGTACCTGGCACCTGCACGGCTTTCCCGAGCAACACTTTGAGCTCGTTCAAAATGGAAACGGGCTGTCGGTCGACGGTATCCAGATGAAGCGTGGCCACGCGAAGGGGCGGCTGATATTCAAACGAGCCAAAGAGCACGGGAGAGCCCAGGAACCGCTCGATTTCCTTTGCGATCGCGTCGGTCTCTTCGGGATCGAATTCGTCGAAAAGCGCCACGAACATCGGTCCGGTCGAGCGGAACAGACGACCCTTACCGCGCGAACAATCCATGAGGCAGGCGGCGCTCTCCGCCAAAACGCGGTCGCCTGCATCAAAGCCAAAGCGGGCATTGACCTGAGCGATATCGTCGATTTTAATGGCGACCAAGCCCGCCTTGCGCGCGACGCGACGCATTTCGCCAATGGCGTTGACCAGGGCGTGGATGTCGCCCAGGCCGGTCACGGAATCGGTCGTATCTGCCAAGCTGCGGTTGATAATCATGCCCACGTACATGTTGGGCTCGGTATCGGTGCCGTCCAAGCGGTAGCCCGTGCAGTCGCAAAGCACGTATGCTTCGGTGGCATCCATCACGCGATACTGCATGTAGTGGAAGTGCCACGTACCGTTTATCACCATGTCGAGCTCGGCGCGTACGTTGTCGCGGTCCTCGGGGTGAACGCGGGCAAGCCACAAGTCGAGTGAGTTGTAGGGATGCTGGGAGGGCAGGTCAAAATCGCGTACGGCATTAACCGACCATTGTGATTCGCCCGTATCGAGATTGAGGATAAACGGATAGCGCGTCTCGGAGCTCATAGAGATCGCTTGGAATACGCGGTCGTTGCACGGAAGCTGCTCGGCAATTGGGTGTGGCGGCGCGTCATTGTCTTTCGGTTGCTGCACACGATGCATAAGCTTATAGCGATACATCTTGCGATCGGCATCCATCGTCATCTGGCGACGCGTGTCGCCGGCAAGTGGATTGACGCGCGAGCAGCCAAAGCTAAAGCTAGCGATCATGGGCGCCTTGCCACCTGAGCTCGCCTCGATCAGCCCGGCACGTACCTGCTCCAAGCGCTGCTCGAGTTCAGTCTCGTTTGCAGAGAGCGAGATAAGCACAAACTCGTCTCCACCGATACGGAACAGCATCTCATCGTGCTCCATAGTTTCGGAGAGCGTGCGACAGATGCTCAGAATATAGCGATTGCCTTCGGCGTGGCCAAACCTATCATTGCAATGCTTGAGATGGTCGATGTCAATATAGGCGCAGGTGAAGGGGTCGCCTTTGCGCCAGAGCTGCTCGACGTGACGGTCGAGTCCGCCACGGTTGTCCAAGTTGGTGAGCGGATCGATATAGGCGTTGCACTCAAGCAGCTGGCGCTCTTGTTGCAGGATGGCATGCGTCTTTTGCAGTTGCTCACCAACGGCGCGTAGCTCAGCAGGCAGCACGGAAACATCGAGTTCGGCGGTCGAGACACCATTCGCAAGTCGCTGAAGATAGGCAATAATCGATTGCTCGCCCAAGCGATATGACTCGTTCATGATGAATAACCTCCTTGGGCAGAACAACGGTTTGTATCATATCCCCAATTCGGTTTGAATTGGGGATATAAGTTAGCTAATGGAGACAAATGTCCTCTTCGGCGGTGGTGTTTTGCGCGCGAGCGTATCAGTTGTTTTTGCCACCATCGAGCAATGCCTCAAAATCATTCGCCGGCATGGGGCGGTAGTAGAGGAAGCCCTGAGCGTAGCGGGCGCCCATGTGGCGTAGTATGTTTGCCTGCTCATTTGTCTCGACGCCTTCGACCACGACGGGCAGATGGAGCGACTGCGCCATCTCGAGCATCGATGACACGATCTGCGCGCTGCGGCCTTGATCGCGGTCGGTGGGCACAAAGGTGCGGTCGAGCTTGATGACGTCGACGTTGACGTTCTTGAGCATCGCGAGCGTGGACTGGCCGGTGCCAAAATCGTCCATATAGGTCGAGAAGCCGCGGGTGTGCAGGTCGGCTGTCAGTTTGTCCACGGCCTCGGACTCCCCCGTATAAGCCGTCTCGGTGATCTCGATACGCATGAGCTCGGGCGGTAGGTTGTATTGGGCGGCGAGCGCCCCCATATGTTCGGCAACGTCGCAGGCAAGGATATCCACGCGCGACACATTAAGCGAGACCGGAACCACGCGAAGTCCTCGATCGATGCGCCCGCGCAGCCACGAGGCGACACCCTGCCAAATGTACTTGTCGAGCGTCACCATAAAGCCGCTTTCCTCGAGTGCGGGGATAAACGTTGCGGGCGAAATGAGAGAGCCGTCCTTGTCAATCCAGCGGGTGAGTGCTTCGGCGCCAATGATCTCGCCGGTTTCCATATCAACCTGGGGCTGCAGGTAGTAGGTGATGCGGTCGTTTGAGAGCGCATACTGGAACTCGGTGAGGGTGCGGTGAAACGCCACCTCGCGCTTGTATTCCTCGGGGCGAAAGACGGCGATGCGATCCTTAAAATCGTTTTTGGCGCGCCGATTGGTAAACATGGCCTTGGCCTGCGCGTCGATGGTGATTTCCTCGTTGGGGTCGATGGGGCAAACGCCCATGGACGGCCAGAAACCCACGCCGTCATCATGCTTGGCCACGGCGGCACGAACGCGGTTATAGATTTGATGGACGGTGTTGTGCTCAAAGGGGATGAGAATGCAAAAGTCGTCTTGGCCCCAGTATCCTGCGACGCCCATCTCGGCATTCTCGATGTCTTTGAGGACCGTGCCCACATCGGCGAGCACGCGGTCGCCCTCGGCCTGTCCGTGCCATTCGTTGAACAGTCGCATATGACCCATGTCGACGGTGGCGATACACCAAGCGGCGTCGCGCCTTGTCTTAAGAAATGCGTTGGCACGCCGCATAAACTCGCTGGGTCGATAGAGGCCCGTGAGCGTATCGATGCGTTCGGCGACGGCGCTTTTACGCTCAATCTCGGGTATGGGGAGGCTGTCGTTGGGTGCAAGCCCGCCGGCGGCGCGAAGACGACGGTCGAGTTCGCCTAAAACAGCGGTCGCTTGATTGATTAAGCGCTCGTAAAAGGCCGGGACGACAAGACAGACGGGGGTAATGGTGTCGTTCGCGATTCGAACAGGAGCGAAAACGGCCTCTTTAAGATGATGGGTCAGTTGCTCGAATGCCTCGTGGTCCAGATCGTTGCTGAGCACGACGAACTGGGCGTTTCGCGAGCGGAAGACGCGACTTCTGCCGCGGGTGATCGATAGCATGCGGCCTGCGTATTCGGCGAGCATGTTGTCGACAGCCTCGGCCCCGTAGAGCTCGTTGAACTTTGCCGTGCCACAAATGCGGACCGCTATAAGCCCCGTCTCGCAACGGTCGCGACGGCAGGCATCGATAGCGTTGATCAGCATACTCTGCGTTCCGAGGCCCGTGGCGGCGTCGACGGTCTCGGCGAGTGAGTGGTTAACAAGTTCGCCGACATAGAGCGAGGGGGTATTTCCGTCGCCGTCGATGCGAAACCCGCGAGCGCGGCAGAGGACGTAGTCGCCCGCGGCATTGCGCATGCGGTACTGCATGACGCGGCGGTGTTTGGAGCCATTATAGATTTGGTCGATGTCGTTGATGTAGGCCTCAAGGTCATCGGGGTGGACGCGCGTTTTCCAGTAATCGTGGCAGTTGTCTACATGCTCAGAAGGAAGACCGAGATCGCGCAGGGCGCCTTGTGACCATAGGGTGCGATGTTTGTCCAAGTTCTCGATAAAGCAATAACGGCCTTCGTTGAGCATCGAAAAGGCGTCAAAAACGCGATCGCTTATTTCGAAGTCGTCGGTGTGGACTTGCGCGATATTGCGTCGATCAAGATGCATGGCATGGCGTAGCTTGTAGTCGTACATGCGATGGTCGGCATCGAGTGTCATGCGATTGGAGACTTCACCCAGGGCGGGGTCGGCGTGCGACACTCCGTAGCTAAACGAGTGAGGCATCTCGGAATCGTTGTTTTTGAGTAGGACCGTTCGGCAGTGTTCCAGGCGCTCGGCGAGGTCGTCCTCGGTCGCAATCGTAGACAGGATGGCAAACTCGTCGCCGCCTATGCGAAACGCCGCCTCGTCCACTTTCATATACAGCTTGAGATAGAGACTTACCTGCAAGATATAGCGGTTGCCCTCGTCATGCCCAAAGACGTCGTTGCAGTGCTTAAGGTTATCGATGTCGATAAACGCCATGGTCACGGGCAGTTCCTGCTCCCAGATTTCCTCTAGGGAACGGGCAAAGCCGCCGCGGTTGCCAAGTCCGGTGAGCTGGTCGGTAAAGGCCGTCCTAATCAGATCATCCTGACGCTCGAGAAGGTCACGGACGGTCTTTTCGAGCGTTTCGGTGTAATTGCTGGCGGTGTCCATGTTGTAAGCGGCTTTCTGAGGTCGGGGCGGATGGCGTCGGGCGAGCTCGTAGTGTACACGCGTCGTTGCTCGGCGCCTTGCGTGTATCCAGGCCCCCGCCTTGCTGCGTTGTTGAGTTACTTTGCCGGCTAATGTTCGCTGTTGATAACAGCTGAGTAGTATAGACAACAGTGCACAATTATATATGGGCGCACATGCTGTGGGCGGCTATTATTCGCCAAACGGCAACGCCTGGGTGCGCATGAAAAATGCGACTGAGTCGATATATGTTGACGGGTATACTTGTCCCGTTTTAAAACGCAGGAACGGAGATGGTCGCATGGCACAGTCAAATATGACGCGCACGGTGGGGCTGGCGCTCGAGGGAGGCGGCTACCGCGGTATGTATACGGCGGGCGTGCTCGACGTTTGGATGGAGCACGGTTTGACCTGCGACCATATGGTGGGCGTCTCGGCGGGCGCGGCATTTGGCTACAACTTTAAATCGCGCCAGATCGGCCGCGCCATTCGCTATAACAAGGCCTATTGCGCCGACAAACGCTATGCGAGCGTGACCAGCTGGCTGCGAACCGGCGATATGTTCAATGCCGATTTTGCCTATCACGAGGTGCCCATCGAGCGCGATCCCATCGACCTGGAGGCGTATCGCGCCTGCCCCATGCGGTTTACGTGCGTGTGCACCGATATCGAGACGGGCAAGGCCGTCTACCACGACCTGCCCTATGGCGACGAGCGGGATATCGAGTGGATCCGGGCATCGTCGGCGATTCCTGTGGCGACGCGTCCCGTTGCTATTGACGGGCATAAGTATCTGGATGGTGGCGTGGCTGATTCTATTCCCAGCGCATGGCTGTTTGCGCAGGGGTATGACCGCAATATCGTGGTACTCACGCAGCCGGCGGGCTTTGTGAAGCAGCCCAACAGCGTGATGCCCATGCTGCGGCGCGTGTTCCGTCACTATCCGGAGTTTGTTGCAGCGCTTGAGCATCGGCATGAGGTCTACAATGCCACGCTCGATGACCTGGCACGTCGAGAGGCTGCCGGGGAAATCTTTGTGGTGCGGCCGAGCGAATCGGTGAAGGTGCCGTCGCTGTGCCGCGAACCGGATGAGCTCGAGCGCATCTACCAGGTCGGCCGCCACGATGCAGAGGCGACTTTGCCGGCGTTGGAAGCGTATCTGGCGGGGTAAGGGTCGCATACGGAAAGCGCATCCCGGAATGGAGGCCCAAACTGGGATGCGCTTTCCATTGCTGAAGATATGAGGCTGCGAATCAGCTGTTCGGCCTATGCCTATGCCTGCTGCCAGGTGTCGACAAGCTCCTTGGCCGCGGCGTAGGGATCGTCGGCGCTGCAGACGGCGCTCACCACAAAGAAGCCGTCGACGCCGGTTGCCTTAAGCTGCGGCAAGTCGGCCGTCTTAACGCCGCCGCCCACCACGATGGGCACGGGGCTTGCCGCGTGGAGTGCGGCCAGGTCCTCAAAGCTCTTGGTGATGATGGAGCCATCGGCTGCGCGTCCGCAGTCGCGCTTGGTCTCGGTCTCGTGGAGCGGGCCGATGCCCAGGTAGTCGACCAGACTCATGTCGGCGGTTTTGACGTACTCGAGCATTTCCTCGCAACGGGCCGAAAGGCCCACGATGGCGTCGGGGCCCAGCAGCTTGCGACAGACCTCGACGGGAATATCGCTCTGGCCCACGTGCACGCCGTCGACCGCAATGCCCTGCTCGCGTGCGGCGAGTACGCAGTCAAGGCGGTCATCGATCAGCAAGGCGACCTGACCGGTCTTGCCGGCCTGTGCGATTGCCTGCGCGGCGTCGCCGGTCAGCGCAATGATCTCGCGGGCGCTTGCCACCTTGGAGCGCACCTGAATGCAGGTAAAGCCGGCGTCGAGCGCCTGGGCCACCACATCGCCCACGGGGCGTCCGAGGGTGTTTTCGGGGCCGAGCACCAGATAGGCCGAGATATCAAGGTTGTCGCGGATGCTCATCGTGCTTCCTCCTGCTTTTTGATCTGCGCTTCCATGCGCTCGAGTTTGCCGGTCATGGTGTCGGTAAATCCAGGTCGAATATCGGCTTTGAGCACGACTTCGGTTCGGATGCCCTTGTTCGCTAACACAAAGGTCGCGTCGCGCACGACCTGCATGACCTCGTCCCAGTCGCCCTCGATCTCGGTGAACATCGAGGTGGTGCGGTTGGGAAGGCCGCTCTCGCGAATGACGCGCACGACCTCGGCGACCTCGGCGGACAGTTCATCGCCGGTGCCGCACGGGGCGATGGCCACAGCGACGAGCGTGTTCATGCCGGCATTGGTTGCGGGCTCGGACATGGCTTATGCCTCCTCGAGCTCGAGTTGGTTATCGGCGATGTCTTGGGCGGTTGCGCGGTAGAGCTCGTCGATAAAGGCGACCTTAAAGCTTGCCGGGGCATCGGCGACGGCGGCGGCACGCGTGCCGGCGACGTTGTAGACGGCGGTACCGCAGACGGCTGCCGTAAACGGATCGGCAGCGCAGGCGTACACGGCCAGCACGCCGCCCTGCGAGCAACCGCAGCCGGTAATCTTGGACATGAGCGGGCTGCCGCCGTGGGATTTGGCCACGGTCGTGCCGTCGGTAATCAGGTCGACTTCGCCCGAGACCACAACGGCGCCGCCGGTGTAGCGAGCGAGCGCCACGGCGGCATCGCGGGCGGCGTCGACCGTGTCGGTGGTATCGACACCACGTACGCGGCTCAGATCGGCCGACTCGCCCTCAAGACCCCACAGGCCGGAGAGTGCGATGATCTCGGAGGCGTTGCCGCGTACGATGGCGGGCTTGTACTGCTTGAGCTCGTTTACCAGCTGGGTGCGCAGGCTACCGATGCCCAGACCCACCGGATCGAGCACCCAGGGCTTGCCGGCGTCGTGTGCCGCCTTGGCCGCGCGGGGAATCGTCTGCTCGTAGATGGGGAAGAGCGTGCCCATGTTGAGATAGATGGCGCCGCCGCCGGCAACGAGCGCCTCGCCCTCGTCGGGCAGATAGACCATGGCGGCCGAACCGCCCACGGCGAGCTGCGCGTTGGCGACAAAGTCGATCGTCACCGTGTTGGTGATGGAGCCGGCCATCGGATTGGTGGCTCGAATCTCCTCTACGGCCTTGACCATATGTTGCTTAAGCTGTTCCGAATCAATCACTGCACATGCCTCCTTGGCATAGAAAAGGGGCGCTGTGCATAGACAGCGCCCCTGTAAAGGCGGCATGCTCCCTACGCCAGCATTAACTGACAGGTTCAAAGGATTGGGCCCTATGCCCTCTCAGCCTTGTGGTTTGCACCGCCGGCACTCCCGCATCGAATCTGTTGTTCCCTATACTAGCGCACCTGCCAATATGGGACAGGTTTATTTTGGCAGGTGGCAACAGGGGCGCTGCATTTTCCCAGATAAAACCTGCCAAGATAAACCTGTCCCTTATTGGCAGGTCGTTACAATAGACGGGATAAAGAATGACCGAGGGGACCTTATGATCAAACTTGTGCTGACCGATATGGACGATACGCTGATTCCTGCTGGACACGATGGCGCCAGCGACTGCGCCATCGAGGGCATTCATGCCATGCAGGCGGCGGGCCTGCATTTTGGCCCGGTTTCGGGTCGCCAGCCGTCCGCGATGAGCTGGATGTTCCGCAATCGCTCCGAGTGCTTCTCGACCGGTGCGTTTTGCAACGGCCAGGTGATGTTTGTCGATGGCGAGGCGGTTGCCTCGCGCGCAACTGATAACGATGCCCTTATGCGCCTGGCCGACTACCTGGAGCAAGAGACCGACGATACCTATTTGAAGGTCTACCGTCTGGGTGATGACTTTTGGGACAACGACGCCTATTGCGTGACAAGCGATCCCGAGCGTGTGCGTCACGCCATGGAGTCAGGCGGCAACGCGTGGCTCAAGGGCGAAGAGGCTCCCTGTCGCCCTGTCGTTGACGATGCCCCGGTATACAAGGCGAATATCTGGAGTGCCCGTTCGCGCGAGGAGCTCGCCGAGCTGCGCGAGCGTGTTGCCGCCGAGGTGCCGGAGCTCTCGCTCGTGTTTCCCAACAACCGCGTGCGCCTGTTCGACGTTCTTCCGACCGGCTGGGACAAGGGCTGTGCTGCGCTGGAGCTGGCGCGCGCTTTGGGCCTGACGCCCGACGAGGTGGCCGTATTCGGCGATTCCGATAACGATTTGCCCATGATCGATGCCGTTCCCAATTCCGTTGCAGTCGCCAATGCCAACGAGGCCGTCACGGCTGCCGCGCGCTGGCATATCGGCGCTGCGGCAGATGATGCGGTTGCCGGGGCTCTGCATCAGATTGCCGCCTGCGCCGCGACGGGGGAGATGCCGTCGTTTATGCGTCAGATGGACGCGACGGGTTTCGACGTCACGAACGTCTAGGGAGAAAGCCATGAAGCTCCAGCAGCTCAGATATGTCGTCAAAGTTGCCGAATGCGGCAGCATCACCGAGGCCTCGCGCCGGCTCTTTGTGTCGCAGCCTTCGATTACCGCGTCAATTCGCGATCTCGAAAACGAGATGGGTGTACACATCTTTGAGCGCACCAACAAGGGCGTCATTGTGTCCGAGGAAGGCGAGACCTTCTTGGGCTACGCGCGCCAGGTGCTCGACCAGGCCGACCTGCTCGAGGGCAAGTACAAAGGCACGTCCGAGCAGGTGCCGCACTTTAGTGTGAGCTGCCAGCATTATTCCTTTGCCGTTAATGCATTTGTCGATGTGATCCGCGAGTTCGATGCCGCGCGCTACGACTTTACCCTGCGCGAGGAGCAGACCCACGAGATTATCGAGGACGTCGCGCATATGAAAAGCGAGCTCGGCATCCTGTATCTGTCGGAGCACAATCGCGAGGTCATCGAGCGCATGCTGGCGGCCAACGAGCTCGTATTCGAAGGACTCTTCTGCGCTACGCCGCATGTCTTTGTGTGCTCCGACCATCCGCTGGCGGACCACGCCAGCGTGACGCTCGAAGACCTCGAGGACTACCCGTTCCTGTCCTATGAGCAGGGCAGCTATAACTCGTTTTATTATTCCGAGGAACTGACCTCGACCTTTGAGCGTCGCAAGAATATCCGCGTGCGCGACCGTGCGACGTTGTTCAATCTGGCCATGGGCCTTAACGGTTACACGGTTTGTTCGGGCGTGATCAGCCATGAACTTAACGGCCCCGGCATTATCTCCATTCCGCTCGATGTAGACGAGTACATGGAGATCGGCATCATCACGCGCAAGAACACGACACTTACGCGCTACGGGCAGGCCTATATCGAAGCGATTCGTCAGCACATCTAGATTGCTGCGTTCTGCACGGGTCAAATCTCTTTATGGCAGTCCAAACTGATATAGGAAGCATCTATATCAAACTGTTATAAACATATATTTTACGATGTCCATATGAGCGCTCATACTCTGTCCCAGTAAAGCAACCAATGCAAAGGGAGATATCTATGAGCACTTCGATTCAACCGAACGCGCCGTTTCGTGCCGATATCGTCGGCAGTTTTCTTCGTCCGCAGGCTGTAAAGGACGCCCGTGCCGCCTATGTCGCGGGTAAACTCGACGCTTCCGGCCTTAAGGCCGTCGAGGACGAGGCCATCCGCGACTTAGTGGCCAAGCAGAAGGCTGCCGGCCTGCAGGTGATTACCGATGGCGAGTTCCGCCGCAGCTACTGGCACCTCGATTTTATGTGGGGCCTCAACGGCATTGAGCGCCGCGCCTCGCGCACGGGCTACATGTTCCACGATGAGGAGACTACCGCCGACACCGCCGTGGTAACCGGTCCCATTAGCGGCGAGAATCATCCGTTCGTCGAGCACTTCAAATTTATCAAGTCGCTCGAGGGAGAGGGCCAGGTCGCGCGCCAGACCATTCCGGCGCCGATCCAGACGTTCTCCGAAGTCACACTCGACCGCTGCGATGGCCAGCAGGAGAGTCTGCACGCCGTCTACAAGACCGACGAAGAGCTCGTCGATGCCATTGCCGCAGCATACCGCACCGTGATTGCTGACCTGTATGCCGCGGGCTGCCGCAACATCCAGTTTGATGACTGCACCTGGGGCATCTACTGCGATACCGATTTTGTTGCCAAAACCGGCATGAGCCCGGTCGACCTGCAAAAGGTAAGCGAGCTGGGCGTGGCGCTCAACAATGTCGCCATCGAGGGCAAGCCCGACGATCTGGTTATCAACACGCATGTATGCCGCGGCAACTACCACTCCACCTACGCTTTTGAGGGCGGCTACGACCCCATCGCGCCGTACCTGTTTGCGCATGAGGACGTTGACGCGTTCTATCTGGAGTTCGACACGCCCCGCGCCGGTGGTTTTGAGCCGCTCAAGTACGTTGCTCCCGGCAAGAAGGTCGTGCTGGGCTTGGTGACCACCAAGGCGGCAGAGCTCGAGAACGAGGATGCTATCGTCGAGCGCATCCGCGAGGCGGCAAAGTACGTGCCGCTCGAGAACCTGTATCTGTCTCCGCAGTGTGGCTTTGCCAGCTGCGAGATTGGCAATAAGCTGACCGAGGACGAGCAGTGGGCAAAGATTGCGCTGGTCAGGCGTATTGCCGAGCGCGTTTGGAAATAGCGCTAGCGTTTGCAGGTGGCGGCGCGTGCGAGGTACTGCATATCGCGTACAATGGTTCGGATCGTATCGTTCGGGCAGGTTATCCGATATGCCTGATCGCCCTTCCATTCGAAAGGACTTCCATGTCCCAGTCTTCGACGCCCGCCGTCACCGATGCCATCTACGATGCATCGTCGTTCGGCCGCCCGCGCATGTTTGTGTTGGGTTTGCAACACATGTTTGCGATGTTCGGAGCCACGGTGCTCGTGCCCGTGCTCACCGGCCTTTCCGTTTCGGCGACGCTTCTGTTCGCCGGCATCGGCACGCTGCTGTTTCATTTTCTATCGCGCGGTAAGGTGCCCGCGTTCCTGGGCTCCTCGTTTGCCTTTATCGCGGGTTATGCCGCCATTGCGCCCAACGGCGAGGCTGAGCTTTTGCCCTACGCTTGCCTGGGCGTAGCTTGTGCCGGCCTGCTCTATCCGGTGCTTGCGGCCCTGTTCCGCGCCTTTGGCGCCAAGCGTGTCATGCGTTTCTTCCCGCCGGTGGTGACTGGCCCCATCGTCATTTCCATCGGCTTGATCCTGGCAAGCTCTGCCATTGCTAACTGCCAGACCAGCTGGTTTGTTGCTGCTATTGCCGTTGCCGTGATCATCATCTGCAACATTTGGGGCCGCGGCATGGTCAAGATCGTGCCGATTCTGCTGGGCGTTGTGGTGAGCTATGCCGTTGCGGCCGCGCTGGGCGAGGTCGACTTCTCTGGCGTCGCAGCCGCCCCCTGGGTTGGCTTGCCCGTCGTGTGGGACAACACCGTGTTTGCGCTCTTTGGACCGCAGTTCGATAGCAGTCTTGCCACGACGGCCATTATCACCATCATGCCACTGGCCTTTGCGACCATGATTGAGCACATTGGCGATATCTCCGCCATCGGATCGACTTGTGAGCGCAACTACATTGCCGATCCCGGCCTGCACCGTACCCTGCTCGGCGATGGCCTGGCGACCATCTTGGCATCGCTCTTTGGCGCTCCTGCCAATACGACGTATGGCGAGAACACCGGCGTGCTTGCCTTGACGCGTGTGTTCGACCCGCGTGTGATTCGCATTGCCGCCTGCTGCGCCATTGTGCTTTCGTTCTGCCCCAAGTTTGCTGCGGTGATTGCCGCCATGCCGGCATGCGTTATCGGCGGTGTGTCGCTCGTGCTCTACGGCATGATCAGCGCCGTTGGTGTACGTAACCTCATCGAGAACCAGGTTGATTTCCAGAACAACCGCAACGTGCTGGTGGCGGCTCTGGTGCTCGTGCTTTCGCTCGGCATTGCCTACAGTACCGCCGGTGCCATCGTGCTGGAGCTGGGCGGCGTGACGATTTCGCTTTCGGGCCTTGCCGTGGGCTCGCTGGTGGGCATTGTGCTCAACGCCATCCTGCCCGGTAACGACTTTGAGTTCGATACTTCCGAGCTTGAGGAGACTGCTGAATAGCAGCTGCGTTCAGCCAAATTAAAAATGGCGTCCATGCGTATGTACGCGTGGATGCCATTTTTAATGCGTCAGTATCCAGTGGATGCCGCGTGCCATGCGCAGGTCAGTTTGGGTAAAGTGATTGCCGGGGTTGAGCTCCAGCGTTGTTGGAATGTCACGCTCGATAAACAGCTCTTCCATCGCGCGCGTATCGTCGAGTACGTGCCGCATCATGCGGTTGGGCGTCTTGGTTTCCTTTTTGCCGAGTGACAGATAGACGGCGTCGGGCGTAGCTGTCATCGTGCGCTCGCGCGCGTAGTCGATAAAGCCGGGGAACCACAGCGACCCCGATGCACTCGCCGCGCGCTCAAAGACATCTGTTTGCCAAAGTGCCCACAGTGCAAAAAGACCCGCCAACGAGTAGCCGGCAACGCCGCGCCAGGTGGGCGGTTGCGGGAGCGATGATTCGGCCTCTGGGATTATCTGCTTCAACAACTCGTCAAGAAAACCAGCGGCCTGTCCACCAAAGGGCTCGGCATCGCGCACGGTACCGTCGCATACCCAGGGGCTCAGCTCGCGATTCCAGTTGAGGCTGCCAATGCCGACAAGCGTGAAGGGCGGGCAGTTGAGCTCTCGGCAGCGTTCATAAACCTCCGTGCCGTCGCCCATGACCACGGGAAGATAGATGACTGGTGCGCTTTCGGCATGCTGTGCATGAACGGTTATCTGCTTTTGATGCGCTTCCATGACGGGCTTCTCTCGGCGTTGTGATATCGACGGCCCCCATTGTCGCACGCCGGCTCATGCAGGTTGGGCTAGACCAAAGACAATCTCGTGCATACCCTGCGGACGCATATGGAAAACGCCACCGCCGGAGGGGAGCTCGGCGGTGGCGTTGTTAAACGGTGCTGGGACTCGGGGCCTTCGCGGGAGCTGCCATGTGCGCAGAGGCGTCTAAGAGCGCTTGCGGCTCGCCATGGTGCCTGCGGCGATAGCGGCTGTTCCCGCAAGGACGGTTGCCACGATGGCCGCACTCGAGGTGTCGCCGGTTGCCGCGAGCACGCCGGTAGTCTTGGCTTTCGTGATTGAAGCCGCAACGGCCTTGGTCGGCTTTGAGCACTCAGGCTTGGGGTTCTGCTTGGACTCCGCGGGCTTGCTTTCTGCGGGCTTGGTCTCGTCGGGCTTGGGGTCTTCCGGCTTGGCTACCTCGGGAGGTGCGATGACCATGCTCTTGGCGACAGCTTCGTTATAGGGGGAGTCGATCACAGCGTCGCCCGTGCCGATGGCTTGGCCTGCCTCGTAGATGCCGTCACGGAGCTTGCGATAGTCAATGACCTTGCCGCCTTCGGGCGTCTGGATGGCGGCGTTCTCAATCTTGATGGTGCCGATTGTCTTGCCGTCAGCGCTCATGGCACGGGCAAAGATTGCCGCTGTATCTCCTTCGGCCGTTACCTTGCTGCGGATGATCGAGATGACTGCGGGTGTGACGCCCTCGCTGGTCTGGGCGATGATGCCGATGTTCTCGCCTTGGGGCTCGGGGCTCGTCTCACCATCTTGGTTTTCGCTGTAGGGGATGGGGCCGTCGCCGTTCTCGACATAGCGGGCTATGGCCTTGACAACGGAGTCGCTGATGTAGATGTGGCCACCCTCCTCGTTGGGTCGATCGTTTCTGGTGGAGAATGCAGCCGAAACCTCGCCTTCCGCAAACGCGTCCACGGTGGAGCCGTTCTTGACGACGATATCGTCTTGGTAGGTGAAGAGGGCAATGGCGTCACCGTATCTGCCTTTACTTGCGCGGACTGTCACGTTTGCATGATCGAGTGTGATGCCCTTGTGGGCATAGACGCCATATTCAACACCGTTTGCGTTGAGGGAGGCGTTTGTGGCTGCGAGGCTGCCCTTGGCCTCGACGGCGGCGTCTTTCTCGGAGCTCGCCTTGACCTGGCTGCCGTCCGAGATATTGATGTTGCCGCCGCTCCAAATGGCCTCACCATCGGCTGAGCTTGCCTCGACTGTGCCGCCACCCTTGATGGTGAGGTTCTTGTCGGTTCCGATACCCTTGTCCTTGGTAGCCCTGGCGGTGACGGCCCCGCTGTCGTCAATCGTGATATTGCCGTTTGCCCTGATGCCATCCGATACGCCCGTGGCGTTGACGTTGCCCGAACCTTTGATAGCGAGATCGCCCTCGGCGTCGATGGCATCAAACCCAGCGCTCGTGGCGTTGACGGATCCGGCTCCGTCGATGTTGATATTACCCGTGGAGAGGATAGCGTCCTCAGTAGATGTCACGCTGAGCGTGCTGCCCGCGTCGCCTTGGATATTGAGCTCGGCGTTCTCATTCTTGCCATGAGAAGCCTTGATGCCTTCGATCCAGTCGGCAGTGACGATGTTGTTTCCCGAGTAATTCACGTTGAGCTTGCCTGCGGCCTGGATCTCGCCGCCGTTATAGTTGTTGAGCTTCAAGTCGTCGGCGCCGTCCCACGACCAGGTGCCGGTCTCGTCGCCCGCCGCAGTGCCGGCGTTGTATTTGGTTTCGCCGACCTTGACCCATTCCGCCGCGAGCGAGACGCTCGGCATGAGCAGCGAGCTCACCGTGAGCGCGCACACGGCGCCTACGACGATGCGGCGCGTCACGCGGCGCCAGCTGCCGTGCGCGAGTCCTATGCGACGGCGAACGTCGGGTTCGGCAACATGGGTTCCGGCGGTAGTGTCATTGCGTTTGGGGGTCGTGAACAAGGCTGCCATGGTTGCTCCCGTTCTCATAGGGCCTATACGGCTAGGTTCAGCGTATCTGCTGGATGTTGCCGGCGGTAGTGCCGTTTGGAGGGCAAAATGGCCAAAATGGGGGAGAAATAGGCCGCACGCCGGCGCAGGGACCGACGCTAAAAGAAAAGCGCGGGGCCGCATGGCGACTCCGCGCTTTATTGTTCAGCTTTTGCAGCCTTGCCCTTACGCTACGAAGAAGTAGACGGGGAAGGCAAGGGCTGCGATCCACCCGTCCTGTGCGAAAAAGTGTTTACGAACGTTTGCGACTCGCCAGGGCGCCTGCGGCGATGGCGGCTGTTCCCGCAAGGGCGGCTGCCACGATGGCTGCGTTCGAGGTGTCGCCGGTTGCCGCGAGCTTGCCGACGGTCTTGGCTCCCTTGGCTGCAACTGCAACGGTCTTGGTTGTCTTCGTGCCCTCGGACTTGGAACCCTCGGGCTTGGTCTTGCCGTGCTTTTCCTCGGGCTTGGTCTCCTCGGGAGGCACGATGACCGTGCTCTTGGCGACAGCGGCGTCATAGGGGGAGTCAATCGTGGCATCGCCCGTGCCAATGGTCTGCCCCGCCTCGTAGACGATGCCGTCGCTGAGCTCTTCCTTGTTGCGATAGTCAATGACTTTGCCGCCTGCAGGCGTCTGGATGATGGCGTCCTTGATTTCGATGGTGCCGATCGCCTTGCCGTCCGCGCTCATGGCAAGGGCGAAGATAGCCGCCGTGTCTCCCTCGGCCGTGACCTTGCTGCGGACGATCGAGATGGTCGCGGGCGTGATGCCCTTCTCGGTCTGCGCGAAGATGCCGATGTTCAGGCCCTCGGACTCAGGGATGATTTCGTCGTTTTGGTCTCCACTGTAGTGGTCGGGGCCGTCGCCGCCGGTCTCGGCATAGCGGGCTATGGCCTTGACAACGGAGTCGCTGATGTAGATATGGCCACCCGCTTCGTCGGAGTAGAAATTACTGGTGGAGATTGCAACCGAGAACCTGCCTTCTGCGAGCGCATCCACAGTCGAGCCGTTCTTGATGACGATGTTGTCCTCATCGGTGAAGAGTGCGCTGGCTTCCCCGCCATCTGAGCTTGCGCGGACCGTCACGGTCGCGCCATCGAGCGTGATGCCCTTGTAGACATAGATGCCATACCCAACGCCACTTGCGTTGAGGGAAGCGTTCGTGACCGTGAGGCTGTTTTTACCGTCGATGGCGGCGTCTTCCTCGGAGCTTGCCTTGACCTGGCTGCCACCCGAGATCTCGATGTTGCCGTCGGCCCAAATCGCATTGTCTTTGATAGAGCTTGCCTCTACCTTGCCGCCGCCCTTTATGATGAGGTTCTCGTTAGCATCGATACCCTGATCCTCGGTGGCCTTGGCGGTGACGGTTCCGCTGTTGTCGATCGTGATGTTGCCGTCGGCCCTGATGCCATCCGAATCGCCCGTGGCGTTAACGTTTCCCGAGCCCTTGATGGTGACATCGCCCCCGGCATCGATGGCATCGTGCTCGGTGCTCGTGGCGTTGACAGTGCCAGCGCCGTCGATGTTGATGTTGCCGACGGAAGTGATGGCGTCACGAGAAGATGTCACGTTGAGCGTGCTGGACGCGTCGCCCTGAATATTAAGCTCGGCGTTCTCGTTCGCGCCATCCTTAACCTTGATGCCGCGGCCGTTGTCGTTAGTGACGGTGTTGTTGCCCTCGTAGCTCACGTTGAGCTTGCCCGCTGCCTCGATCGCGCCGCCGTTATAGCCGTTGAGCTTCATGTCGTCGGCGCCGTCCCAGCTCCAGGTGCCGGCGGCGTCGCCCGCCGCGGTGCCGGCGTTGTATTGGGTGCCGCCGACGTCCACCCACTCGGCCGCGAGCGAGACGCTCGGCATGAGCAGCGAACTTACCGTGAGCGCGCATACGGCGCCTACAACGATGCGGCGTGTCACGCGGCGCCAGCTGCCGTGTGCGAGCAGCGTGCGACGGCGCACGTCGGGCTCGACAAAATGGGCTCCAGAGGTTTTGTCATTGCGCTTGGGGGTCGTGAACAAGGCGGCCATGGTTACTCCCATCCTCATAGGGCCTATGCGATTACGCCCAGCATATCTGCAGGATGTAGCCGGCGGTAGTGCCGTTTGGAGAGCAAAACGTCCAAAACTTGCGAAGCAATACATCGCGTGTCCGTGTGGTGCCTGGCTTTAAAAGCAAAGCGCGGAGCCGCTCGATGCGACTCCGCGCTTTGCTGTTTGGTATTGCGAATCTTGCGCCTACGCTACAAAGAAGTAGACGAGGAAGGCAAGGGCTGCGATCCACATGAGCGGCTTGATCTTGGATGCCTCGCCCTTAAAGAGCGCGACGACCACGTAGGCGATAAAGCCCAGACCAATGCCGGCAGAGATGGAGTAGGTGAAGGGCACGCCGGCGACAATCATGAACGCCGGGAAACCCTGCGACACGTCGGACCAGTCGATCTCGGAGGCCTCGCTCATCATGAGGTAACCGACGTAGACCAGAGCACCGCAGGTGGCGGCGCTGGAAACGATGGTGACGATGGGGGAGAAGAACGCGGCGAGAATGAACAGCACGCCGGTGGTGACGGAGGTGAGGCCCGTGCGGCCACCGTCGGCAGCGCCAGAGGTGGACTCGACGAAGGTGGTGATGGAGGAGACGCCCATAAAGCCACCGGCAGCAGCGGCCACGGAGTCGACGACCAGGATGGGACGGATGTCCTCGACATTGCCGTCCTCGGTCAAGAACTCGCCCTGCTTGGCGACGGCCATCGCGGTGCCCATGGTGTCGAAGAAGTCGCTCATGAGCAGCGAGAAGGCAACGACGAGCAGCATCGGGTCGGTCAGGACCTTCACGATGGCAAGGTTGCCGTCGGCAGTGCTGGCAAACGGGGCGCCGAAGGTCGAGAAGTCGAGCGGTGCGATGAGGCCCTCGGGCGCATGGGTGACGCCCAGCGGGATTCCGGCGATAACGGCGACGATGATGCCGATGAGCAGCGAGCCCGGCACGTTGCGGGAAGCCAGGGCAACCGTCACGACGATGGAGATGATGCCGACGATAAAGGTGGGGGAGGCGATGTCGCCCAGGCCGACGAGCGTACCGGCGCCAGCGGTGATGATGCCGGCGTCGCACAGGCCGATCATGGCGATAAACAGGCCCAGACCCACCGAGATGGCGTGGCGCAGGACCACGGGGATGGCGTCCATGATGGCCTCGCGCAGGCCGCAAAGGACGAGCAGCAAGATGACGATACCCTCGAGGAAGATAACGCTCATGGCGACGTGCCAGTCACCGCCGCACATGGTGGTGGTGATGCCCGCGATCATGGCGTTGATGCCCAGGCCTGAAGCGCAGGCGAGCGGGCGGTTTGCGAAGATGCCCATGCAGATGGTCATGATGCCGGCGCCCAGGCAGGTGGCGCAGGCGAGCGCTCCCGCATCAATGCCAGCGCCCGAGAGCACTGCGGGGTTGACGGCGATGATGTAGGCCATCGCCAGGAATGTTGTCAGTCCAGCGCGAAGTTCGGTCCCGATTGTGGACTTGCGCTCACTGACGTGAAAAAGTTCGTCCATGCATACCCTTTCCTTGTTCGGCCCCGAGTTTAGGCCGATTGACACGAACTCATTTACTATATCGCCTTTACAACCTTGCTGTTCCTCGCATGTTGATGTTCGGCGCTTTGTAACAGACGGACGGTATTTATCGCATGAAAATGTGTGGGTACCGTATACTTAAGCGGTTACAACGACCCCTATGGAGGAACGTATGATTAAAGAACTCTGCCGCGACGAGGCTATCCTGTCTCAGCGTTGCGAGGTTGCGACTGTCGAGGACGAGTCGGTCGCTCAGGATCTGATTGATACCATCAAGTCGCTCGATGATGCCGGCTGCTTGGCCGCCAATCAGATTGGCGTTACCAAGAAGGTCTGCGTCTACCTGGACGATGCCGGCGAGCCCCACGTGCTCTACAACCCCCGTCTGGTGTTTGGCCTGGGCGCCAGCAAGATGGAGGAGAGCTGCCTGACGCACGAGGAGGTCACCAAGTCCACGCGCTATATCAAGTGCAAGGTTGCCTTTGACCAGATCGTCGACGGCAAGATGCGCGAGCGCAAGCAGGACTTTGTCGGCTTTGAGGCGCAGATGGTCCAGCATATGATCGACCACTGTCTTGGAAAGTTGGTCTAAGGGGACCAAAGCACCGCACTTCGTCTCTTTTGGTCCGGGCGTGACATTGTTGTCATGTCCGGGCTTTTGTGTTTAGCGCCTTTTTGTTTGGTGACAATAACCTTAGCAGGACCGTAAAGCTAGGAGGCGCTATGTGCACGAGCATTCGATTTACCGATAATTCTGGCCACATGTATCTGGGCCGCAACCTCGACTGGAGCTTTGACTACGGCCAACAGGTTCGCGTGATGCCGCGCGGGTTCCACATTCCGTATTCGTTTATCGACGATGCGTCGGCGGCACACGCGGTAATCGGCATGTGCATCGATTACAAGAACTATCCCATGTTTTTCGACTGTGGTAACGATGCGGGTCTGGCTGTGGCGGGGCTCAACTTTCCCGGCTATGCCGAGTATGCCGAGGGCCCTGTCGACGGCAAGAACAATATCGCGGCCTATGAGTTTCCCCTGTGGGTGGCAGCGACGTTCTCGACGGTCGATGAGGTCGAGGCCGCGCTGCGCGACACGGTGATTGTCGCCAAATCTGCCGGAGAGGGGCTGGGCGTGTCGCTGCTCCATTGGATTATCGGCGACAGCCAGCGCAGCATCGTGGTCGAGATGATGGCTGACGGCCTGCATGTATACGACAATCCGGTCGACACCCTTGCCAACCAGCCGACCTTCCCGTGGCACATGGAAAACCTGCGCACCTATATCACCGCCACAAGCGATTTTCCGCAGACGGCGACATGGCGTGGCGCCGAGCTTAAGCCCTATGGAGCCGGTGCCGGCATGCGCGGCATTCCGGGCGATTGCTATTCGCCGAGCCGTTTTGTAAAGGCGGCGTACCTCAATGCCAATTACCCGCAAAAGGAGAGCGAGACCGAAAACGTCGTTCGCATGTTCCGCTCGCTCGAGGGCGTGGTGATGATTGAGGGGGCGTCCAGGATGGGCGATGGCAAGTTCGAGAAGACTATCTATACCGGATGCTTTAGCGCGCGCACGGGCAATTATTACTACGCGATGTATGGGGATCCGTCGATTCGTTACGTGAGCCTGATGGATGCCGAGGGCGCGAGCCCCGATAGGCTCGTGGTTCCCGAGCCGCGTCGTTCGTAGCTCACTGGTCCGTTGCGACATAAAACGGCCTCGCACCTCTTATGAGATGCGAGGCCGTTGTCGTCAATGGCTGGTGGCGTGTTAGAAGTTGGCGTCGTTGAACTGGGTGCTCTCGAGTCCGTCGAGTTGCTGTTCGGGCGTATCGGCGACGCTCTCGAGCAGCTCGGTGGGATCGACGTTCATGCTCTTGCCGGCCTCGTTGCCGTTGACCAAGTCGTCCGAGAAGATGTCGACCTCCATTTCCTCGGCCTCTTCGATCTGAACCTCGAGCGGCACCTGGGTGCGCACAAGTTTGACGGCCGGGCGCATGCGGGCAAAGAGCGGTACGTACTCAATGATGATGGCCGAGTTCTCGAGACCGTACCAGCGTGCCGGGCTTCCGCAGGCGCGGCGGACGGCGTACTTGATGGCCATGACGCGATGGTCGTTGCGGTTGATGTCCGTTTCGGGGGCAAGCATCTTGCGCAGCATGCAAAAGCGGAAGTCGCCCACGTTGCCGCGCGTCTCGTAGATGGAGTAGGTGTGATGCTGCGGCGGCAGCTCACCCGATGCCATCAAGTCGCCAACGATTTGGCGCAGGTAGGCATTAACGCGCTGGTTGACCTTAAAGCCCAGGTCCAGGCGCACGCGGAACAAAAAGTCCGTGCCAAAGGTCTCGACGGAATACTCGTGCGTATAGGGCTCGTCGGTAACGTGCACGTTGATGAACCAGTATGCCTTGGCGCGCTTGGGATGCTTATCCAAGATGGAATAGAGCACGTCGCGGTCGAGCGTGAGCGGGTCGGGGCTGTTGGTGAGGAACACCAGATTGTCGGCGAGCACGGGGTAGGTCTCGTCGTTGCGCAGGCGGTTGAGCTGGTCAATGTACTTGGAGACGGGCAGCAGGATCGTCTGCGTGCGCTCGATGGCGGTGCCGCGGCGCCACACGTACATAAGGCCAAACAGCAGCGAGGCCAAGAAGATCATTACGTAGCCGCCGTCAAAGAACATGGTAAGGCACGAGGCGAAAAAGCACAGTTCAATGGCGCCGAAGAGCAGGGCGAAGACGCAGGCGCCCAGCTTGTGCTTGAGAATGCCGGCGATATAGCTCGTCAAAAGCGTGGTGGTCATAAGCATGGTCACGGTAATGGCGAGGCCGTAGGCACTCTCCATGCGCTCGGAGTTTTGGAACAGCAGCACGATGAAGATGCAGCCGACCCACATGATGTTATTGACGAGTGGAATATAGAGCTGGCCCTTGGTGTCGCTGGGGTAGTGGATGCGCAGGTGCGGCATAAGGTTGAGGCGCGTTGCCTCGGATACCAGCGAGAACGAGCCGGTGATGAGCGCCTGTGAGGCGATGATGGCCGCCACGGCCGAAAGCACGATGGCAAAGGGGCGCAGGGGCTCGGGGAGCATCATATAGAACGGGTTGACGATATCCATCGCGAGCATCTGGGGGTTGGAGTTATTGGCGAGTAGCCAAGCTCCCTGACCCAGATAGTTGAGGATAAGGGCCGCCTTAACAAATGGCCAGGATGCATAGATGTTTGCCTTGCCCACGTGGCCCATGTCCGAGTAGAGTGCCTCGGCACCGGTTGTCGACAGGAAGACAAAGCCGAGCACCATAATGCCCGAATGGTTGATGGGCGAGAACAGGAACATAATGCCGCGGATGGGGTTGAGCGCGCGCAAGATGGACAGGTTGCCGAGCATGTTGAACAGACCGGCGCCAGCCAAGAACAGGAACCACAGCGTCATGAGCGGGCCGAACAGCTTGCCGATTGACGAGGTGCCGGCGCGCTGCATGGCAAATAGGCCGCAGATAATGATGATGGTGATGATGATGACGTTGGTCTGCCCGTCGCCCAGCAGCGCATGGCCCCATTCGATGGTGCGCAGACCCTCGATGGCTGTGGTGACCGTGACGGCGGGGGTGAGGATGCCGTCGGCAAGCAGTGCCGCACCGCCGATCATGGCGGGCAGAATCAGCCATGGTGCCACCTTGCGTACGAGGCTGAACAGGGCGAAGATGCCGCCTTCGTTGTGGTTGTCGGCCTTCATGGCGATTACCACGTACTTGACCGTGGTCACGAGCGTCATGGTCCAGATGACGAGCGAAAGCGCGCCCAGGATCATGTCCTCGCTGACGGTACCGATGCCGCCGTTGTTGGCGACGATTGATTTCATGGTGTACATGGGGCTCGTGCCGATGTCGCCATAGACGACGCCGAGCGTTACGAGCAGCATGCCAGCGGAGAGGGGGATGGCTCCGTGCCCGCCTTGCCCGCGCTGGTCTTGGAGGTTTGCCTCCAGTTTGTTGTGTGCCACGAGGACTCCCTTAGACATCCGGTTATCTGTCTAGGACAAAAAACTTTATGCCGTCTTTATACATACAAGAGCAGTTTGGCACATCGGGTTATTTTAGACAATAATCCTCAGCTGGGGATTATTTATCTACGCAGGTAGCATTTCAAAGCAGGGGCTTTTAAGCACGTGCTGTCTGGGCGATGCCAGCCTTGGCGTTTGCGCGTTTGCCGGCGAGTTCGCAAAAAATCGCGCCGCCGATGATAAGCGCGGCGCCCATCAGGCGGACCGGTGTTATGGCTTCACCCAAAAGGGCGGACGAGAACACGACCGCCGAAAGCGGCTCGAGGTAGCCGACGACGGCGACGGTCTGGACGGGCAGCTTGGCGACGGCGCTAAAGTAGAGCAGGCAACCAATGCCGGTGTTGACGACGCCGAGCATAGCGACGGCGCGCCAATCAATGCTGGCGGCGACGCCGGCGGACAGGAACGAGGGAGCGCCCTGCGTGATGAGCGTGAGGGCCAGTGCGGTCACAAAGGCGGCGCTCACTTGGAGTGCGGAGTTCTCGAGGCCCTCGATGTGCGGCGCACCCTTGCTGGCGATGACCATCAATGCATAGCAGAAGGCCGAGGCGATTCCACAGACGATGCCCGCAATGGGCATATTGCCGCCTAGACCTTGCGCTGCAATGAGAAAAGCACCGCAGGCGACGGCGACAAAGCCGGCGATTTTGCCGCCGGTCAGCTTTTCGCCAAAAATGAGCGGGGAGAGGGCCATAACGATGATGGGGCCACAGTAATACAACAGCGAGGAGATACCAACGCCGATCGTCTGATAGGCGCGGAACAGGAAAATCCAGCTGGCGCCCAGCGCGGCGCCCGAGACGATGAGCGCTGCGGCCTCGCGGGGGCGAGACGGAGCCTGCAGGTTATGGCGCTTGGTTATGAAGAGGATGGCGGCAAGGGTGAGAGCGCCCAAAAACGTGCGCAACAGTACGATATCGGAGCTCGGCAGCGCGATGGCAGCGGCGATGATGCCGTTGGAGCCAAACAATAGCAATGCTGCTAAGTACGTAAACAATCCGTTGTTCATGTGCTGACATCCCCTCTATATCCGAACATGTTCACTATGGGTGAACTGGCTTTAGAAGAAAAGCGAATATAATGCATGGATAACATGACAAAAACTCATGTAAAGGTGGAGGGGTGCCGTGGAAACGAATATTCAAAAGATGCAGGTTCTGCTCGAGACCGTGCGGGCCGGCAGTTTTACGCGCGCCGCCGAGCGGCTGAGCTATTCGCAGTCGGGCGTGAGCCGCATGGTGGGCGACCTTGAGACCGATTGGGGTTTTAAGGTGCTCGACCGCAGCCGCGAGGGTGTGGTGCTTTCTGCCGATGGGCGGCAGATCATGCCGGCGGTTGAGGCGCTCTGCGAGGAGTTTGGCCGCCTGCAGCGACACGTGGACGAGATGCGTGGGCTCATGCGCGGCAAGATCTGCATTGGTACGTTTTCGAGTGTGGCGACCCACGTGCTGCCACCGGTCATAGCGCGTTTTCGCGCCGATCACCCGGACGTCGATTATGAGTTGCTGATGGGCGATTACTCAGAGATTGAACAATGGGTGGCGGAGGGGCGCTGCGACCTGGGCTTTATCCCGCGTGAGCCCCGAGAAAACGGCATGGCATCACGGTCTTTAGTGTGTGATGAGCTGATGGCGGTGGTGCCGACAGATTCGTTGCTTGCCACGGCGGAGTTCGTCTCTCTTACCGATTTGGCAAGAGAGCAGTTTATTCTGCTGGAACGGGGTACCGATGATGAGATTACGCCGCTATTCCGTCGGGCGGGGCTGGCGGTGCGCTCAAAACTGTCGACTTGGGATGACTATGCGATTATGGCTATGGTCGAGGATGGCCTGGGCGTGAGCATTCTTCCCGCGCTCATCTTGCGTCGCTGCCAGTTCGATGTTGCTGTGCGTCCGCTCGAAGGGCATCCCCATCGGCAGATCAACGCCATATATCGAACGGCCGATGTTTCGCTTGCCGCCGCTCGTTTCCTCGAATACCTCTAAATGCGTGCACGTCGTTATCGCCTTGGGATAAATCTCGAGGTCTTGCTCATTTTATTTTTGAAATTGAACTTTTCGAAATAGCACGGCGTTATACTGCTGCCTAAATTGAACTCAGGTTCAATTCGTGTTGTATAAATTGAACTTTGCCAGCAAGGAGGTTCTAGTGGCCCAAGAGACGTTTAGCGATCGTCTGCGACAGGCTATGTCCGATCGCGACGTTCGCCAGTCGGACGTGATCCGCGCATCGGAGATGCTCGGCAAAAAACTCGGCAAGAGTCAGATGAGCCAATATGTGAGCGGCAAGACGATTCCGCGGCACGATGTGGCTGAGCTGCTCGCCCGTATTTTGGAGGTCGATGTTACCTGGCTGCTTGCCGGCGACGCCGATCAAGGCGAGGCATCATCACCCCGCAACGATTCCAAGCCCGAACCCCATCCCTCAGCTCAAATTGCAAGGAGCACCACCATGCGTACTTTTTCTAAATCCACCAAGCTCGATAACGTCCTGTATGACGTGCGCGGTCCCGTCGTCGACGAGGCCGCCCGTATGGAGGACGAGGGCGAGCGCATCCTCAAGCTCAATATCGGCAACCCGGCGCCCTTCGGTTTCCGCACGCCCGATGAGGTCATCAAGGACATGCGCCAGCAGCTGCCCGACTGCGAAGGCTATTCCAACTCGCGTGGCCTGTTCTCCGCGCGCAAGGCGATCATGCAGTATTCGCAGATCAAGGGCCTGCCCAACGTTCAGATGGAGCATATCTACACGGGCAACGGCGTGTCCGAGCTCATTCAGCTTTCGATGAACGCGCTGCTCGACAATGGCGACGAGATTCTGATCCCCAGCCCCGACTATCCGCTCTGGACGGCGTGCGCAACCCTTGCCGGCGGTCATCCTGTGCACTATCTGTGCGATGAGCAGGCGGATTGGTATCCCGACCTGGAGGATATGGAGTCCAAGATCACGAGCGCGACCAAAGCCCTCGTTATCATCAACCCCAACAACCCCACGGGCTCGGTCTACCCGCGCGAGGTGCTCGAGGGCATCGTTGAGATCGCGCGCAGACACCAGCTCATGATTTTTGCCGATGAGATTTACGACCGCCTCGTCATGGACGGCAAGGAGCACACGGCTCTGGCCTCCCTCGCTCCCGACCTTCTGACCGTGAGCCTCAACGGCCTCTCGAAATCCCATCTCGCCGCCGGCTACCGGTGCGGCTGGATGTGCCTCGCCGGCGATAAGTCCAGGGCAAAGGGATACATCGAGGGCATCAACCTGCTCTCGGCCATGCGCCTCTGCTCCAACGTGCCCGCGCAGTCAATCATCGCTCCGGCCCTGGCCCACAGGGACGAGACGAAGAAGCTTCTCGTTCCGGGAGGCCGCGTCTACGAGCAGCGCGAGGTGATTTACAACCGGCTCAGGTCCATACCCGGCATTTCTGTCACCAAGCCCGACGCCGCCTTCTACATTTTCCCGAAGATGGATGTGAAGAAATTCAACATCCATGACGACGAGCTTTTTGCTCTCGATCTGCTCAAGCAGGAGAAGATCCTCATCACGCACGGCGGCGGCTTCCACTGGATCCACCCCGACCACTTCCGCATTGTCTATCTGCCCGACGTGGATCTGCTCAACAGGGCCTGCAACCGCCTGGCCCACTTCTTCGCCGGCTATCACCAGAAGTAGTTTTTCGCTTCTGGCAGCTGCCTGATTTGATGGCGCCAGTTTAGGTTTGAGACTGGCATCGTTTTTAGATTATAGGTAATCCGTCAGCCGCGCTGATCCGGCGTATCCCCGGATCAGCGCGGCGTTTTCCGAACGATTTACTCCCTGGTGGCCCGTTTATGAGACTGCGTTTCGGCAGGCTGTTGAAAAATATCCTTTCCATGGTAAGCCTCCGGGGAGCGGAGTTCCTTATCGGACTCGTGCTTCTGCCGTATCTCGTGCGTGTTCTGGGCGTCGATCGTTTCGGCGCTCTCGTTTTTATGCAGGGCGTGGTGCGCTACGGCACGGTTCTCGTGGAGTACGGGTTTAACCTCACGGGGCCGAGGAACGTGGCGCAGGCCTCGTCCAGGGAGGAGACAGCCCGTGTCTTCTCCAGTATCATTACCTGCAAACTGCTGATTTTTTTATTTATAACGGCTCTGGCCGCCGTGGCGGTCACCGTGGCCGGCAGCATGGGCGCAGCCTTTGACGCGAAACTTTTCTGGGCGTCCTATCTTCTTGTCATGGGCTATGCCGTATTCCCCATCTGGTTCTTTCAGGGAATACAGCAGATGCACTACATCACTATTTTCAATGTGGGCGCGCAGGCGATCGCTCTCGTTCTCATTCTTCTCTTCGTGCGGGGACCTGATGATTACGTTCTGGCGGCCCTGTTCCTGTCCTGTGCGCTGCCCGCGGCGGGCGTCTGTTCCCTTGTGCTGCTCCTGAAGAAGTTCCGCTATATCTTTGTTCTCCCGTCCTGGCGCGGGATCCGGAACGCCTTTGCCGACGGCTTCTACGTCTTCACTTCCACAGTGGCCATCAACATCTACACGACCACCAATACCGTGGCGCTGGGAATCCTCACCAATGACACCGTGGTCGGGTACTTCGGAGCAGCGTCCAGGCTCATCGACTGCGTCAAAGGCCTCATGTACGCCTTCAATCAGGCCGTGTACCCGTACGTAAGCACGAAGCTCGCGGAAGGCAGGGACGCGGCCTGCCGCTTTATCCGGAAATTTCTGTTCGCCTACGCGGGAGC
>CALEXE010000122.1:0-13230 GCA_937925265.1 uncultured Collinsella sp. | reverse complement strand
TTTATCGTGAGTTCCGCACGAGCCGAAGGCCACTTAATGTGGCCTTCGTGCGAGCCAGGACTTGACCGAGCGAAAATCTCAACCCGGCCCCTCGGACCGGAGCGTATGCAGGGTTTGTGTACGAATCCTCGCACCCGTTGACCGACGCCAGGGTCCCCGACATAATACTTTCGGTTCACGCACGAATCCGCTGCCAGAGACAGCCGGTGCAAACGGGCATCGCCCGCGAGCTTAATGGGATATCCCGCCAGCCGAGGTGGTCGAGTAGATATGTCTTCTCGCCCCCGTCGCTCATGCAGCGCGGGGGCTTTCTTTTTGGACATGCCCCCGTCACGTCCTTGTGGCGGACCGTGCCCGGAAAGAATTCGAGGAGGTGTAATTCATGCCCCAGCAGTACAAAATCGACAAGGTTGCAGAGATCGAGTCCCGTATCGCCGAGAACGCCGGTCTGTTTGTCGTCAACTACAACGGTCTGACGGTTAAGCAGGCTCAGGAGCTGCGTCATCAGCTTCGCGAGTGCGGCGCCGAGATGAAGGTCTACAAGAACAACCTGGTCAAGATCGCTCTCAAGAACCAGGAGCAGCCCGAGATCGACGAGATCCTCGCCGGCCCCGTCGCTTATGTGTTCTACGAGACCGAGCCGGTCGAGGCCGCTAAGGCCCTTAAGGACTTCTCCGCTAAGTCCAAGGGCGTCCTTGAGATCAAGGGCGGTATCTCCGACGGCAAGGCCGTTTCCGCTGATGATGTTAAGGCTATCGCCGAGCTGCCCACCAAGGATCAGCTTCTCGGCCAGATCGCCGGTCTCATCTCCGGTTTCGCTCGCGACATCGCTGTCTGCGTCAACGGCGTTTCCTCTGGTCTCGCTCGTTCGATCCAGCAGGTCTCCGAGCAGAAGGCAGCCTAGTCGCTGTTTTCACCCGCGGCGGCAACGCCGCACCCTTGGCGCATTCGCGCCGTGTTTTAACTGATCTCCGTGCACAGACACGGAAACCGAAAGGACTTAGAAATGGCTAAGCTTACCACCGATGAGATCATCGATGCTCTTAAGGAAATGACCCTTCTCGAGGCTTCCGAGCTCGTCAAGGCTATCGAGGACACCTTCGGCGTTTCCGCCGCTGCCCCTGCCGCCGTTGTCGCCGCTCCCGCTGCTGGCGCTGCTGAGGCCGAGGAGAAGACCGAGTTTGACGTCGTGCTCGAGGGCTTCGGCGACAACAAGATCCAGGTCATCAAGGCCGTCCGTGAGCTCACCAACCTTGGCCTGAAGGAGGCCAAGGAGGTCGTCGAGGGCGCTCCCAAGGCTGTTCTCGAGGGTGCCAAGAAGGAGGACGCCGAGGCTGCCAAGGAGAAGCTCGAGGCTGCTGGCGCTGCTGTCACCCTCAAGTAATCAGGCTTTCTCGCCAGATTTCTTTGCTGACGGGGTTCGCATTGCGAGCCCCGTCTTTTTTGTTTTTCGGTCCCTCGGCATCGGTTGCTCAAACTGCCATGTTCTGTGATTTGCGTCGTATCGGGTGCCCTGCCGTTGGGCAATAAAATTGCACCATTCGAGCAATAATTTGCGTTGACCTGCTGAAGAATTGTCTCTGCCTTGTAGCGACATATAGTTCCAGCGGTAAGATGCTTGGGTATCGCAATTTGGTCTGCGGCTGTGTGCCGCACGCATGGGGCGCTTTTGCGCCTGCGAAAGGATCTTTGAATAACATGAAGGCAATCATCCCCGCCGCCGGTCTTGGCACGCGTTTTCTGCCTGGCACCAAGTGCACGCCCAAAGAGATGCTGCCGGTGCTCGACAAGCCCGTCATTCAGTACGTCGTCGAGGAGGCGCTCGAGCCCGAGGAGGTCGACGATGCCATCATCGTTACTTCTCCCGGTAAGCCCGAGCTGCTGAGCTACTTCCAGCCCGATCGCTCGCTCGAGAACCTGCTGCGCGAGCGCGGCAAGAACGCCTATGCCGATGCCGTAGCCCACGCTGGCGGTATGCCGGTCGACTTCCGTTATCAGTACGAGCCCAAGGGCCTCGGCCATGCTATTCGCTCTGCTGCCGACGCCGTGGCAGGGGAGAACTTCCTGGTTCTTCTGGGCGACTACGTTGTGCCTAACCGCGACATCTGCGACAAGATGCTCGCCGTTTCCAAGGAGCACGGTGGTGCTTCGGTTATCGCCGTCGCTGCTTGCTCGCCCGAGGAAGTCAGTCGCTACGGCGTTATCGCCGGCGAGCGCGTCGGTTCGCTCGAGGGTGCCGAGGACGTTGCCGATGCCGAGCCGGGCGCTGTCTGGCGCATCGGCGGTCTGGTCGAGAAGCCTGCTCCCGAGGCGGCTCCGTCCAACCTGTACATCGTCGGCCGTTACCTGCTGAGCCCGCTGGTCATGGACCTGCTGGCAGATCAGCAGGCCGGCAAGGGCGGCGAGATCCAGCTCACCGACGCCATGGCCCGTTCGCTCGACCGCGAGGCCATGTACGCAGTCGTCATCGACCCGCTGTCGGGCTACGACACCGGTACTCCCTCTGGCTGGATGGCCACCAACGCCCTCATGGCTGCAAGCGACCCTCGCTTTGCCGATGCCTTCTGGGATGCCATCGACGAGCGCGGCGGCTTGATGCGCAAGTAAGCCTTCGGTCATCGACATTTACGGGCGTGGACCTCGGTTCGCGCCCGTTTTTTATAAGAGCTGCGATTGCCGGCTCTCTGTTCACAGAAAATATATGAACAGATGTTCGATGCACACCCATCTACCTGCGCATCCTCTGTCGAAAAACTTTGCTACTCCAAAAACTCAATCGCGTCAAGGCTTTTCTTGCCCAACGGTCGGTACCTGATAGACTATTAGGTTGCGATAACCGGCGAAGCTATGCCTCGCCAACCCACCGAGCATTTCCGTGAAGGAGGAAAAACCTGGTGACCTACGCATACACTGCCACTGAGCGCAAGCGCGTCAGCTTCGGGAAAATCCCGGAGGCCATGGAGCTCCCCAACCTTATCTCTGTTCAAAGGGAATCCTTTGAGCGTTTTAAGGACGAGGGCCTTCGTGAGGCGTTCAAGGAATCCAGCCCCATCCAGAGCCAGAACCATGTTCTCGAGGTTACCTTCGGCGAGCATCAGTTTGGCGACCCCGCGCACACCGTCGAGGAGTGCCGCGAGAAGGACATGACCTATCAGGCCCCGCTTCTGACCGACGTTCGTCTCACCAACAAGGAGACCGGCGAGATCAAGGAGCAGCTCGTCTTCATGGGCGACTTCCCCATGATGACCGATCAGGGCACCTTCATCATCAACGGTACCGAGCGTATCGTCGTCTCGCAGCTCGTCCGCTCCCCGGGCGTGTACTACAGCTCCGAGATGGATTCGGGCAAGCAGATCTACAAGGCCCAGATCATCCCGTCCCGCGGTGCCTGGCTTGAGTTTGAGGTCGACAAGCGCGACCAGCTCATGGTCTCCATCGACCGTAAGCGCAAGCAGAGCGCCACGATGTTCCTGCGCGCCCTTGGCATCGCCGTCACCAACGATGACATCATCGAGCTGCTTGGCAACTCCGATGTGATCAAGCGCACCCTGGAGCGCGACACCGCCCTTACCCGCGAGGACGCCCTCATCGAGATCTACCGTCGTCTGCGCCCGGGCGAGCCTCCCACCGTGGACGCTTCCCGCAGCCTGCTCGAGGGTCTGCTCTTTAACCCGCAGCGCTACGATCTGGCCCGCGTCGGTCGTTACAAGGTCAACAAGAAGCTCAACCTCACCACCGAGGAAGAGGTCACGGTGCTCACCGACGAGGATATCGTTGCGACGCTGCGCTACCTCCTGTCCCTCGCTGCCGGCGAGCAGGGCTTCAAGGTCGACGACATCGACCACTTCGGCAACCGCCGTATCCGCACCGTCGGCGAGCTCGTCGCCAACCAGTTCCGTATCGGTATGAGCCGTATGGAGCGCGTCGTCCGTGAGCGCATGAGCTCCCAGGACATCGACGAGATCACCCCGCAGTCGCTCATCAACATCCGCCCGATCGTGGCCTCCATCAAGGAGTTCTTCGGTTCCTCGCAGCTCTCGCAGTTCATGGACCAGGCGAACCCCCTGACCGGTCTGACCCACAAGCGCCGTCTGTCCGCACTCGGCCCTGGTGGTCTTGCCGGCCACAAGTCCGGCTCCAGTCGCCGTACCAACGTGCCGACGGCCGTCCGCGACGTTCACAATTCGCACTACAGCCGCATGTGCCCGATCGAGACCCCCGAAGGCCCCAACATCGGCCTGATCGGCTCGCTCGCCCTCTACGCCCGCGTCAACGAGTATGGCTTCATCGAGGCCCCGTTCCGTCGCGTCGAGAACGGCGTTGCCACCGATCAGATCGACTGGATGACCGCTGACGAGGAAGAGAAGCACGTCATCGCGCCGGCCAACACGCCGCTCGATCCCAAGACCAACGAGTTCATCACGACCGATGCCGAGGGCAAGCTTGTCCGTCCGCACACCGTGATCGCCCGTACCCGCGACTTCGACGGCTCCTTCGGCGCTCCCGCCGACGTGCCCGTCGAGGACGTCGACTACATGGACGTCTCGCCGCGTCAGATGCTCTCCGTCGCAGCCACGCTGATCCCGTTCCTTGAGCACGACGACGCCAAGCGTACGCTCATGGGCGCCAACATGCAGCGTCAGGCCGTGCCGCTGGTTCACCCCGCCGCTCCCTATGTCGGTACCGGCATGGAGCGTCGCGCCGCTCTGGACTCCGGCGAGGTCACCTTGGCCAAGAACGCCGGCGAGGTCATCTTTGCCGACGCCGCCAAGATTATCGTCAAGCATGCCGGCGGCATGGACGAGTATCACCTGGCCAAGTACCAGCGCTCCAACCAGTCCACCTGCATCAACCACCGTCCGCTCGTGCGCGTCGGTGACACCGTTGAGCAGGGCGAGCCTCTGGCTGACGGTCCTTCGACCGATCACGGCGAGCTCGCACTGGGCCAGAACCTCACCGTGGCCTACATGCCGTGGGAAGGCTTTAACTACGAGGACGGTATCGTCGTGTCCGAGCGCCTGGTGGCCGAGGACCTGCTGACGACCATCAACATCACCCGTCACGAGATCGACGCCCGCGACACCAAGCTCGGCCCCGAGGAGATCACCCGCGAGATCCCGAACCTCTCCGAGGACATGCTTGCCAACCTCGACGAGGACGGCATCATCCGCATCGGCGCCGAGGTCGGCCCTGGCGACATCCTGGTCGGTAAGGTCACGCCTAAGGGCGAGAGCGCTCTGACCGCCGAGGAGCGCCTGCTGCGCGCCATCTTCGGCGCCAAGGCCCACGACGTCCGCGATACCTCCCTTAAGATGCCTCACGGCGCTTACGGCCGCGTTATCGACGTCGTCCGCTTTAGCCGCGAGAACGGCGACGATCTGGCCCCCGGCGTCAACGAGCAGGTGCGCGTCTACGTCGCCCAGCGTCGTAAGATCCAGCAGGGCGATAAGATCGCCGGTCGCCACGGCAACAAGGGTGTTATCTGTAACGTTCTGCCGGTCGAGGACATGCCCTACATGGCTGACGGTACCCCGATCGACGTCATCCTCAACCCGCTGGGCGTTCCTTCGCGTATGAACGTCGGCCAGCTGCTCGAGTGCCACCTTGGCTGGGCTGCCGCCTGCGGTTGGGATACCGAGGATGCCGACTCCGACAAGTATGTCCCCGGTCCGTTCTTCACCGCGACGCCCGTTTTCGACGGCGCCAAGGAGGACGAGATCGCCGAGGTCATCCGTCGCGCCAACAAGAACATGCTCAACAAGGCCACCGCTGCCTTTGGCGATCACATGCGCCCCGAGTTTGTCACCCAGCTTGACGAGCGCGGCAAGACCCGTCTGTTCGACGGCCGCACCGGCGAGGAGTTCCGCGAGCCCATTACCGTGGGTACGTCCTACATCCTCAAGCTCGGCCACATGGTCGACGACAAGATCCACGCTCGTTCGACCGGCCCTTACAGCCTGGTTACCCAGCAGCCGCTGGGCGGCAAGGCTCAGTTCGGCGGCCAGCGCTTCGGCGAGATGGAAGTTTGGGCACTGTACGCATACGGTGTTTCCAACGTCCTGCAGGAGATCCTGACCGTCAAGTCCGACGATACCGTGGGCCGCGTCAAGACCTACGAGTCCATCGTCAAGGGCGAGAACGTTCCTGTCCCGGGTATCCCCGAGTCCTTCAAGGTTCTCGTCAAGGAGATCCGCTCCCTCGCACTGGACATCGAGCCCATGCACGATGTCGACGAGGACGCCTCCGCCCCTGTGACCGCCGAGGAGACCTCTGCTCTCGACGACCTGGCTGCGCTCGCCGGCGTTGACACCGACGTCGAGGCCGAGGATGCCGAGACCGCCGAGGCACCCGAGGCTGTCGCCGCCACGACCACTGATAAGGAGTAGTTGACTGTGGCAGATTTCGAAGCTACTGATTTTGACTCGGTAAAGATCTCCCTTGCCTCCGCCGACCAGATCCGTTCCTGGTCGCACGGTGAGGTCAAGAAGCCGGAGACCATCAATTACCGTACCCTCAAGCCCGAGAAGGACGGCCTGTTCTGCGAGAAGATCTTCGGTCCCGCCAAGGACTGGGAGTGCTCCTGCGGCAAGTACAAGGGCATCCGCTTTAAGGGCATCGTCTGCGAGCGCTGCGGCGTCGAGGTCACCTCGGCCAAGGTGCGTCGCGACCGCATGGGCCACATCGAGCTCGCCGCTCCCGTGTCCCACATCTGGTACTTCAAGAGCCCCACGAGCTTCCCGATGAGCCGTATGCTCGACATCAAGTCCAAGGACCTCGAGAAGGTTCTGTACTTCGCCAGCTACATCATCACCGAGGTTGACTATGAGGCCCGCGAGGCCGACGCCGACGACCTGCGCGAGGAGCTCGCCGCCGATCTGGAAGAGATCGATGCCGAGTGCGCCCGCCAGATCGAGTCCCTTAAGGAGCAGGGCGACCCCGAGAACTTTGACGAGTTCTCCGACGAGGAGCCGCTGACCCCCGAGGAGATCGCCTCTGGCATCGTCGACATCGAGGAAGAGTGCAAGGACGAGAAGCAGCTCCGCACGGACGCCTTCAACGCCTTCATGAAGCTCACCGAGCGCGACCTCATCTCCGATGAGCCGCTGTTCCGCGAGATGACCCGCTACTACTCCATGTACTTCAAGGGTGGTATGGGTGCCGAGGCCGTCCGCGACCTGCTCGCTGCCATCGACCTCCCCTCCGAGGCCGAGAAGCTCAAGGCCATCATCGCCGACGAGGATTCCCAGAAGCAGAAGCGCGAGAAGGCCGTCAAGCGCCTTGAGGTCGTTGACGCCTTCCTGAAGGGCGGCAACAGCCCCGCGAACATGATCCTGGACGTCATCCCGGTCATTCCGCCCGATCTGCGCCCGATGGTCCAGCTCGACGGCGGCCGCTTCGCCGCGTCCGACCTCAACGACCTGTACCGTCGCGTGATCAACCGTAACAACCGACTCAAGCGCCTGCTCGACCTGGACGCCCCTGCGATTATCGTGAACAACGAGAAGCGCATGCTCCAGGAGTCCGTGGACGCCCTGTTCGACAACGGCCGTCGTGGTCGCCCGGTCTCTGGCCGTGGCGGTCGCCCGCTCAAGTCGCTCGCCGAGGCCCTTAAGGGCAAGCAGGGTCGCTTCCGTCAGAACCTGCTGGGTAAGCGTGTCGACTACTCCGGCCGTTCGGTTATCGTTACCGACCCCAAGCTGCTGCTGCACCAGTGCGGTCTGCCCAAGACCATGGCGCTGGAGCTCTTCAAGCCCTTCGTCATGAAGCGCCTGGTCGAGCTTGGCAAGGTCGAGAACATCAAGGGCGCCAAGCGCGCTATCGACCGTGGTGCCACCTTTGTGTGGGACATCCTCGAAGAGGTCATCGACGGCCGCGTCGTGCTGCTCAACCGTGCACCGACCCTGCACCGTCTGTCCATCCAGGCCTTTGAGCCGGTGCTGGTCGAGGGCAAGGCTATCCACCTGCATCCGCTGGTCTGCTCGCCCTTCAACGCCGACTTCGACGGCGACCAGATGTCTGTCCACGTGCCGCTGTCCAGCCAGGCTCAGGCCGAGGCCCGCGTGCTCATGCTCTCTGCGAACAACCTGCGCTCGCCGGCATCCGGCAAGCCGGTCAACATCCCCTCGCAGGACATGATCATCGGTGTGTACTACCTCACCCAGGTCCGCGACGGTCTGCCGGGCGAGAACCACGTGTTCGCCAGCTTCGACGACGCGCTGCACGCCTATGACTGCCGCTCCGAGGTCGACATGCAGGCCAAGATTCAGGTCCGCGTGTCCGCTGCCGACGCCAATGTCATCAACGAGGACGGCACCCGTATCTTCCGCGTCAAGAACGGCAAGAACGAGTTCGTCGACTACGACGTCACCGGCAACAAGACCGCGCGCTTCGAGACCTCCATCGGCCGCATCATCTTCAACCGCCAGTGCCTGCCCGAAGACTATGAGTTCATGAACTACAAGATGGTCAAGGGCGACGTGGCCAAGCTGGTTGCGGACTGCTGCGATCGCTACCCCGAGGCCAAGGTCGGCCCGATCCTCGACGCCATCAAGTACTCCGGCTTCCACTACGCTACCCGCGCCGGCCTCACCATCTCGGTGTGGGACGCTCTCATCCCTGCCGAGAAGCAGGAGCTGCTCGACCGCGCCCAGGCCAACGTCGACCAGATCAACGAGTACTTCGAGGAGGGCTTCATCAACGAGACGGAGCGCCACATCGAAGTCGTTAACGAGTGGACCGCTTGTACCGATAAGGTCGCAGCGCTCATGCTCGACTTGTTCGACGAGGAGAACCCGCTCTACATGATGGCCGACTCCGGCGCCCGTGGTTCTAAGACCCAGCTGCGTCAGCTCGGCGGTATGCGTGGCCTGATGGCAGACATGTCCGGCGAGACGATCGACCTTCCCATTAAGGCGAACTTCCGCGAGGGCCTGCTGCCGCTCGAGTACTTCATTTCGACCTACGGCGCCCGTAAGGGCCTGGTCGATACCGCATCCCACACCTCGGACTCTGGTTACCTGACCCGCCGTCTGGTCGACGTGGCCCAGGACGTCATCGTCCGCGAGGAGGACTGCGGTACGCACGAGGGCGTCACCTACAACCTCATCATCCCCGGCACCACCGACCTCAACACCGACCTCGTCGGCCGTTGCTTCATTGAGGACGTCGTGGCTCCCGATGGCACCGTGCTCTTTGAGCAGGACGGCTACATCGAGAAGGTCGCTGACATCCAGAAGATGGTCGATGCCGGCCTTAAGAAGGTCAAGCTTCGCGCGCTGCTCACCTGCCGCTCCAAGTACGGCGTGTGCCAGAAGTGCTACGGCTGGGATCTTTCCACCCGTCGTCCGGTCGCCATCGGTACTGCCGTCGGCATTATTGCCGCTCAGTCCATCGGCGAGCCCGGTACGCAGCTTACGATGCGTACCATTCACTCCGGCGGCGTCGCTGGCGTCGACGATATTACGCAGGGTCTGCCTACGGTCAGCCGTATGTTCGATATCGTCGGCAACGTCAACGAGAAGATCCTGGGTCGCGAGGCCGAGCTGGCTCCGTACTCCGGTCACCTCACGATTAAGCCCGAGAAGTCCGAGTACGTGCTGACGCTCACCGACTCCGAGGATCACACCCGTGTTCTCGACGAGCGTCGCGTCCCCGCTTCGGTGCGCTTTATGCCCGAGATCGAGGACGGCTGCGAGGTTCGCGCCGGCGACCAGATCACCAAGGGCTTCGTCAACTTCCGCAACCTGCGCAAGCTGACCGACATCGAGTCGACGATGCACACCTTCGTCGAGAGCGTTAAGGACGTCTACACCAGCCAGGGCGTCGACCTGAACGACAAGCACATCGAGGTGCTCGCACGTCAGATGCTGCGTCGCGTTCAGATCACCAACCCCGGCGACTCCAAGTACCTGCTTGGTCAGTACGTCGACCGCTACGAGTTTGCCGACGAGGTCGAGCGCGTTGCCCGTCTGGGCGGTCAGGCTCCCGTGGCTGAGCCCGTCATCCTGGGTACGCTCAAGGTCGCGTCCAACATCGACTCCTGGCTGTCGAGTGCTTCGTTCATCCGTACCGCCGGCGTCCTTACCGAGGCTGCTATTGAGGGCAAGGTCGACCACCTGCTCGACCTTAAGTCCAACGTCATCGTCGGTAAGAAGATCCCGGCTGGTACCGGCCTCAAGCCGTACGCCAACGCCAAGCTGACGTATCGCACGGCCGACGGCTACGTGGACATCGATGGTCCGGCTTCGCCCAACGCCAAGTCGCTGCCCGAGTGGGCTCCTGTGGAGCTCAAGGACCTGGACGAGCAGCTTCCGCAGCAGCTCGACTGGGCCGGCTACGACGAGTTCGGCGGTGCTGACGGTTCGTTCACCCGCAACGGCCACACCATCTCTGCTGAGAAGGCTCGCCTGTACCTGTTCGACGACCTGGGCGTGTCGCAGCGCTGGACCAACAAGTTCAGCGAGGTCGGCATCGAGACGGTCGGCGACCTGGTCGGCAAGTCCGAGGAGGATCTGCTGCGCATCGATGGCATCGGTGCCAAGGCGATCGAGGAGCTCCGTGACGGCCTGGAGGCCCACGACCTGCTCTACATCCTCGAGAACAACGACGACGTTGCCGACGAGGAAGACCTCTCGCAGCTGCTGCAGATGGTCTTTAGCCCCGACGGTCCGGACGACATCCTGCTGGGCACCTCCGCCACGCCGACGCATCACGCCGACGCCGACGAGGAGCTCCTGGGCGCCCCGATCGACGACAAGAAGGCTCCCGCCAACGGTGCCATCAACGAGGACATGGCTTCCCTCGACGAGCTACTCAACCAGCTCGTAGACACCGACGACGCCGAAGAGGCCAAGGACAACGACGAGGAATAATTTCCTAGTACGTTAACCGCCCTTCCAAAGACCCGCTTCCCAACAGGGGAGCGGGTCTTTTTTGGTGAGGAACGTTGCCCCGACGAGCACGTCGGATTCCCGGAACGGGCGGCCCGCTGTTTAAGTTTGTCGCGAGTTCCGCACGCAAAGGAAAGCACTTAATGTGCTTTCCGTCTTGCGCAGGACTGTAGAGCAGCAAACTTAAACAGCGGGCCGCCCGTTCCGGGAATCCGCCCCCGCGCACAGAAGGGGATTCCTTTTGCCAAAAAGGGACAGGTTTATTTTGGTAGGTTTTTCCTGCTTGGATTTGAAACATTTCGTTCGGCCAAAGCGTATCTATGGTGAGGACCTCATCAAGAACCATCAGCGTCACCGGGAGGTGATTATGGAAGAACAAGCTTTTAGACAGGCGGTCGAAGATCACCGGGATGTCGTGTTTCGAATCGCATTGACGTACCTGCGCGATCGTGCCGATGCCGACGATATTGCTCAGGATGTCTTTCTTAAGTTGCTTAAAAGCGATGGACACTTTGAAAGTTGGGAACATCTTCGTCGATGGCTTATCCGGGTCACGATCAATGAATGCAAGTCTCTCTTTCGAAAGCCGTGGAGGCGCGTGGAGGATATTGAGAATCTGGCCGATTCGCTTTCGACAGCGCAGGAGGAGACCAAGGCGGTCCTGTCAGACGTTATGCGACTTCCGGAGCGATTCCGTATTCCTATCGTGCTCTATTACTATCTGGGCTTCTCGACTTCAGAAATTGCCGAGTTACTGCATGTGCCAGCCGCGACCGTTCGAACGCGTTTAGCTCGCGGCAGATCGAAGCTCAAGTTCATCCTAGAGGAGGGCGACCGTGAAATCCAACCAGATCAAGCAGGCCTTCGAGTCCGTCCAAGCCGATAGCGATCTAGCTGACCGTGTTCTTTATGCCGCTGCTGGTGAGCCGCTTCGCCGAAAGGGTCACGCGAAGCCTCTGTATGTTGCCGTAATCGGATGTCTTGCCGGAGTGCTGGCGACCGGAGGGGTCGCCTACGCTGTTGTCAATTCCAGTTATTTTGCCTCTGCCTGGGGAAACCATGGCAACGGAGAGTCCGTTACCTGGACAAATGGCGGCTCGTCGGGGACGAAATATACCTACACCAGAGAGTTTGGTGATGGTATCGCGCCCCAAAGCTTGGAGGGTTCAGTACAGAAGGTCAATCTGTCCGTCGAGGGCAACGGCTATACACTCGACATTCATGATATGGCTATCGATAAAAACGGTTGCGGTGCCGTGACGTTTACGTTGTCCAATCCAAATGGTGTTAACTACTACAAGCCGGCAGCAGAGACTGGCGAACTTGTTCTCTATGGTGAAGAAGAACAAGGCATCGGCACGCCCAGCATGAACTTCGGCGAGGAATGGGCTGATACACGCTGCACCATTGATAAGGACACATCAAGCGATACTGTCATTAATGGCACGATGTACTTTGCTTCTATGGATCGCGAGCGAGGTTTTCAACATGCGGTCACCTGGAATATCTCGTGGACCGAGGGCGAAGGAGAGGATGCGAAGCCGTTCGAGGCATCGACACCCGAGTTTAGCGTTGGAGCGTACGTCGATACTAAGGAACTCCGCTCCGATGACACGCCTCTCGAGATCAGCCCGTTTTCCATCCAGACGCACATCGATGATCTGGGCTATGAAGCAGTTGATCATAAACTGACCGTCAGCTACAAGGATGGATCGGAGCAGATTATCGAAGATGACGACGCAGGGGCGTACAATTTCTATGTTTCGATGGCGCGCAATAGCGGAGAGAACATCTGGGTTCCGACAAGGCTCATCAATGTCGATCAGGTTGTATCGGTAACCCTTGAGGGAACGAGGTGCACATCAACAGGAGAGACCGAAACAGAAGTACCCTTTACCATCGTCTACTCGTAAGGCTTGAGGCCGCTTCCCACTAGGGGAAGCGGCCTTTTTTGCGTTATATGGACGGTTATTTTGAGCGATATTCGCCTGAATTTCGGAAGTATGCGGCAAAATCTCGATGGGTCGACCACACCGCATATGCTCAAGCGCTCTACCTGCGGGTTTATTATCGAAAAACCCCGGTGTGCTCGGCAGGTCCAGAATTTGCCGCATACTTCCGAAAACGCCGCCGATTTCCCTATGACAGATGAGGGCGGATCACCGCTGGAGCGCGACGTTTCCGCAGATAAAACCGACCAAAATAAACCTGTCCCGTTTTGGCAGGTAACGTTGCCCCAACGAGCACGTCGGATTCCCGGACCGGGCGGCCCTGGTATTAAGTTTGTCGCGAGTTCCGCACGAGCCGGAGGCCACTTAATGTGGCCTCCGTGCGAGCCAGG
>CALEXE010000121.1:0-10516 GCA_937925265.1 uncultured Collinsella sp. | reverse complement strand
ACGGTCCAGGTCGCACATGCGCACGCCCGGTGCGATGAGAGCCTCGGCGGCCTCGTTGGCGCGGCGCACGATATCGTAGATGCGCGCCGTCTCTTCGTCTGGCTCGCCCCAAAAGAACGTGCGCGTCATATCCGAGCAGTAGCTGCGGCGGCGTCCACCAATATCGAACAGCACTACGTCGCCGCGCTTGAGTACGGTGTCGTCGGGCTCGTGATGCGGGTCTCCGGCGTTGGCGCCAAAGCTCACGATGGGCGGAAAGCTAAAGCCCTCGCAGTCGTGCTTGCGGTACAGGCCGAGCATCTGGTCGGCTATTTCGCGCTCCGTCACGCCCTCGTGAACGAGCTTGATGGCGTCGGCCATCACTGCGTCGTTGGCAGCCGAGGACGCGCGCATGAGCTCCTGCTCGGCGGCATCCTTGTGGGTGCGTGCAGCGGTGACGGCAAAGTCGCCCAGGAAGAACTCGCTCGCGGCGTGGCACTCTATGAGGGGCATCAAAAAGCCGGAGCGCATGACGGCATCGATGCCAAGCGGCTTGATCGGATCGACCTCGCGCGCGATGGCATCGGTCACGATATCGGTATCGGTGTGGTAGGCAACGCGGGCATTGTCGTATTCCGGCAGCTGGTGCAGGGCGTTGACTAGGATTACCGGCTCGGCATTGCGCGCGAGCAGCACGCCGCAAAAACGCTCGAACATATCGGCATAAAAGCCGGTCAGGTAATAGATTGACCACGGGTCGTTTACGAGCAGCTGTGCGCCGGGGTGCTGGGCTTCGAGCGCATCGAGCACGCGTGCCACACGCTGGTCATCGACATGTGCCATGAAACATCCTTTCGCTAGGCTGCCACCATGGTATCCCAAGCCCGGCACATAGGGACGTTCCTTTTATGCCGGCACCTGGGGACACTCCTTAGCATGACCAGCCTGGCAGGCATGCAGACAAAAGTAGCTAAAAGAGCTCCGTCCCTAATTAGCTACTTGGGCTCGGTCGATGTCCATGCTGGCGATTAGGTTGATGTTGGTGTCTAGGAGGTTCTCTAGCACGACGTCGCCCATGCGGATGGGGACCTCGACGACAACGCCGCGGATGAGGTCCATGGCTTGGGCGTGGAGTGCCAGCGGGATGGCTTCGGCCGTGCGCACGGGGAGCAGAGCTTCGTCGCCGCAGGAGACGGCCACGGTCGTCGTGAGCACGCGCATGGGGCAGGCGAGCTCCTGATGCGCGAACGTATCGCCGCGCGGGCAGTTGTTGCCGGTTACCGAGCGCACTTTCACCACGGCGCCATTGGCGTCGCGCTCCACCTCCACGGTCAGGAGGCACTCGGACGGGCAGGTGGTGCAGTTGAACTGCAATGTCTCGGTCACATTCGTGCTCATGACTCTACGCCTCCTCAACGGGATCGACGGAAAGGACAATCTCGCTGGCACCCAGGTCGAGCGCTTGTTTGATGACCTTTGCCGGCAGTGGGAAGCTTTCCATAACGCTCGGCTTAAACGCGCGGACCTTGCCGGCGAACAGTTTCTCGCCGTCGGCCAAGATCCTCACGCAGGCGGCATCGACTGGCCGGCGCACGCGGAAGTTCAGCTTGGTGAGCGCCGCAGCCGTAATGCGTCCCGGCAGTGCGTATCCCGCAATGCCGGCAGGGGAGACGGTGAGCTCGCAGTCCGGAACGGCGCCCGCGCCGGTTCCCAGCGCGTACGCCGCCGCAGCTGCGCCAGCTCTCTCGGACTCACACGTTACGTTGTCGGCCAGGTCGTGCACGTGCAGCACGTTGCCGCAGGCAAAGATGCCCGGCACGCCCGTCTGCAAGCTCTGGTCCACCACGGCGCCGCGCGTACGTGGGTCCAGCTCCACGCCTGCGGCAACCGAAAGCTCGTTCTCGGGAATCAGCCCCACCGAAAGCAGCAGTGTGTCGCACGGAACGATGCGCTCGGTCCCGGGAATGGGTGCAAGATGCTCGTCGACTTGGCTCACCTCGACAGCCTCCACGCGATCGTGTCCAATCACGCGCGTGACCGTGGTAGACAGATGCAGCGGAATGCCAAAGTCGTCCAGGCAGTTCTTGACGTTGCGGCGCAGGCCGTTGGCGTACGGCATGAGCTCGTACACGCCCTCGACCGAAATCCCCTCGAGCGTGCAACGGCGCGCCATGATCAGCCCGATGTCACCCGAGCCCAAAATGACGGCGCGCGAGCCGGGTTTGAGGTTCTCGATATTGATGTATCGCTGCGCCAGGCCGGCCGTAAACACGCCGGCGGGTCGGCTGCCGGGAATCTTGATCTCGCTACGGGTGCGCTCGCGGCAACCCATGGCAAGGACGACCGAGCGCCCGGTGAGCTGCAGCATGCCGGTGGGGCTCATGAGCGTGACGGTGTGGGCCGCGGCGTCTTCCGTGGACTCGTCCGAATCAATCCCAAGCACCATGCTATTCAAGAACAGCGCGATGTCGATCGCGCGCACCTGGTCGATAAAGCGCTGTGCGTACTCGGGACCGGTGAGTTCCTGTTTAAAGTGCGACAGGCCAAAGCCGGGGTGGATGCACTGGCGGAGGATTCCGCCCAGGTGCTGTTCGCGCTCCACGATGGCCACGCGTGCTCCGGCCTTATGCGCGGCCAGCGCGGCAGCCATGCCGGCGGGGCCTCCTCCGATGACGACCACGTCGAAGGCCTGCGTTGCTACCGACGCTACGGTTCCGGCCTCTGCGCGTTTGTTGCGCATATCAAACGTCGCCATTCTAGCTCACCCCCTTCAGTGGTCCCTCGACCAGCCAAGATCCAGCATCCTCCAACAACACCTCGCTGGGGTCGCAGCCCAGCTCGCGCGCCAGGATCGCAACCACACGGCTCTGGCAAAAACCGCTCTGGCACCGACCCATGCCGGCACGACAGCGGCGCTTGACGCCCTCGACCGAAACCGCGCCCGGGCGGCGCCGAATCGCGGCCACAATCTCGGCCTCGGGCACCGTCTCGCAGCGGCAGACAATCTGCCCCCACGCGGGATCGGACTCAATGAGTTCTTCCTTGCGCGCCAGCGGTGCGCGGTCAAAGTCGTCCGGCTCGCGGCGAATTGGGTTCCAGTCCGCCCGCTCGTGCAGGTCCACGCCGGCATCGCGCAGGACTTGTTCCATGCGCTCGGCAATGGCCGGCGCGCTCGCCACGCCCGGCGACTGAATACCTGCCGCCTGGAACAGCCCCAGCACCACGGCCGACTGTCCAATAAAGAAGTCGTTCGTTCCCTGAATGACCGGGCGCCCGCCGGCAAACGCGCGCACCACGCGGCGCGTGTCCAGGTCGGGCACCAGCTTGCGCGCACCGGTCAGCAGCGCGTTAACATCGCTCGCATAGGTCTGCGTGTCGCCCGGCTCGCGCACGGCGGCCGTCGCGGTAATCACGGTGTTGCCATGAACGGTCCCCGTCACGATGACGCCTTTCGATATCGGCGTCGGAACGGGGTAGAGCGGCATGAGCGTGCGCGGCTCCTTGTCCAGCACCACGATGTTGCCCTGACGCCAGACCATATGGAACTCCTCGGCGCCCGCCATATGCGAGATGTCCGCGGCTCCATTGCCCGCGGCGTTGATCAGGTAGCGGCAGCGCACGTCGCCGGCGGGTGTCACCAGCGTAAAGCGCGCGCGGCCCTCGCCGGCGGCGGCCTCGGCCCCGTCGCCCGAGCCAGCAACCTCAATGGCTTCCACCGGTGCGGAGCGCATAAACGTCACGCCGTTGGCCACGGCGTTCTCCAGCGCGGCGATGGCAACCTCAAACGGGTCGACAAACCCAGTCGATGGGCACCACAACGCGCACGTTACATCGGCACTGGCGCGCGGCTCTAATTCGTGGATGCGGTCGGGTCCAACGATCGAAAGCTCGGGCACGCCGTTCGCCAGGCCATTCTGGCGCAGCTGCTCCAGATGCGCGCGGTCTTCGTCGTTAAAGCCCAGCACCATCGACCCGGTGCGACAGAACAGAAAGCCCAGCTCCTGCGCCCACGTACCGTACAACTTGCAGCCACGGGCGTTGACCTGCGCCTTTACGGTGCCCGGTGTCGGATCGTAGCCGGCGTGCACCAGGCCGCCATTGGCCTTCGACGCGCCCAGCGCAATATCGTTAGCCGCCTCGACCACGCAAATGGACAGGTCAAACCGCGCGAGCTGCCTCGCGATGGCGCATCCGGTGATGCCCGCGCCCACGATCGCAATATCAAACGTTTCTGTCACAGTGCCTCCCAGACGAGTTGACAGGCTGTCAATAAAACCATCCTACGGTCTGCGCGCCCCTAGTGCGGCGGCAATGCGGCGAACAGCCCTGCAACACCCGCCAACGGCAGGCGAGGGGAGACTCAGGACCATCTGTGACCTCGTCTGCCGCCCCTAGTGTCGGGGGTTTGTCTCGTTCTGTAACAGTAAGCAGAAGAGTTGGATTCCAGATGTTACAGATCGAGACGTTTGCCAGTCGGCCCCTCCGTTTGTCTTGATTTGTAACAGTAAGAGGAGAAAATCGGTCCTATGTGTTACAGATTGAGATTTAAAGTCAGGGAGAGATTTTCTGTCTCGATCTGTAACATCTAGGGACCGTTTTGGGGTCTAGATGTTACAGATTTAGATGAACCTATCAGTCGGTTTCGAATGTCTAAATCTGTAACGGTAAGACCTGTTTTTACCGAGTTTTTGTTACAGATTGAGATATTGAGATTGTACGTTTTCCTTTGTCTTGATCTGTAACAGATAGAAGGGTTTATGACCCCTAGTTGTTACAGATTGAGATATTTAACGGAGGTCTCACCGTTCATCTCGATCTGTAACAGTAAGAGGGGTTTGGAGCCCAAGATGTTACAGATCGAGATTGAAGTCGGGGAGGGACCCCTGTGTCTCGATCTGTAACACCTAGACCCGGATTCCGCTCCCACCTGTTACAGATTGAGATGTTTGTGTCCGGTCCAGCCCCGCCCCTAGCCGTGGTCCCATATAAACAAACCCAGTGGTAAAATTAACCGGACTGTAAATATCCCGAAAGGTACCCGTAATGTCCAAGTACATCTCCGAGCTCATGTCGCCGCAGCTTATGGGCGTCGTCTATGCCTTCGTTGGCTTTATCATCGCCCTGTATGTGCTGTCGGTCGTCTATGTGTTCATCGACGCTCGCCGCCGCGGCGCCAGCGCCTACGTGGCATGGGGCATCATCGCCCTCATCCCGTTTGTAGGCCTCATCGCCTACCTGGTCCTGCGCCCGCACTCCTACGCGTCCGACCGCGAGGAGCAGGAGCTGGACATGGCCCTGCGCGAGCGCCAGCTTGCCCAGTACGGCACCTGCCCGCAGTGCGGGGCGCCCATCGAGAAGGACTTCGTCGTCTGCCCGGTGTGCGATACCCAGGTTCGCAACGTCTGCCCCAGCTGCCATCGCCCTCTCGACGCGCACTGGAAGGTCTGCCCCTACTGCCGAACTCGCATCCAGTAACGCATCCATCGCCGGGCCGGCCGTAAGCCACGGGCACGCCGCAAGCCACGCGCGCCCCACACCCCGCCCCCACACGATGAAGCATGCGTAGAAAATCGCCCGCCGTGCCATTAAGGTGCGGCGGGCGCTTGTATACCAAGGCAACCTGCCTATAATGATGCAAGTTAAAACGCCGAGCGCATCGCACGCACTTGCATCAGGCATCCGAGAGGAGAAAACATACCCATGAAGGCACTCTACAATGACGGTTCGGTGGCCGAGCTCCCGCAGGACGAGGTCACGCACGTCATCCGCCACTCCGCCGCGCACATCATGGCGCAGGCCATCAAGCGCCTGTACCCCGAGGCCGACTTTGCCTACGGTCCCGCGACCGACAACGGCTTCTACTACGACGTCGACCTGCCCGAGGGCGTCAAGATCAGCGAGGACGACTTCCCCGCGATCGAGGCCGAGATGAAAAAGATCGTCAAGGAGAACCTCAAGTTCTCCGTGTACGAGAAGCCTCGCGCCGAGGCCATCGCCCTTATGGAGGAGCGCGGCGAGAAGTACAAGGTCGAGCACATCGGCGACCTGGACGACGACGCCCGCATCACCTTCTACCAGCAGGGCGATTACATCGACATGTGTGTCGGCCCCCACATCTGCTACACCAAGGCGCTGAAGGCCTTTAAGCTCACCGGCGTCTCGGGCGCCTACTGGAAGGGCGACAAGGACAACAAGATGCTCACCCGCATCAACGGCGTTGCCTTTGCCACCAAGGAAGAGCTCGACGAGCACATGCACATGCTGGAGGAGGCCAAGAAGCGCGATCACCGCAAGATCGGCCGCGAGATGGACCTCTTTATGATGCGCGACGAGGCCCCCGGCTTCCCGTTCTTCCTGCCCAACGGCATGATCCTTAAGAACACGCTGCTGGACTACTGGCGCGAGATTCACCACAAGGCCGGCTACGTGGAGATCTCCACGCCGCTCATCATGAACAAGCAGCTGTGGAAGACCTCGGGCCACTGGGACCACTACAAGGACAACATGTACTCCACCGTTATTGACGACGAAGAGTACTGCATTAAGCCCATGAACTGCCCGGGCGGCGTGCTGGTGTACGCCTCCAAGCCGCATTCCTATCGCGAGCTGCCCATTCGCGCCGGCGAGATTGGCCTGGTGCACCGCCACGAGCTGCGCGGCGCCCTGCACGGCCTGTTCCGCGTGCGCTGCTTTAACCAGGACGACGCCCACCTGTTTGTGCGTCCCGACCAGCTGACCGACGAGATCGTGGGCGTGGTCAACCTCATCGACTCCGTGTACCAGAAGTTTGGCTTTAAGTACCATGTAGAGCTTTCCACCCGCCCCGAGGACTCCATGGGCTCCGACGAGGATTGGGTTCGCGCCGAGGAGGGCCTGCGCACCGCTCTGGAGAAGCTGGGTATGGACTACGAGGTCAACGAGGGCGACGGCGCCTTCTACGGCCCCAAGATCGACTTCCACCTGGAGGACTCGCTCGGCCGTACCTGGCAGTGCGGTACCGTGCAGCTCGACTTCCAGATGCCGCTCAACTTTGATCTGGAGTACGTGGATGCCGACGGCACCAAGAAGCGCCCCATCATGCTGCACCGCGTGTGCTTTGGCTCCATCGAGCGCTTCATCGGCATTCTGATTGAGCACTTTGCGGGCAAGTTCCCCACCTGGCTGGCTCCCGTGCAGGTCAAGGCACTTCCGGTTTCCGAGAAGAGCCGCGACTACGCTCACGAGGTATGCGCCAAGCTGGAGGAGGCCGGTATTCGCGTGGTCTGTGACGACCGCGACGAGAAGATCGGCTACAAGATCCGCGAGGCCCGCAGCATCGACCGCGTGCCGTACATGCTCATCCTGGGCGAGAAGGAGGTCGAGGCCGGCAACATCTCCGTCCGCGATCGCTCCAGCGAGACCGTTCAGATGAGCGTTGACGAGTTTGTTGCCAAGGTGACCGAGGAGATCAAGACTCGCGCCTAAGGCAAACTTCACAACAATTAACATAGGCGACCGTCCACAAAGGGCGGTCGCCTTTTTCATACCTAAATAAGAAAAGCCGCTGGTTGAGCGGCTTTTTTTGTTGCACAAAAAGGTACAGGTTTTTGTAGAGGGCTATGGAGATGTATCTACCGACAGGACATTTTGCGTAATCTGGGCAATCGTTGATTAATTGCTCGTATAATTGCCTATGTCGAAAGATGCAAAAACCTGTACTTTTGCGACTGCGCGTAGCTGCGAGCGAGAAGCCTGTTCTAAACGCCCCTGCATTTGCGTGCATCGCAAAGCAAGAGAGGGGGGGCGAGAACATGGAGCAGACGGCACGGCGCCAAGAGCAGCTGCCGGGCGCATTTAACGGCGTCACCACCAACAGCCAGCACGGCCGCGTCCGCTGGTATCTGGTCCACGCCCCCAACGGTAAAGAGCGCGAGACCTGCGAAAAGGTGCGCCGTATTATCCCGCACGAGCTGATGCAGAACGCTTTTGTGATGAAAAAGGAGTTCTGGTTTAAGCGGGATGGCGCCTGGTCGCTCCAAACCAAACCCATGTACAAGGAATATTTCTTCGTCGCCACGCACGATGCCGCCGCGCTCGATAGGGCTTTGGCCCAGTTGAGCTTTGGCTGCCGCATTGCCGGCAGCAGGGAGCGGGCCTATGCGTCCATGCCGGACGATGCGCAGGACTGGTACCGCAGCGTGCTCGACGACGACGGCGTGGTGCGCAACAGCGTGGCGCGCATAGAAGACGGTGTGCTGCACATAGAACAGGGGCCCTTGGTGGGGCAAGAGGCCCGTGTAAAGAAGATCGACCGTCATAAACGCTGGTGCCTAGTGGACGTGGGCGAAGGCGACTCCGCATTTAGGGAGCTGCTTCCGCTCGACGTGCCCAGCAAAACGTAAGGGAGACGTTGCACCGGCAATTTATTCGCAATTTGAATTCATGGACGGGGGGGGGTTCCTGGGGACAGGGACGTAAGTTTTATCGTGACTGCTAATAAAGAAGTGACAGGGAGCAATGCGCCCGTAGGGGCGGCGCTGATTGCTCAGGCCATGGACCAGCGTGAAGGCGCCGGTCGATACAAGGCCATGCAATCCATCATGGACTGGGACAACTCGCGCCTGGCCTACCGCACCGTCAAGCGCGCGTTCGACATCGTGTTCAGCGGCTGCGCGCTGGCCGTCATCGCCATACCCAGCCTGGTGCTGGCCGCGGCTATCCGCCTGGAGAGCGAGGGCAACCCGTTCTACAGCCAGATCCGCGTGGGTCAGACCCACCGCGACGGCAACCTGTCCACCTTCCGCATGTGGAAGTTCCGATCCATGTACAAGGACGCCGATGAGCGCCTCGCCGAGCTCAAGGGGCAAAACGAGATTGCCGGCGCCATGTTCAAGATGAGGGAAGACCCCCGCGTCACGAAGATCGGCAAGTTCATCCGCAAGCACTCCATCGACGAGTTCCCGCAGTTCCTCAACGTGTTCCTGGGACAGATGTCCGTCGTCGGCCCGCGCCCGCCGCTGCCGAACGAGGTTGCGGAGTACACCGAGTACGACCTGCAGCGCCTGGCCGTGAAGCCAGGCATCACCGGCTGGTGGCAGGTGACGGAGCGCAACTCAACGGGTTTCGATGGGATGGTTCAGCGCGACCTGGAGTACATCGCCAAGCGCGGTCCCGTTACGGACCTCAAGATCGTTGCACTCACGGTGATTGAGGTCATCACCGGTAAGGGTGCGTGCTAATGCTTCGGGACTATTCAAAATTCGTTGAGCTCAAGCGTGTTCCCGTGATCGATGTTCCGATCACGGGAACCAATATGTCTGAGTGCGTCGAGTTTCTCACTCGCCATATAGATGAGCTACATGGCGAGTATATTTGCGTATCCAATGCTCACACGTCGGTTATGGCTCATGACGACCCTTCCTATTGGGCCTGCCAAGCAGACTCCCTCATGTCCGTTCCCGACGGCAAGCCTTTATCTGTTGTCGGACGTAAAACAATAGAGTCAATGGGGCGTGTAACTGGACCCGATCTAATGCGAGAGATATTCAACATTTCCTTGCAGCAAGGATGGAGCCATTACTTCTATGGTAACGAGCAGAAGAATCTCGACGCTCTCAAGAATTCACTTCAAAAGGAATATCCGGGCCTGGAAATCGCTGGTATGGAGCCTTCGGTCTTCCGACCGCTCTCCGACAGCGAGAAGCGAGACCTTTCGCGACGTATCGCTGATTCGGGTGCAGACTTCGCATGGATTGCGCTGGGTGCGCCTCGCCAGGAAGTCCTCATGCATGAGCTTAAAGGTGGCCCTCAGCCAATAATGATCGGTGTCGGGGGAGCCTTCAATGTCCTCGCCGGAGTGGTGCCGGAGGCACCAATCTGGATGCAGGACTTGAGCCTCGAATGGCTATACAGACTTATCCAAGAGCCGAAACGGCTTTTCAAGCGATACCTCATTACTAACACTAAGTTTCTCTTTTACCAGTTCACGGGCGCAAAACGCAAGGAAGGCAAGTAGATGAAATCCACGACCGCATTCAAAGACAAGACCCTCATGATCACAGGCGGCACCGGCTCGTTCGGCAACACCGTGCTCAAGCACTTCATGAATACCGACCTGGCCGAGATCCGCATCTTCTCGCGCGATGAGAAGAAGCAGGACGACATGCGCCACCGCCTGCAGGAGAAGTCCCCGGAGCTCGCCTCCAAGGTGCGCTTCTTCATCGGCGACGTCCGCAACGCCCAGAGCGTGCGCGACGCCATGCACGGCGTGGACTACATCTTCCACGCCGCCGCCTTGAAGCAGGTGCCCTCCTGCGAGTTCTTCCCCATGGAGGCCGTGCGCACCAACGTCATCGGCACGGACAACGTGCTGCACGCCGCCATCGACGAGGGCGTGGACCGCGTAGTGTGCCTGTCCACCGACAAGGCCGCATACCCCATCAACGCCATGGGCAAGTCCAAGGCCATGATGGAGTCCATCATCTACGCCAACGCCCGCAACGGCGCCGGGCGCACCACCATCTGCTGCACCCGCTACGGCAACGTCATGTGCTCGCGC
>CALEXE010000120.1:0-3477 GCA_937925265.1 uncultured Collinsella sp. | reverse complement strand
CGATCCGGTCGCACGGAGAGCATTTCCCAGTTGACAAAACTATAGGAACACCCCCAAGCGATGTGTCTGCTACGAAACAATTGTCTTGTAATAAGCGCCGAAGTCTGCCAGCGAGTCCATGATGGGCATCATCTGGCGGCCGAGCTCGGTAAGGCCATACTCAACGCGGGGAGGATTCTCGCCATAGTCATGGCGAAAGACCAGCCCATCATCCTCCATCTGCCGCAGGCTGTCGGTAAGCACCTTCTGAGAGATCCCCTCCAGGTTGCGGCGCAACTCGTTGAAACGCCAAGGGCGTACGCGTAAGTTACGAATAATGAGCAGTTTCCACTTGCCGCCAATGAGCGCTACCGCCGTTGCGACCGGACACTCCGGAAGCTCCTCTTTCGCCATCATGGGAGACCCAACCTCCTTGACCATACCGGTTTCACAAAAAGGCGCGCAGTTACAAATATGTGCGTACTCGTATTTGCATGCGCTTTCGCGTTGAATATATCTCACGCAGGAGATGCCTGCAAGGTAAATCAACCCCAAGAGAGGAACCATTATGGCTAATTATGCAAAGACCCACATCGGCAATGAGAGCCGCGTTGAGCTGCACGAGGTGCTCGGGCTTACCGGGGCAGAGGTGAGTATCAACAGTCTTCCCGCCGGCGCTGGCGTTCCGTTCGTCCATGCACACAAGGAAAACGAGGAGATCTATGGCGTGCTCGAGGGCGCAGGCTCGGTCACGATCGACGGTGAGGATATCGAGCTTGCGGCCGGCGACTGGCTGCGCATTTCCCCCGCTGCGCATCGTCAGTTCCGCGCCGCGTCCGACTCGGAGATCACATACGTCTGCATTCAGGTCAAGCAGGGATCCCTCGATGCCTTCACGGCCGACGACGCCATCATGTTCTAATTCGCGATTAATCTGCAAGGGGCCGATACCGCTCGTATGCCCCCTTCGGAATAGGCGCTGAGCAGCTCCTGAGCGTGGGCAAACTCGGGCCCTCGCCTCCAACCGAGCAGGCGATTGACCGCGAGATTTCCCTGGACGTTGTGGACGAAGAGCAGATAGGCGTCCTCGCGCGAAAGCCCAGTCTCCTCCATGATCGAGGGAACCATCTGCTCGGCGCCGCGCTCGACGACGCGCTGTGCCACCCGGGCGTACGCGTCGTCATCCGAGTAGAGCAGATAATAGTCATCGTTTGCCGGCGGACGCTGGCAGAGGGCGCCCGCCTCCGTTCCCTCGAGCGGCGGCACCGCCGCCAAGGCCTCGTCGATAAGCGCGTCGAGCAGGGCGAACTTGTCCTCGTAGTGCAGATAGAACGTGCCACGGTTGATATCGGCGCGGCGGCAGATATCCGCTACCGTCATCTTCGCGAAGCCGACCTCGGCCAGCAGTGCGAAGAACGCCTCCCGTATGACCGAGAGTGTATAGCGTCGGCGACGATCGATCTTCCCCGCTTCCATTACCCCTCCAATTGCAACGCTCGACAATGCCCGGCAAACGCTCGTTTATCGACAGCAGGCCGAAGCTGTTCATTGCTCTTAAGCAAATCGACATGGATACTTTTTATAGACACCTGTTTATAATAGCTGAAAGAAGGTATCTAGTGACCCTGTACGAGCAGCTCGTTATCGAGCTCACCAACCAATCGTTTTCCCTTCAGGCCGCCTACCGCAGCGGCGGCACGCCCTATGAGCTGAGTGACCGCGAGCCCGAGCCCTACGACCAGCAAATCAGGGACTTCGCCCGCATGATCAAGGAAGCCGATTGCGTGCTGGTGGGCGGGGCCTCTGGGCTCTCCGCGGCGGGCGGCGGCGACTTCTATTACGAGGACAACGCAACCTATCGCAGGCATTTCGGCAAATTCGCCGAGCGTTACGGTTTCAAGGGCGCTTTCGAGGGGTCGTTCTACCGCTGGCCCACCGCCGAGGCGCGCTGGGGATACCTCGCCACCTTCCTCGACACCACGCTCAACGCCCCGCTGCGCAAGCCCTACAGGGACCTCGACGCCATTCTCGCCGAGAAGGATTTCTTCGTGCTCACCACCAACCAGGACACGCAGTTTGTGAAGCTCTATCCCTGGGAGAAAGTGGCCGAGATCCAAGGCGACCACCGCTTCTTTCAGTGCTCCCACTGTTGCACCGACGAGGTGTGGAACGCGGTCGAGCCGGTCTCCCACATGGTAGAGGCCATGGGAGACGGTCTGGAGGTTCCGACAGAGCTCGTGCCGCGCTGCCCGCACTGCGGGGCAGAGGCGTTCCCCTGGGTTCGCGGCTACGGCAACTTCCTGCAGGGCGAACTCTACGAGGAGCAGTACCGCAAGGTGTCCGACTGGCTCGACGCGCACGCACGGCAGAGGATCCTCTTCCTCGAGCTGGGTGTGGGCCGCATGACGCCCGCGTTTATCCAGGAGCCGTTCTGGGCCCTCACGGCGCAGTTACCGCAGGCCAGCTACATCGCCGTAAACAACAAGACGCAGTTTCTCCCCCGCGCGATCGAGGATCGGGGGCTCGCCGTTCGCGCCGACATCGCCGACGTGCTCGCCGACGTGCGCAAGACGCTGGGGAGGTAGCGCATGGAGACGGCGAAAGCAGTTCGCATAGGCAGGGCGCTAGCCGAAGCGGATCTTGTCATCATCGGCGCTAGCAACGGACTCGACATGGCGGAGGGGCTCAACCTTTTCTGCGCCGATGCTCATTTCCAAGAGGCGTACGGGGACCTCGCCCAGGCAGACGGCATCGGCTGCATACTGCAGGGGCTCGCTTCCCCGGATGCCAGCGTGCGACGCCGATGGGCCGAGCGGTTCCATCAAAAGGAGTATCTCGAATATGAGCCCGGCTCGCTCATGAACGGGCTGCGGCGTCTTACGGAGCACGCCGACACCTTCGTGGTCACATGCAACATCGACGGGCACTTCGCGCGCGCCGGGTTCGACGAGGAGCGCGTGCTCGAGACGGAGGGGAGCATACGCACGTCGATCGACGAGCGGCGTCTCGCCCATCCAGACGCCCTCGCCACGGCCCAGCTCGAGGAGCTCGAGCGCCTTGTGCAAGCCCATCGCAACGGCAGGGTCGCCATCCTCGAACTTGGCGTGGGACTGCGCAACGGCATCATAAAGCACATGCTCGCCCAGATCGCGAACGTCTGCGAGCACGCCACCTACATCGTGTTCAACTACAGCCAGGCTATGGCGCCCGATGCATCGTGCGAGACGATTCTCGTTGACGGCGATATGGCCCCGGCTTTCGAGGAGATCGCCCGATGCCACCCCTAGAAAGAGAAGCGCGTAGGCTTCGAAGCCTTATCGACGATGCCGACGCCATCATCGTCGGCATCGGCTCGGGCATGTCGAGCGCCGCCGGGTTCAACCATTACAACCGCGCGGGCATGGCGCGCGCAGGAATGGCGGACTGGCAGCAAGCCTTTGGCTTCAAGAGCCTTTTCGACGGCTTCTACCACCTCTACCCCAGCCTCGAGCAGCAATG
>CALEXE010000119.1:0-1957 GCA_937925265.1 uncultured Collinsella sp. | reverse complement strand
GGGGCCCGCGGACCAGACCCCGCCGACCGTGTCCTCCGTGTCGCTCTCGAGCAGGGAGGTCGCGACCGGCGCCGACTTCCACATCTCTTGGTCCGTCGCGGACCCGGACGGCGTTCGCTCCGTTTCCCCCATACTGCAGCGGGGCTGGGAGGATAAGGACGACGGCTGCTCCGTTTCGTCGGCCTATTATCACGGAGGCTCGTCTATCGACGGGTTCGACCTCACATTCGACAGCAATAGGATCGGAAGGCACAGGCTGATCGGCCTTTCGGTCACCGATGACCTAGGGTTCGAGACCGATGTGTACGAGAGCCAACGGCATCTCGGGCGCGACTTTCTCGGTTGCCGACCCGAGCGAGCTGTGCTTCGAGGTGACCGGCAGCGCGATCGACCGGAACCCGCCCACGGTCTCGAACGTTTCCATCTCCGCGAAGAGAGTCCCTGTCGGCGGGCTCCTCCGCATCTATTGCAATGTAGGCGACGCGGACGGCGTGAAGTCTGTCTCCCCGATTCTCGGCGACCCCGGCTATGTCGAGGACCCGAACTCTGTAAAGGCCCGTAAAACGTTGAGCTGCAGCTACGATGCGGCAAGAGGCTATATCGAAATCGAGTTCCCCACGTCGCTCTCGATGGGCTCGTTTGAAATCCATGCCCTCGCGGTCCTCGACAAGGCGGGTCATGAGACCTTCGTCTACAGCTCCGCCTACGCCGAGCGTAACGGCAAGACCGGCGTCCGGACCTTTGATGTCGACGACGCGGAGGACGTCACCTTCGACGTGACCGCCCCGCTGTATGCCGCCACCAAGGGCAACGGGCAGGCATATGCAAAGGGCAACGAGGACGGTCTGACCTTCCGCTTCAGCGGTCCTCTCGATGAGTTCACGCGTCTCCTCGTGGACGGAAATGAGGCCTCCACTGAGAACTACACCGCAACCAAGGGCAGCACGATTATCGAGCTCAAGCCGGCCTACCTGGACACGCTTGCCGCCGGCGGACACACCGTCACGGCCGTCTGGAAGGACGGGACGGCGACCGATGCATCCTTCACCGTGGAGGGGAAGGCCCAAGGGGAGCAGGCGGGCGGCAAGACCGATGTAGATTCACCCGGCGACAACAAAAGTGATCCTGCCACTCCTGAAAAGGACGCCGACGAGGCGTCTACAAAAAGGTCGGGACACACGACAACCGATGAACCAAAGCTCGCCGTAACCGGCGACTCCGCTTGGATGGCCAGCATCGCATTAGCCATGGCGGCCACGGCCTGCTTCGCGGCAGCGAGAAGGCTTGAGCCCAAGCAGCATAGGCACGAACAGTAGCTCAAAGCGAACTCAACTGGGAAGGGCAGATGGATAGCCGTCCTTCTCTTGCAATCAACCCAATCCGCTGAAATGCAATCAGTTAACGAGTTTTGCCAGACGCTCGGTCTCTACCCCGCTCTGGCAAGCCACCTAGCAATGAGATAATGCCCACGGCGATCAACGCAAACAAGGAGCACGCTATGGCAGACAACGAGATCAAACCCTCAACGGACGGCGGCCGAGAGGAACTCGTGGCAAAACAGCTCGCATCGACCAAAATCCACCTCGCGCTCACCCAGGAGCGGGCGGACATCTCCGGCGCCATCAAGCTGCCGCTCGAGCGAATTCCCCAGCTCGGCGTGGCGTTCACCTCGCTCCCCTCGATGTTTCGCACCGTCACTAACACGGTGAGCGTACCCACGTTGCTCCAGGCGACTGACAAATTTGGCAACCCGCTCGATCCGTCGAAACTCAACTCATTCAAGGACGGCAGCGGTCTCACAGGGGGCTACCGCGACGCAGCCAAGGGCTTTGGACAGGCGCGCTTCCACGTAGTCGAGGGCGACATCGCCACGAGCGTCACTCAAGTGCCTTACGACCCGACGTCGTTGTTCATGGCAGCCGCAATCGCGCAGATAAACCAAAAGCTCGACTCCATC
>CALEXE010000118.1:0-23397 GCA_937925265.1 uncultured Collinsella sp. | reverse complement strand
TCGCGCGGGCGCTGTGCATGGAACCGGAGATCATGCTCTTCGATGAACCGACCTCGGCGCTCGACCCCGAGATCGTGGGCGAGGTGCTCGAGGTCATGCGCAAGCTCGCTGCCGACGGCATGACCATGGTCGTCGTCACGCATGAGATGGCCTTTGCCCGCACGGTGTCCGACCGCGTGGTCTTTATGGACAAGGGCGTGGTACTCGAGGACGCCGCGCCGGCCGAGCTCTTCGGCAATCCCAAGCACCAGCGCACTCGCGAGTTCCTCTCCCGCTATCTCGAGGACAAATAACCGGCGCAAACGCCTACGTTGCAGGGCCGCTCCCGTGGGGCGGCCTTTGTCGTCACAATCGAAAGGATGTCATGGCCGAGGTTTGGCGCTTCTTTGCGCATGAGGACGATTTTGCCGATATGGACGAGGCCGGCGCGTGCGAGCGCTTGGGCCGCGTGCTGTCGTTTCCGACCATCTCGAGCATGGATGCCGAGGCGGTGGACTGGCAGCCCTTCGACGACCTGCGCGCCTATATGCAGCAGGCCTGGCCGCGCGTGTTTGCGGCGGGCGAGGTCGAGCTTATCGACCACTCGCTGTTGGTGACGCTTGGCGGTTCCGACTCCGCCCTCAAACCCGTCATGCTCATGGGCCACATGGACGTGGTCCCCGTGGTGCCGGGTACCGAGGCCGACTGGACGCACGCCCCCTTTAGCGGACAGGTGGACGACACCTACATTTGGGGTCGCGGCGCTATCGACATGAAGGATCAGGTCGCAGGCATTCTCGAGGCGGTTGAGTATGCGTTGGCGCACGGCTGGGAGCACAAGCGTTCGCTGTTGCTCGCCTTTGGCCAGGACGAGGAAACCACGCAGTACGGCGCTGGAGCTATCGGCCGCGTGCTCGAGGAGCGCGGTGTTGAACTTGAATATCTGATCGACGAGGGTGACTACCGTATTGTTTCGGCTGCCGAGTACAACGCGGGCGAGGGTTGGCTCATGCACGCCGACCTTGCCGAGAAGGGCTACGCCGATATTGTGCTCAAGACGAAGAGCGAGGGCGGGCATTCGTCCAACCCCTACGGCGGCACGTCGCTCGAGGTGTTGAGCCGTGCCATCACCGCAATCTGCGATATCGAGTGGCCGACGCGCGTCACGGACCTGCTTGCCGCACAGCTCGTCGAGCTGGAGCTCTACACGGCCGACGAGATTGCTTCCAACAAGGACGCCATCGTGCGCGAGTGCCTCGCCAGCAAGAAGCTCTATCCGCTCGTGACCACCACCTGTGCACCGACCCAAATCGAGGGCGGTAGCACCGGTGCTAACGTGATGCCGCAGGATATGTGGGCCAATATCAATTTCCGCATGCTCGAGGGCACGAGTGTGGCCGATGTCGTGGCCTGCTGCCGCGTCGCCGTTGCCGAGGCGGGGCTCGCCGACCGTGTCGAGATCGAGCTCGGTCCTGGCAGCTCCGAACCCTCGCCGTCTCCGCGCATCGGCGGACCGGGACTCGAGACCGTCCGCGCCATCGCCGCCCGCTATTTCCGTGATCCAGAGGGGACGGAGGAAAACGGATCATCAGCGGCGGGCGGAGCTCCTATCGGTATCGTTCCCTCGACCGTGATTGGCGCGACCGATGCTGCCAACTACCAGCGCATTTGCCCCGAGTGCATTCGCTTCTCGGCCTTTGTGGTAGACGATGACGAGTGCGAGCGCGGTGTCCACGGCACCAACGAGCGCATCACCCGCCGCGCCTACCTCCAGGGCGTACGCTTTTTCATCGCTCTGCTTCAAACGCTCTAGAATGTGACAAAGCGACAGTCCCTTTGTTAGCCGTTGGGGACGTTCTTAAACGACTAGTCGTTAATGAACGTCCCCAACGGCTATGTCCACTCATTCCGTGCGGGTTATATGCAGGTTTGCCTGCGCACGCTATCATGTATGGGTTAGACCGCAACTATGTACCCCATACGCGAAGGGATGCGCATGTATCTGAAGATCGACATGTTCTAGCCGGGCTTACCCCCGCAGCGGCGCCGCGCGCCCCATCAACTCTGCCGATTTTCACCTTCACGCATATAAAGGAGTCCCGCCATGCGCGACAAGCTCGAAAAGATCATCAAGGCCTATGAGGAGCTCGAGAAGAAGCTTTCCGACCCGGCCGTTGCCTCCGACATCAAGGAGTTCACGCGTCTCAACAAGGAGTACGCGCACCAGTCCGACCTCATCGCCGCCTCGCGCGAGTACATCGGCGCGCTCGATGACATCGAGGCTGCCAAGGAAATGCTCCACGATACGACCGATGCCGATGAGAAGGAGATGCTCCAGATGGACATCTCCGAAAACGAGGCCAAGCTTCCCCAGCTCGAGGAAGACATTAAGTACATGCTCATCCCGAGCGACCCCAACGACGACAAGAACACCATCGTCGAGATTCGCTCCGCCGCCGGTGGCGACGAGGCGGCCATCTTCGCCGGCGACCTGTACAAGATGTATCAGCGCTTCTGCGAGTCGCGCGGCTGGAAGACCACCGTGCTCGACTCCAGCCCCAGCGAGGCCGGCGGCTTTAAGTCCATCGAGTTCAAGGTCGAGGGCGACCGCGTCTACTCCGTCATGAAGTTCGAGTCCGGCGTGCACCGCGTCCAGCGCGTTCCCAAGACCGAGTCCCAGGGTCGCATCCAGACCTCCACGGCAACCGTCGCCGTGCTTCCCGAGGCCGAGGAGATCGACGTTCAGATCAACCAGTCCGACCTGCGCATCGATACCTACTGTGCCTCCGGCCCTGGCGGTCAGTGCGTTAACACCACCTACTCCGCCGTGCGCATCACCCACCTGCCCACCAACACCGTGGTGCAGTCGCAGGAACAGCGCTCCCAGATCCAGAACCGCGAAGTCTGCATGCAGATGCTGCGCGCCCGTCTGTACGAGATGGAGCTCGAGAAGCAGCAGGCGGAGCTCGGTGCCGAGCGCCAGAGCCAGATCGGCCACGGCAACCGTTCCGAGAAGATCCGTACCTACAACCAGCCCCAGGACCGCGTGACCGATCACCGCATCGGCTTCAACTCCACCTACAACGGCGTCCTTCTGGGCGACCAGCTCGGCACCGTCATCGAGGCGCTCGCCGCCGCCGAGCGAGCCGAGAAGCTGGCACAGGCTGTGTAACGGGTTACGCGGTTTTACCAAACCGCGTAACGAGTCGACGCTGCAAACGCCCCTAAGCGGCAATCTGACGTTCAATTTCAAGGGCGCGACCAGAAGGTCAGCGCCCTTTCATTTCACGTCACCTTGCTCGCTTAGGGGCGTTTTCGCTGACTTATGCTCAACCTGCGGCGCCTTAGAGGTGGTCATTGGGGACGTTCTTAAATGACTAGGTTGGGCATATTGCTTTGAGGTGTTATTCAATCAGCTGTGATGGCCTTTGAGCTGCTTGCCTGCTAAAAGCAATTAACGATATCTATCCGCTACCGAAAATAATGCTCAAAAAATCGTCCAAGAAGTCGCGGGGCCCTTTTTGGTGCGTCGCGCGTCAAGCGATGTGGCAAGTATTTGGTTAGATATTGGTCAGTTTTGGGGCAACCTTGCCAAAAGCTTGACGAATGCAAATCTAGACGTCGGCGAATGAACACTTTGAGCGAGCTCGGTGCAAAATTCTGGGCTGATTCTCGATAATCGCCTTCAATCGCCCCTTGCCAAGCGCTGGCCTCGCTTACAATCTGCTCCGACATTCGCGCGCCGTCCGGCGCTTAAGAGGGGAGGGCCCCATGGCAAACGAGATTTGGACCATCAAGCGTTGTCTCGAGTGGACCAAGGAGTACCTGGCCGAGCGCGGCGAGGAGCACCCCCGTCTTTCTGCCGAGTGGCTGCTGTGCGCCGCCACGGGCCTGGCGCGCATTGACCTATATATGCGTATGGACGAGACGCTTAACGCGGCCCAGCTCGAGACCATGCATGCGGCCGTTGTCCGCCGCGCTAAGGGCGAGCCGCTGCAATACATCACGGGCAGCACGCAGTTTCGCATGATCGACGTCGCGTGCGCCCCCGGTGTGCTCATTCCGCGCCCCGAGACCGAGATGCTCGTCGAGGAAGTCCTCAATTATCTGGATGCCGAGGTACTGAGCCCCGAGGCCGCTGCCCGTCAGCGTGTTGAGCTGCCTTGGAACGATGAGGTCGAGCAGGCACGCAAGGCCGAGGCCGCATTGGCCGACGAGCGAGCGACGGCCGAGCGCCGTGCCGCCAACCTCACAGCTGCCGACGAGGCGGCGCTAGGCGGCGATGTGCTGGGCAGTCGCGCTTATGCCGAGGAACTGGCCGATCGCGAGGCCGAGGAAGCCGCCGCGCAGGCGGCAGAAGCCGAAGCGGCAGAAGCAGAGGCCATGGAAACCCCCGAGCCCGAGCTCGACGAATACGGCATCGCCATTGAGGACAACGACCAACAGGCGACTCCCGCGCAAGATGCCGCCGAGGCCAACGTATCTGCCCCAGCCGAGCCCCGCACTGCCCGCGTTCTCGAGGTCGGCTGCGGCACGGGCTGCATTTCGCTCTCCCTTGCCTGGGAGCGCCGCGGCCACGTTACCTGCACTGCTACCGATATCGAGCCGCGCGCCATCGATCTGGCCACCAAAAACCGTGATGCGCTTGGCCTCACGTCCGACGAGGTCGCCTTCAGCCTCACAAACCTGGTGAGTTCCATTCCCCGCGAAGAGTGGGGCACCTTTGATGTGCTCGTCTCCAACCCACCTTACATCCCGACCGACGTCATGCGCTCGCTGCCGCATGAGGTCAAGGACTTTGAGCCCGATCTGGCGCTCGAGGGCGGTGCCGACGGTCTCGATATCTTCCGCCGCCTGCTCAACGCGGCGCCCTACATGCTGCGTGCCGGCGGCCTGTTTGCCTGCGAGCTCTACGAGGGCGCGCTCGACGCCGCGGCCGAGCTCTGTCGTCAAGCAGGCCTTTCGGACGTGCGTATCGTCCACGACCTCACCGATCGCCCCCGCATTGTCCGAGCCATCGTCACCGAGCCCAAGCAACGCCAGTAATATTTATTAACTGGTTAGCAAAAATTATAAAGTAGTTTATAATTAGGACGGCTGAAAGAGGTCGGCCCATGCAACCTCCTACCTTTCGGGAAATCATTGCCCTACTCAAGCACGATGGATTCGTGAAGGTCGCGCAAGTCGGTAGTCATGCTAAGTATGTTTCTGGTGACCGCGTTGTCACCGTGAACGGCTCTGGTGGTGATCGACCAAAGAAGGGCACGTGGGCAAGTATTCGTCGCCAAGCTGGATGGTAGTTGGAGGCAAAATGAGGCAGCGATTTACCTATGACTGCGTTCTCATAAAAGAAGACGATGGTTACTGCGCTAGCTTCCCGCAGATTCCCGGCGCCTTTGCCGATGGCGATACGCGCGAAGAAGCGATTGCCCATGCCACCGAGGCACTGATGGCGTTTTTGGCCGACGACCTCAACAACGGTTTGACTCCGGCAGGGTACGAACGCTCGGCCGAGGTCGTGGCCCTTTCAGTCGAAATCGACCACGAGGACGCTCGGGAAGCGGCGTGCCGAACATTTAAAGACGCAGCGCTGGACCTCAAAGTCTCCGCTCCGCGGATTACCGCGCTGGTCAAAGCCGGAAAGCTCGATGTTGAACTCGTCGACGGCCGTCGGATGATAACGATAGACAGCATCGAGCGTTACGCCGCCCAAGAACGTCACGCCGGCAGGCCAAAGAAGTTCGTCGCAGTCCAATAACCCCCTCACTTTCACCGACTACTAGAGCCGCTCACCAAACCAACATGCGCTCTGGGCAAATAGGTTGAACGTTTCGTGCGAGAATGCCCCACAGTAAACAAACTTGCACCAGAGCGTAAGGGGCTGGCATACACATGCAGACGGTCTATCGGGTATACGAGGGAACGCGCGAGCCGCATCGGCTTGCCGTCGAGCGCACGGCCGAGGTGCTCGGCCGCGGCGGCCTGGCTTTGATCCCGACCGAGACCGTCTACGGTGTCGCCGTGGCAGTCAACGCCTTCTCGGACGCCGTGCCCCAAGATACAAGCGAATTCCCATCGTGGCCGCGCGATCCGCAGGCTGCCGTCAATGGCGCCGCAGTTCCTGCGCTCGGCACCGGCTATCGCCGTATCTTCACTCTCAAGCAACGTGAACTCACGCAAACCGTCGCTTGGCTGGTCGATGGCGTCGAAGCACTCGACCGCTATGGCGTGGATATCCCGGAAGATGCCCGCATACTCGCGCGACGATGCTGGCCGGGAGCCCTGACTATCGTGGTCAAGGCAGCTCCCTGCGTGCCGACCTTTATGCGCGCTGCCGACGACACGGTGGCACTTCGCGCTTCGGCCTCGCCCGTGGTGCAGGCGCTCATTCGCGCCTGTGGCAGCCCCCTTGCCTGCACCAGCGCCAACACGCATGGCGCGCCCGCGCCGGCAAGTTTTATCACGGTGGAGGGTCGCATCCTGGAGGGGGTCGATGTTGCCGTCGACGCCGGTGAGACCCCGTGTCGCGACGCCTCGACCATCGTGTCGTTTCAGCACGGCGAGCTCCAGATCCTGCGCCAAGGCGCACTTCCCGCATCAGAGATCGAACGGGTCCTGTCCGACCCGATGCAATAGAAAGGTTTAAGCGATGTCGTTGAATCTGGGCAGCCTGGGCATGGAATATGCCTCGTTTGACTTTGGCGGTTCCTACATCATGGCGCTCGACTGCGGCACCACCTCGGTACTTGCGACCATCGTCGACGAGTACGGCTGCATCGTCGCGCAGGCACGTCGCAGCGTCAAAACCAGCTTTCCGCGTCCCGGCTGGGTGGAGCAAGACCCCATGGCGGTCCTTGCTAGCCAGATCGCCGTCATGATGGAAGTCCAGTTTAAGAGCGGTATCCACTCCGACCGCATTGCCGCCATCGGCATCTCCAACCAGCGCGAGACCACGGTGGTCTGGGATCGCGTGAGCGGTCAGCCGATCTATAACGCTATCGTATGGCAGTGCCGCCGTACCGCACCTCTGATCGACGAGCTTGTCGAGCAGGGCGCAGAAGGGCTGGTGCGCTCCCGCACGGGACTCACGCTCGACCCGTATTTCTCGGCCTCCAAGGTGCAGTGGATTCTCGACAACGTCGACGGCGCACGCGAGAGCGCGGCGGCGGGCGACCTCATGTTTGGCACCATCGACACCTGGCTCATCTACAACCTCACCGGCGGCCAGGTCTTTGCCACCGACTACACCAATGCCAGCCGCACGGCACTCTTTAATATCCATACGCTCGATTGGGACGACGACCTGCTGGCACTCTTTGACGTTCCACGTTCCATGATGCCCGAGGTTCGCTGGAGCTCGGGCGACTACGGCCGCGTCGCGAGCGACATCATGACCAACATGCCGCCCATCATGGGCGTGGCGGGTGACCAACAGGCGTCGCTGTTCGGCCACTGCTGTTTCCGTCCCGGCCAGACCAAAAACACCTATGGCACGGGTTGCTTTATGCTCATGAACACCGGCGACGAGATCGTCGAATCCAAGAATGGCCTGGTCTCCACCATCGGTATCGCTGCGGACGGCAAAGTCAGCTATGCGCTCGAGGGCTCTATTTTTGCCGCCGGCTCAACGATGAACTGGCTTCGCAACAACATGGGCATCATCTCGAGCGTGAGCGAGTCGGCACAACTCGCTGCTTCGATTAGCGACAACGAGGGCTGCTACTTCGTTCCCGCCTTTGCGGGTTTGGGTGCTCCCTGGTGGGACCCGCATGCTCGCGGTATCGTGTGCGGTCTGACCGGCGCCTCGAGCCGTGCGACCATCGTACGTGCCGCCTGCGAATCCATGGCATATCAGAGCTACGACGTGCTGCGCGCCATGGAGCAGGACGTGGGGCTTTCGATTGAGCGCCTGTCTGTCGATGGCGGTGCCTCGCGCAACGAGTTCATCATGCAATTCCAGGCCGACCTGCTGGATATCCCCGTGCTGCAATGCGAGACGGTGGAGACCACGGCAATCGGTGCCGCGTACTTGGCGGGTCTTGCCGTCGGCTATTGGGAAGACCTGGAAGAGCTGGAGCAAAATGCCCAGATCGTTAGGACCTTCCTTCCCCACATGTCCGCCGAGCGCCGCGAGCAAAACCTTGCGGGCTGGCGTGATGCAGTCAGGCGCTCGCTCAGCACCTCACAGTAGGGCTGCGATGGGCTGCTCGATACAACAAACCGCTAAACTAATGCATGGCGTGCGGCGGCAACATTGCTGCGCGCCTTGTCAGCAAGGCCGTTTTGCGGCCGCAACGAAAGGGGCAATCAATCCATGACCGTCACCTACGATGCGTCCCGTGTGACGCTTGTCGATCACCCGCTCGTCCAGCACAAGCTGTCGATCCTGCGCGACAAAAACACCGGCACCAACCAGTTCCGTCAGCTCGTGCGCGAACTCGCGCTTTTTGACGGCTACGAGGCCATGCGCGACCTGCCTATGGAAGACGTCGAGGTCGAGACCCCCATCACTACCGCCACGTTCAAACAGCTTGCCGGCAAGAAACTCGCCATCGTGCCCATCCTGCGTGCGGGCCTTGGCATGGTCGACGGCATCCTCGACCTGGTGCCCTCCGCTCGCGTGGGTCACATCGGCATGGAGCGCGACGAGGTCACCCACGAGCCGCACGAGTATTACTGCAAGATGCCCAAGGATATCGACCAGCGCATCTGCCTGGTCGTCGACCCCATGCTTGCCACGGGCGGTTCGGCCGAGATGGCCATCAGCTACCTGCGCGGGCGCGGTGTCAAGGACATCCGCATGCTGTGCATCGTCGCGGCCCCCGAGGGCCTCAAGTCGCTGACCGAGAAGGACCCAGATGTGCATATCTATACCTGCGCCATCGACGACCATCTCAACGAGGCTGCCTACATCGTTCCCGGCCTCGGCGACGCCGGCGACCGCATCTACGGCACGCTCTAGTCGCTGGGCTAAACGGCCGCGGCTGCAAATACGAAGAAACGGTGCGCGCGGACGAACAAAAGGCGACCGCGCGCACTCCTGTTAACGGACGTTTTGCCCTGCAGGGTTCGAGAAAAACGTATTACCGTACCTGCGGCATAAAGAAGGTCTTAAGAAAACGAACAGGTGCGTATTAACCGATGCTTTTTCGGTTGTACTTTAGCGATTGGCTCGTACAATAGTCACCAATGTTTGGCGGGAACTGTTCTGTGAAGCGTTAAAAAGGAAAGTGAGGACGCCAGTGTTTCAGATAGCCGATCTGCTCGCTATCGTTGCAGGCGCCATCGCGGGCGCAATTGCCTTCCTTCCCTTTGTCTTTACGCTCAAGCCGGTTCTTGACGATAAACAGAATGCGGACATGCTCAAGGGTATGGTGAGTCTGGCGGTCTCGGCAATCGCCCTGCTCGTCTTTACCTTGGTTGTGTTTGTGTTGTTCGGAGAGGCATTTCGCATGTTCCTCCTGGGCGAGGCGATCGGCTTCGTGGCCTTTATGGCCGCCTGCGCGGTTCGTGTCGCCAAGGCGCTGCGAGATCCTCATGAGGTCGAAAGGTAAGTCGTGGAAATTTTTGAAAAGCTGCCTGATGAGATTAATCATCTGGTCAGCGAGTTCAGCTCCACCCCTGTCGTGGGCGATCTGAGCTGCGGCATCACGCAGTACTCGTTTTGGCTGATCGTCTCCACGATCGTGCTCCTGATCGTCCTGGCCGTGTTCAAGAAGAAGCAGACCCTGGTTCCCAAGGGCTTCTTCGTCAACGGTTTCGAGTACATCATCGAGTACGTCGAGAACGATATCGGCAAGGGTGTCGTGGGTGAGAACTGGAAGAAGCACTTCCCGTTCCTGTGCTCGCTTTTCCTGTTCATCCTGATCAATAACATGATCGGCCTGATTCCGGGAATGAAGCCCGGCACCGGCGCAATCGGCTCCACCGCCGCACTCGCCATTTTCGCCTTCGTGTACTTCATCTACTACGGATGCAAGGCTCACGGCGTGATCGGCTACATCAAGAGCCTCGCCCCGCAGGGCGTGAGCTTCCCGATGAACGTGCTCGTGTGGGTCGTCGAGCTTTTCTCGACCTTCCTGCGCCTCATCACGCTCGCCGTCCGTCTGTTCTGCAACATGTTCGCAGGACACGTGGTCATGGGCTCGTTCGCCATCATGGCGAGCATGTTCATGCAGCCGCTGCTTCAGCAGGTTTCCGCGGCCCACGCCGTTGGCGCCCTGCCTTCGCTGGCCTGGCTTGCCATCCTCATCCTGATCTATGCGATCGAGCTTGTGGTCGGCGCCATCCAGGCTTACGTCTTCACGGTCCTTACCGCCGTGTATGTCTCCGAGGCAGAGGAGGTCGCGGAGGAGGAGTAGTCTTCCGTTCGCGCCTTAAAGGTAAGGTAATTCGTTAAACCGCCGGTGCCCGTACCCATGGAGCCCGGCAGTTATAAAAAGGTTATCCTGCGTGAAATAAGACACGCACGACAAAGGAGGAATCGTGGGAGTTATCGGTTACGGTCTCGGTGTTATCGGCGCTGGTCTTGCTATCGGCCTGTCTGCTCTGGGTGCTACGGGTGCTATGGCCCGTCAGCCTGAGGTCCAGGGCCGCGTGTTCACCGTCTTCATTATGGGCTCCGCCTTCGGCGAGGCTCTGGCTCTGATCGGCTTCGTAGTCGCGCTGATCGTTAAATAGCACGGAGCGTCAAGTATGAATCTTTCATCCCAGAAGAGCGCGATCGCACTCTCCGCGTCCGCGGCCGCGCTGCTCATGCCGGTTTCCGCGTTCGCCGAGGACGGCGCTGCCGGTGCGGACATCCTCATCCCTAAGATGGCGGAGTTCATCCCGGCGCTTATCGCCTTCCTGATTATCTGGATCGTGCTGGCCAAGGTCGCCCTGCCGGGCATCATGAAAACCATGGAGGAGCGCGGCAAGAAGATCGAGGAGAGCCTCGACGAGGCCGAGAAGACCAAGCAGGAGGCTATCGCCAAGCGCGCTGAGTCCGACTCGATCGTTACCGACGCCCGTCGTCAGGCTGCCGACATCGTTCTCGAGGCCCGTAAGGACGCCGAGTCCGAGCGCGCCCGTATCATCGAGGCTGCTCACAAGGAGGCCGAGGAGATCATCGCCAAGGCCCATACGACCGTCGAGGACGAGCGCAAGTCCATTTACGCCGGTGCCGCGAGCTCCATCGCCGACCTGTCCGTTGCCGTCGCCACCAAGATCGTGGGCGAGGCACTCGAGGACGATGCCGAGCAGAAGAAGCTCATCGAGCGCTACATCCAGGAAGCAGGTAGCCTGAATGCCGACTAGCCGCTATCAGGACAAGGTGCTCGAGACCTACGCGCGCTCCCTTCTGGAAGCCGCTAAGGCCGAGAACCATGTGTTCGAGGACCTCGAGATGATCGAGCGCTTGGCTTCTGCCAGCCCCGAGATCATCGCCGTGCTCGACACCATGTCCAAGCGCGACCAGCTCGACCTTCTTCCCAAGGTGGCAGCTGCCTTTAAGTATGTTGCCGAGGAAGACGAGGATGTAGTGGGCGTGACCGTCACCACGGCGATCCCGCTCGACGACGAGCTGCGTCAAACCATCACTAAGAAATGCGAGCAGGACTTCGGCCGCAAGGTATTCCTTATCGAGCAGGTTGACCCGTCTATCGTGGGCGGCCTGGTGCTCGAGGCCCGCGGCGAGCGTCGTGACATTTCCGTCAAGACGCAGCTGCGCATCGCGCAGGAGACCCTCGCAAACTCTGCTAATTCGTACGGAGGTGAAGCCTAATGTCCGAAACCCTCAATGCCCAGGATATCGCCAAGAAACTGCAGGAGCAGCTCACGAGCCTCTCCGCGACGGTCGATACGCATGAGGTTTCAACGGTCGACGAGGTAGGCGACGGCATCGCGCGCGTCTCCGGCCTCAAGAGCGCCATGGCAGGCGAGCTTCTGGAGTTCAAGAGCTCCGATACCGGTGAGACCGTCTTCGGCCTTGCCCAGAACCTTGACCGTGACGAGGTCGGCGCCGTTCTGTTCGGTGCCGTCGACTCCATCAAGGAAGGCGACGAGTGCCGCACCACTGGCCGCATTATGGATATCCCCGTGAGCCGTGCCATGCTCGGCCGCGTCGTCAATCCGCTCGGCCAGCCCATCGACGGCCTGGGCGACATCGTCGCCACGCACCGTCGCCCCATCGAGTTCAAGGCTCCCGGCGTCATCGATCGTACCCCGGTGTGCGAGCCGGTTCAGACCGGTCTGCTCGCTATCGACTCCATGGTGCCTATTGGCCGCGGTCAGCGTGAGCTCATCATCGGCGACCGTCAGACCGGTAAGACCGCCATCGCCATCGACGCTATCCTCAACCAGCGCGGCAAGGGCATGGTCTGCATCTATGTCGCCATCGGCCAGAAGGCCTCCACGGTTGCCAACATCCGCGAGACCCTCGCTCAGCACGGTGCGCTCGACTACACCATCATCGTTTCGGCCACCGCTGCCGATTCCGCCCCTATGCAGTACATCGCGCCTATGGCCGGTGCCGCTATCGGCGAGTTCTTCATGTACAACGGCGAGGACGGCAAGCCCGCCAGCGAGACCAACCCCGGCGGCCACGTGCTCGTCATCTACGACGACCTGTCCAAGCAGGCTGTGGCCTACCGTCAGATGTCGCTGACGCTGCATCGTCCGCCCGGACGCGAGGCCTATCCTGGCGACATCTTCTACCTGCACTCTCGTCTGCTCGAGCGTGCCGTCAAGATGTCCAAGAAGAACGGTTACGGCTCCATGACGGCACTGCCGATCATCGAGACCCAGGACGGCGACGTCTCGGCCTACATTCCGACCAACGTTATTTCCATTACCGATGGTCAGATCTACCTGCAGTCCGAGCTCTTCTTCCAGGGTCAGCGCCCGGCAGTCGACGTGGGCATCTCCGTGTCCCGCGTCGGTGGCGACGCTCAGACCAAGGCTATGAAGCAGGTTGCCGGCAACCTTCGCCTGGACCTCGCTTCGTACCAGGAGCTCGCTGGCTTTACGCAGTTCGGCTCCGACCTCGACGAGGCTACTCAGAAGCAGCTGACCCATGGTGCTCGCATGACCGAGCTCCTGAAGCAGCCGCGTTACAAGCCGTTTGAGGTTGGCGAGCAGATCGTTACGCTGTTCGCTGGCAACGAGGGCTTCCTGGATGACCTGGAGATCGCCGACGTGCTGCCCTTCCGTGCCGAGCTCATCGAGTACATGGACAATGGCTTTGGTTCGCTGCTCGACAAGGTTCGCGCCAAGAAGATCGATGATGACACCAAGGCTGAGCTCTTGCGCGTCATCGGCGACTTCAAGCAGCAGTTCATGGCCAAGCACCATTCGGATGTTTCTGGATCAGAGGAGAACTAAGCCCCATGGCCAACCTTCGCGACATTAAGAAGCGAATCTCCTCGGTTACCACGACCAAGCAGATCACGCGCACGATGGAGATGGTCTCTACGGCCAAGATCCGTCGTGCCCTCGATCGCTCCAAGCAGGCCGAGCCCTATAAGGAGGCGCTGACCGACGTCATGTTGACGGTCGCCGGCGACGCCTCCTGTTCGGGCACCGATCCCATGCTGCAGAAGCATGAGAGCGTTAAGCGTGGCCTGATTGTCGTCATTGCTTCTGACCGCGGCCTTGCCGGCGGTTTCAATACGACGGTGGAGCGCACGGCCGAAAAGCTCGCCGCTTCTTGGGCGAACGACGGCATCGAGTGCGAGATCATCGCGTGTGGGCGCAAACCGGCCACGTATTTCCGTGACCGCGCAAACGTCGTCATGCACTTTGAGGGCAACTCCTCTGAGCCCGATTTCAATCAGGCCCGCATGATCTCCTCTCATATCTGCGATGCGTATCGTGCCGGTGAGCTTGACCGTGTCGAGCTTGTCTACCACCACGCCAAGAACCGCGTGGATCAGGAGCTTCGCGTCGAGCATCTGTTGCCGCTCGATCCCGAGATGATCGCTATGGCCCACGGTCCGCGTAAGAACGAGACCGACGCCCCTAAGCGCATCTCGTCCACGTTCGAGTTCGTGCCCTCTCCCGAGCATGTTCTCGGCAAGCTTGTGCCGTCTTATATCCTGACGGTCATCTACCAGGCCCTGATCGATTCGGCGGCTGCCGAGCAGGGTGCACGCCGCAAGGCCATGCACTCCGCGACGGAAAACGCCACCGCGATCATCTCGACCCTTACCCGCACGTATAGTCGCGTGCGCCAGGCTTCGATCACGACCGAGATTAACGAGATCGTCGGCGGAGCCTCAGCATTGGAGGAACAGTAATGGCTAATAACACCGTAAAGCTTGCGGTCGAGGAAGCCACCAAGAAGACGACTGCCGGTGATGGTCGCATCGTGCGAATCATCGGCCCTGTCGTCGACGTCAAGTTTGACGGCGCGGTGCCCCCGATCTACAACGCGCTCACGGTCGAGGCCGAGACCCCGATCGGTCATCTGAGCACGATCCTCGAGGTCGAGAGCCAGCTTCCGGGCGGCGTCGTCCGCACGGTTGCCATGTCCTCGACCGACGGCCTGCAGCGCGGCCTCATCGCCACCGATACCGGTGAGCCCATGAAGATGCCCGTTGGCCCCAAGACGCTCGGCCGAATTTGGAACGTTATGGGCAAGCCCGTCGACGGCAAGCCCATGCCCGAGGTGGAGGAGTTCTACCCCATCCACCATGCAGCGCCCCGCTTTGACGAGCTCACCACCAAGACCGAGATCTTCGAGACCGGCATCAAGGCCGTCGACCTGCTCGAGCCCTACATCCGTGGCGGCAAGACGGGCCTGTTCGGCGGCGCCGGCGTCGGCAAGACCGTTCTGATTCAGGAGCTCATCAACAACCTCGCCCAGGAGCACGGCGGCACCTCGGTGTTCACCGGCGTCGGCGAGCGTACCCGCGAGGGCACCGACCTGTTCCTCGAGATGAGCGAGTCTGGCGTTATCGACAAGACCTGCTTGGTCTATGGTCAGATGAACGAGCCGCCCGGAGCGCGTCTGCGCATCGGTCTGGCCGGCCTTACCACCGCTGAGTACTTCCGCGATCGCGGCCAGGACGTTCTGCTGTTCATCGACAACATCTTCCGCTTCTCCCAGGCAGGTTCCGAGGTTTCCGCACTGCTGGGCCGTATGCCGTCCGCCGTTGGTTACCAGCCCACGCTGGCAACCGAGATGGGCGACCTCCAGGAGCGCATTACCTCGACCAAGACGGGCTCCATTACCTCCGTCCAGGCTGTCTACGTCCCCGCAGACGACCTGACCGACCCGGCGCCTGCCACGACGTTTACGCACCTCGACGCCACCACGGTTCTTTCGCGTAGCATTTCGTCGCTCGGCCTGTTCCCGGCTATCGACCCGCTCGCGTCTTCCTCCGACGCTCTCGATCCCTCGATCGTCGGCGAGGAGCACTACCGTGTCGCCGTCAAGGTCCAGGAGCTCCTGCAGGAGTACTCCGACCTTCAGGACATCATCGCCATTCTGGGTATGGACGAGCTGTCCGAGGAGCAGCGCCTTACGGTCAACCGTGCCCGTAAGATTCAGCAGTTCCTCTCGCAGTCCTTCCACGTCGCCGAGAAGTTCACCGGCAACCCCGGTGTCTACGTCCGCGTCGAGGATACCGTCCGCTCTTTCGCCGAGATTGTCGACGGCAAGGCCGATGACCTGCCCGAGCAGGCTTTCCGCTATGCTTCCACGATTGAGGACGTGCGCGAGCGCGCCCGCAAGATGGGGGAGAAGTAGGTTATGCGTATCCGCATCGTGTGCCCCGTGAGCTGCGCCTATGAGGGCGACGCTGCGTTTGTGTCGATTCCGTCCACGGATGGCGAGTTTGGTGTTCTGCCTGCTCACTCCAGCGAGATCTGCACGATCGACCGCGGTTACGTTCGCGTTTCCGATAAGGCCATGGGCACTGTCGACCACACGTTTGCCGTGGCCGGCGGCTATGCCCAGGTTGCGGACGATGTCGTGACCGTTCTCGCCGAGCGCGCTTGCGATTTGGCGACCGTCGATGCCGACAAGCTTAAAGCTGATATTCAAGGTTTTGAAGAGAAGCTGGGTAATTTGTCGGAGGATGATGCACGCCGCGCCTACCTCTATAATGAAATCGCATGGTGTAAGCTCAAGCTTGCCCAATAGTCAAACGATTTAGCGTTCGACCATTTGCGAACACATCATGCCCGGGATGGCCCAGCCACCCCGGGCATGCTTTTTGAAAGGGTAGACCTTGGATATTATCCGCGTTGAGGGTGGCCACGCCATCGGAGGCTCCGTGCCCGTCTCGGGCGCCAAGAACTCCGCGCTCAAACTCATGGCGGCAACGCTTCTGGCGCCGGGCAAGACGACGCTGCAGAACGTGCCCGATATTTCCGATGTCCACGTGATGGGCAAGGTGCTCAAGGGCATGGGCGCTACGATCGATGTTCTCGACGAGCACACGCTCGAGATTGATACCTCTCAGGTCGATTCATGGGAGGCCCCCTACGAGCTCGTTGCCAAGATGCGCGCTTCCACCGCCGTCATGGGACCCCTGCTGGGCCGCTTCCATCGCGCCAAAATTGCCATGCCGGGCGGCTGCAACCTGGGTGCTCGCAAGATCGATATGCATATTCTTGGTCTTGAGGCCCTGGGCGTTGAGTTCGATACCGCCCACGGTTACATCAACGCTAATGCGCCCCAAGGTCTGCGCGGTACCACCGTCACGCTCGAGTTCGCCAGCGTCGGTGCGACCGAGAACCTCATCATGGCCTCTGTGCGCGCACAGGGCACCACGGTTATCGACAATGCCGCCCGCGAGCCCGAGATCGTCGATCTCGCTAACATGCTCAACGAGATGGGCGCCAAGATTGTTGGCGCCGGTACGCCCGTCGTGACTATCGAAGGCGTGGAAGAGCTCCATCCCGTTACCCATCGCGTGGTGGGCGACCGCATCGAGGCCGGTACCTTTATCGTTGCCGGTGCGTTGATGGCCGACGATCGCGGTGTCGATGTCACGGGCTTTTGCCCCATTCACTTGGGCATGGTGCTCAAGAAGATGGAGCTCATGGGTATCGACTGCGAGCGCGTCGAGGATGGCGTCCATGTGAACCGTGCCGAGCGTATCAAGCCGGTCGACATCCAGACGCTTCCGTTCCCCGGTTTCCCGACCGACATGCAGGCACAGATTATGGTGCTCTCCGCCCTTGCCGACGGCAGTTCTGTTATTACCGAAAACATCTTCGAGAATCGCTTTATGTTTGCCTCTGAGCTGGTGCGCATGGGTGCCGACATTCGTATCGAGAGCCATCATGCCATGATTCATGGCGTCAAGGGCTTCTCGGGTGCACAGGTTACCTCGCCCGATCTGCGCGGCGGAGCGGCCCTCGTCGTAGCGGGCTTGATCGCCGACGGGACGACCGAGGTTTCGGCTATCCATCACATCAAGCGCGGCTACGAGCAGTTTGTCGAAAAGCTGCAGGCGCTCGGCGCGCATGTCGAGCATGCTACCGTCCCCGATCCCGTCATCTACTAATACAGGTTGCCTATGTTTAATAAAAAGCCCCTCGCAGATACCACCACCCGAAGACCCTCAACTGGTGCGCAGGCCAAGATCTACAGTCGCGATAACGTGGCTCGCTATTCCGAGCGCGCTCGCCAACGTCGTCGTAGCCACACGATTCGTCACGTCGCGCTCATTGTCGTGCTTGGCGTGCTGTTGAGTGCCACTACCGCTGCCGGCCTGTGGTTTGCCACCATTATGGGCAAGCTCGGCGATTCTAATGTCATTACCGACAATCTGCGTCGGGTTCTGGTTGACACCGATGAGGCAAAGGATCCGTTCTACGTGCTGCTTCTTGGTACCGACGGCCGTCCGGGCGAGGATACGTATCGTGCCGACTCGATTATCCTGGCACGCATCGACCCCACGCAAAAGCAGGCGACGCTCATTTCCGTTCCGCGCGACACCAAGGTCGAGTACAAGGGCGAGACCATGAAGATCAACGCCTGCCATACCGTTGGCGGCGCCGAGGCCATGGTCGAGGCGGTCAACGAGCTGTGCGGTGTTCAGATTTCCCACTATGCCGAGGTCAGCTTCGACGGTATGCAGGCGCTGATTGATTCGGTTGGCGGTATCGACATTAACGCAACCGATGATGTTGACGACCCCGAGCACCTGGATATTAAGATTACCGCTGGCCAGCAGCATATGGACGGCGCCACCGCCCTTACCTATGCCCGCTGCCGCTACACCTATGCCGACGGCGATTACACGCGCATGCGCCACCAGCGTCAGGTGCTTGGCGCCCTTGCCAACCAGATTCTCAATAACTTCGATGCCACGAAGATCTTTGGCCTGGTTAATTCGCTGTCCGATATGCTCGTAACCGATATGAGCGTTCAGGATATCGTGGCTACGGTCAATGCCATGCGCGGTATGGATGTCGACGGTATCTACTCGGCCAACCTGCCCTCGTACGCCGACGACAGCACCATGATCGACGGTGTGAGCTACGTCTTTGTCTACGAGGACGAACTCAAGGAAATGATGGAGCGCGTCGATGCCGGCAAGGATCCCAAGGGTCCCAACACCATGGGTCTTTCCGACGGTTCCAGCTCTACGATCGGCGACCTGAACAACAACACGTCTGACGACTACGCAAACGGTACCGCAACCTCATCGGTCAGCTCTGACGATTCCGATGATTCAAGCGATTCGAGCGATTCGGACTACTACGAAGAGCCCATCGGCGACGGCAACGGCTACGAAGCCAACTACTAAGTTACGGCGTTTTACCAAACGCCGTAACGGCTCGACGCTGCGCGCCGCCCAAGGCGACAATTTGTCATTCAAAAGGCAGGGCATGACCAGAAGGTCAATGCCCTGCCTTTTTCATGCCAACTTGTTCGCCTTGGACGTCGCTCGCTGACGTTGGCTCAACCTGCGATGTTGACTACTCCCCTTGTATCAAAAACCGCCCCGTTCTCTGTAGAGGACGGGGCGGTTTTGCTTACCTAAATTGTTCGAGTTCCTTATGCAAAGCGGGCGACGAGCTCCTGGAGCACGTCGGTCATCTTGACGAGCGAACTGACCGGGACGAACTCGTTGACGCCGTGGTAGCAATAGCCGCCGGTGGAAAGGTTGGGGCAGGGCAGACCGCGGAACGACAGCTGCGCGCCGTCGGTGCCGCCGCGAATCGGCAGCACTTGGGGCTCAACGCCGCAGGCAAGGTAGGCTTCCTTGGCAACATCAATAAGCTCGGGATAGTCACGAACGATTTCGGCCATATTTCGATACTGCTGCTTAATCTCGACCGTTACGCGCTCCTCACCCAGACGCTGGTTGAGCATCGAGGCGGCGGCATCAATAAGGTCGAGTTTCTGCTGGAACTTGGCGGCGTCATGGTCGCGGACGATGTAGCGCGCCGTGGCGTGATCGACGGTTGCAGATACGCCCTCAAGGTGATAAAAGCCCTCGTAGCCTTCCGTATACTCCGGGCGCTGCACGTAGGGGAGCAACGCGTTGAAGTCGCAGAACAGATTGCCTGCGTTGACCATACGGCCCTTGGCGTCGCCCGGGTGGATGGACTGGCCCTCAAAGCGGATGGTCGCCTCGGCGGCGTTAAAGCACTCCCACTCCAGCTCGCCGATGGGGCCGCCGTCGACCGTGTAGGCGTACTTGCAGCCAAAGGTATCGATATCCAACAGCTCGGCTCCGTGACCGATCTCCTCGTCAGGGCAGAAGCAAATGCCGAGTGCGGGATGGGGCAGAGAAGGGTCCTGAGCGATACGCGCGACAAGCGACATGATCTCGGCGACGCCTGCCTTGTCGTCCGCGCCCAGCAGCGTGGTGCCATCGCTGCAGACCAAGTCCTCACCCGCGAGGTCGTTCAGGGCGGGAAGCTTGGCGGTACTCATGGCAACGGGCTTACCGTCAACCGTGCCGCAGACCAGGTCGCCGCCTTCGTAGTGTACGATGTGCGGCTTCACGCCGGCGCCCGGTGCAACTTCGGTGGTGTCGAGATGGGCGATCAGGCCCAGGGCGGGCTTGTCCTCAGCGCCCGCACTTGCGGGGATATGCGCGCAGACATAGGCATGCTCGGTCACGTGGGCATCTTCCGCCCCAAGCTCGCGCAGCTCTTCAGCCAGCACGTTGGCAAGGTCAAACTGAACGGCGCTCGAAGGTACCTGGTCGCAGTTTGCATCCTCGGACTGCGTGTTGATCTGGACGTAGCGCAAAAAGCGCTCGAGGACATCGGGGTTCGTGGTGGTGTTTTCCATAAAGACCGCTCCAATCTTGGTCGTCGTGTGCAACAAGAACTCTAGCACGGTATGCCACGGCATACCGCGACGCTTGGATGGGGTAGAATCAGCCATTGAATGCAGAAGGGACGGAAGATCATGGATACGACAAATAGCTCGCGCGAACTACATCTGACGGTGGCGAACGAAGACTACTTGGAGTGCATGGTTCGCATTGAAAGCGAAGAGGGGGAAACCAACGGCGTGCGATCGGTCGACATCGCGCAGCGCCTTGGCGTCTCCAAGGCATCGGTCAATAAAGCGGTTTCGGCGCTCAAGGCATCCGAGCTTGTCGAGCAATCGCACTACGGCAAGGTAGTCCTGACCGATCGCGGCCGCGAGGTTGGCACGGCTATCTGGTACCGTCATCGCCTCGTCCGCACGTTTTTGGTTCAGGAGCTCGGTGTCGAATTTGAGCGAGCCGATTCCGAGGCCTGCATGATGGAGCATGCGCTATCCGAGGACACGATGAACCGCTGGCTCGCCTATCTCGAAAAGCAGGGAATCAGCGTCGAGGAATAGCGGGATATATATGGATACGAGTTATTACAACCGCTTTGGTGCCGAGGAACTTACGCGCCGCTTGTCGAGCGAGACCTTGTTGGCGCAGGGCCCCATGGGCAGTGTTCTGTTGAGTGAGTACGACGCCGCCGATATTCCACCGGCGTTTTGGAATCTGGCGGAGCCGCAGACCGTTTCTCGTATCCATCGCTTGTATGTCGCCGCCGGTGCGCAGGTGCTCATTACCAATACCTTTCAGGCATCAAGCTATGCCCTCAAGCACGACCAGATTGCGCCGTCCGTGGCGGAGGTCAATCGCGGGGCCGTCGACGATGCCCGCCAGGCGCACCCTCAGCTGCTGCTGGGCTCGATGGGTCCGATCGGTATTGAGTGGTTTGCCGAGGACTCTGCCGAGTTTCGTGAGATCCGAGGCATTGCGCGCGAACAGGCGCACGCCTTGCTCAATGCTGGTGTTGATGGTCTGCTGATCGAGACGGTGACGTCTATCCGTAATTTGCAGCCCATGCTTGCCGGCGCTCGAGATGCCGCTGACGGCATGCCTGTCCTGGTGAGTTTTGTCGTTGATGACAAGGGCGACCTGTTGGGCGATGGCCTCAACATCGAGGCAGCCGTTTTGTACGCCGAAAAACACGGCGCAAACTCGGTTGGTGTTAATTGCTGTTCGCTTGCGGCCGCGAACGCGGCGGTGCCCAGGATGGTTGCATCGGCGACTACTCCCGTCACGGTGCGTCCCAACGTGGGCGATCCGGTCCAGACTCAGGATGGCCCCGTATGGCACGAGAACCCCGAAGCTTTCGCGCGCGCATGCATCGAATGGAGACATGCCGGTGCCGCAATGGTGGGCAGTTGCTGTGGAACCACGGCAATCACTACGGCAGCGATGGCCGAGGCGCTCGATATATAAAGGGCAAAACCGCTCCATACGGGGCGGTTTTTTTATTGCCTGCATGTCCTCGGCAGCATTTGCCCAAATGGTGAATGCTGGTGCCGGCAGGTTGCCGAGTGTGTATCGCGGGTATACCTCATGCGTACCATGATCCAAACACTGTGAGGTGTCTGCGCGTGTGCGCGATAATTCATTTTGGAACTGACGGTTGGCGCGCTCGCGTCGATGAGGACTTCAATGCCGATAACGTTGCCCGTATCGCCGATGCCGTCGGCGAGTTGTGGCAAAAGACCAATCCGGGCAAAACGGTATATATAGGGTTCGACACTCGGCCCCTGGCGCGCGAGTTCGCTGAGCTTGCGGCGGGTGTGCTAGCAGCGCACGGGCTAGACGCCGTGCTCGCTTCGCGACCTGTTCCGACCCCTGCCCTTACGTGGGCGGCGGCTTATGACGGTGAGGCGTGCGGCGCGCTCATGGTGACGGGGTCCCATCATCCGCAGGGTTATCTGTGTCTCAAGATTCGCATGGGTGACGGCTCGACCGCCAACCAGGATGTCATCGAAGAGCTCGAAGAGACCATGGCTCCCGAGCCAATGGGGATCGAGGGGCAATATCGCACCGCGGATATCATTCCTGACTATATGCAAGCGGTGGCATCGTTTGTCGATGCCGAAGCCATCCGCGCCGCGCACCTGCGCGTGGTTGTTGACCCCATGGGCGGCGCAGCCCAGGGCTATCTAGCCGACTTGCTGCGCGAGCTTGGCGTTGAGGTGCACGAGATTCACGCCGGGCAGGCGCCTGACCAAGAAGATATCTGCCCCGACCCCGTTGAGCCGTGGGTGGACGCTTGCGAGCATACGGTTATCGAGGACGGAGCTTGCGCTGGCCTGGTGACCGACGGCGACGCCGACCGTATCGGCGCGGTTGACGAGCGCGGCAGATATATACATCCGCATCAGATCATGGCGCTCGTTTTGGGCGACTTGGTTCAATTTCGTAATTTGGAGGGGCGCGTCGTCGTCAATCTTTCGTGCTCGACGCTCGTGCGTCGCATTGCCGAGGCGCTTGGCTGCCGCGTGACCGTCAAACCAGTCGGTTTCAAATATATAGCGGCAGAGATGAAGAAGGGTGGCGTCCTCATAGGCGGCGAAGAAGCCGGTGGTATCGGCATCGCCGCGCATATGCCCGAGCGCGATGGAATCCTCGCCTGTCTGATTCTGTGTGAGCTTATGGCAAAGACGGACGCGCCTTTGGGCGTTCTGGTCGACCAACTCGAGGACAGATTTGGTAAGACGAGTTACGGTCGACGCGATTTGCGCCTTGAGGCCGAAGATGCCGAAACGTTACGAACCCTGCTGCCGGGCGTAAACCCCAAGTCGATTTGTGGCAAGGTACCGCAAAACGTTAGTCATATGGATGGCTTGCGTTTAGCATTCGAGGATGATACGTGGCTGCTGGTCCGTCCTAGCGGGACCGAACCAGTGGTGCGCGTCTACGCCGAGGGGTTCTCAGTGGAAGAGCGTGATGAGTTGCTCGATGCTGGCTGTGCTTTAGCTAGGGGAACGTATCCGCTTTAACCATGAGACTGCCTTATATAAAGAGATGCTCGGCGAGCGGTAGTTAACGGCTGGCAAACGTTAGTCGGATCCCAAATTGTGTAGGAAATGTGTACGCCCAGATTCCCGCCCCCGGCGCCCCTCCGGTCTGGCAATATATCTCCTTGCCGCGCGGCCCGGTCGGACCG
>CALEXE010000117.1:0-43722 GCA_937925265.1 uncultured Collinsella sp. | reverse complement strand
GCGCCGAATGCTCGCCATCGAAATTTATCGATGGCCTATTTCAGACTGTAATGGGTTCCTCAAGTGAGTCTACTGATGTAGGCAACACCAACAACGGGGATACCGAAAACCAGAATAGTGGCGCTATCGAAGGTGGCGAGGACGACCCCTTAAATGGTGTTGAGCAGGGTCAGTTTGGGGATCAACCTGAGGGTAAGCTGCAGGTCGAAGATAACGAGCCGGCAGATGGCAACGCTGTGATGGCGGCCGCGGAAGGCAAGCAAACTAAAGCGGCGCCCGACGAGATAAATAACGTTGGCGATTTAAAGACCAAGTTGGCGGATGCAAGCGGTGTTGCTAGCTTCAAGCTTATGAACGATGTCGAGACCAGCGAGACGATCACGCTCAACAAGGACGGCAGTAATATCACACTGGACCTAAACGGCTACAAGATTAAGCATAAGAGTCCAAGTCAGCCTCTGTTCAATATCACCGGCGGTGCGACGCTGACCGTCAAGGACGGCCAGCAAGCTGCCGCAAAAGAGATCCCGGCTAATCAAGAAAACAAATGTGGCAATCTCGCTTCAATGGAGTACGGCGATTCTAACATCCCGACCAAGCTTACCTATTACGTAACCGAATCGGTCGCAAGCGGAACCGTTACAAACGAAACTCTTAAAGCGTATGAGGCTGGTATCAAGGGTGCCATTGTGTCTTGCAGCGATACCAAAGCTGCTGGGTTAAGGCTCGTCAACCTTTTCAATGGCGGCCACTTTAATTTTGAAAGCGGCGTGCTCACGCAAAAGAAAGATGGCCAAATCGGCAACCTCATCTATGCCGAGAACGGCTCTACCGTCAACATGAGCGGCGGATACGTTTGCGGCGCTTCTGGCTCGGGTGTCGGCGCGGGCATTATGGTATCCAACGACAAAGGCGGCGTCTCGACCCTTAAACTGACTGGCGGCGTCATTGCCGGCAACAGCGCTTATAGCGGCGGTGGTGTGTATGCCCGTTATTCCGAGGTCACCATAACTAATGGCATAATCTCCGGTAATAGCACACTCAACGAGGGACTCGGTGGCGGCATTATGGCCGAGGGCGGCATCGTGACCGTTTCTGGTGGCTATATCACGAATAATAGAATGGCTAAATTCTGCGGCAAGGATGGCAATGGTGACCACGGCGGCGGCGGACTTGCTGCCAATAACGGCGCCCATGTCACCATTTCCGATGGCCAGATTACTGGCAACTATTCCGAGGAAGCTGGCGGCGGCGTTTACGTTACCAATCTTAATCAAGGAGGTATGGCATGGCTCGACATTAAGGGAGGATATATTGCCTCTAATGTGAGCTACCGATCTGAAGGTGCCGGCATCCGAGTGGGCCAGAGGGTTGACGCGATGATTAACGGCCCTAAAGATAGTAACGGCACTAAAAAAAGTACAGTCTACATCACAAACAATCGCTGCATGTCTCGCTACGACTGGGGCGGCGGCGGCATCTTTGTTCAGGGTGATTCGAAATACGCGGATAACGCAGGCAGGCTGTTTGTATACAACTCGTATATAAGCAGCAATACCGCTGGCGGCTATGGTGGCGGCGTTGCGGTCTGCCCATCGGGTAAGACCTTGGTAACGAACACTGAAGGCACGGCAATCTTTGGCAATAAGTCTGCCGATAATGAGTTTCCTGGCAAAGATCATCCTAATCCTGCTTACAAGCAAGAGGGCAATTCCGGCAATGACAAAGCGCCCCATCTTTCTAAAGGCGGCGACGGTAAGAATCAAGACTATACCGCCTATATGGAACCGTTTTTTCGTGACAATGGTCATGCCGATTTCTTCCTCGCAGCGCATGATCACAATACGCCGATCGCAGTTGTGACTGGTAAGATGCTTGGCGGTGGAGACGCCCGGTACTCGGGAAGCATCGAACTTAAAAAAGCTATCAACATCCCCGCCAACGGTGCTGTTGGGGTAAAAAATAGCATCGGCCTGACCTCGGGTGTTATGTCGGGTGTTACGGTCGGGGATGAGGCGGCGATTCAAGCGCGGGATGCTGCGCAGAATGAAGCGACAACTTTCATCACGGGCAACTATTCCTGGGACCATGGTGGCGGCATCATGTCGAATGGCAACTTGTACCTAGGCGTGCCTGCGGATACGTACGTCTACCCGAGCCTTAAGCTGAAGGCAACCAAGGAGTTGGACGGCCGCGACCTCAAAGATGGGGAGTTCACCTTTACGGTTTATCGCAAGGACTCGGATACTGCGAAGGCGCCTTCTTGGGACAATAATGGTAATTTCAGCAATGGTGGCTGCGAGCTTGTCCAATCTGCCCAGAATAACGCTGGCAACATCGCCTTTGACCTTAGCGAGAAGCTTAGCGAGCTTCTTAACAACAAACAGCTTCGCGAGCAGTTCTTAGCGAAGGGTACTGGCGAAATTACATACTACTTGGTCGAAGATGCGGGCGATAAGCCTGGTGTTCATTATGATCGTGCTGTATACGAGATTAAGGTGACAGTCAAATGCACGCCGACTGTACTTATGTCTGTTCCGACACAGGGAAAGCCGGATGAGCCTAAAGATCTTAAGGTCTATAACTTCACGATTGATAGGGTGGACGTGACTAAGAATCCTGGGGGTTCAGCTAGCTCGCCGGGGACTGCGTCAGCAGATGATAATGGGTATTATTCGATCGTCGACTCCAGCAGCGCAACCTCCACCAACAAGGCAACCTTCACCAACACGTACGACCCTGAGGTTTCCTGGACTCCTAAGGCGACTAAGGTTGTTGAGGGTGGCGAGATGAAGGAGTTTACGCTTCAACTTGCGGAAGACAGCGAATTTAAAAACATCATCGGTACTGCCGTGACCACCTCTGGTAAAAAAACGAAGCAGACGCTTTCGTTCAAGAACACCGCTGATAAAGAGGTTGAGCTCAAGTATTCGCTCTCTGATATCAGGGATAATCCCGACGACTCGGGCGACTCCACGGGTGGCCCTTTCAAGACCTTTACGTACTATGTGCGCGAGAAAACCGACGGTTCGCAGTTCTCGCACTACACGTACGACCACTCGGTCTATGAGTTCACGGTTGAGCCAACGTATGACACCAAAACAGGAGAGATCAACTGTAAGGTGACTTACAAGAAGGGGACCGTTGACTCCGAAGGCAATTGGACAGCAGACCCCAATGCCGAAGAACGGACGTTCATCGACACCTCCGCCCCTACCTCCGCCCCCACCTTCACCAACACCTACTCCACGTCTTTGCCCCTTTCCGGTATGTCGGGCGTCACTCTGACGTACCTTGCCGGCGCGGCGGTGCTTTGCGCTGCTGCGGCCTGGATGCACATTCGTCGCAAGGCGAATGCGAAGGGAGGCGAGCGTCGTGAATAAGAAAGTTTGCTCCTTCCCGATCTTGTTTGCGCTGCTTGCCCTCCTGATCGGCACCTGCGCGGTTGTGTTCCCCGCATCCGCGCAGGCCGCTCCGACCTCGACCGGTTCCATCACGGTGAGCGGCACCGTGGCGAGCAGCTACGACGCCTACCAGATCTTTAGCGTTAACGTCGTCGACGGCGGCAGCGACGCCAAGACCTTCACCGACCTTGCCTGGGCAAGCGACGCCGTGCGCGACGCCGCACTGCCTGTGCTGCACAGCGCCGGCATGCCCAATTCCCAGACCACCGCGCAGGAAGCTGCCGAGTGGCTCAACTCCGATTCCCACCTTACGAGCGCGCTGAGCGCACGGCTCGCTCGTTCCCTCCAGAGCTCTGGTGCCGTGTTCGTGGCCCTTAACGCGCGCGAGGCGGCCGAGCTGCCCTGTGGCTACTGGCTTATCGTCGCCGACGACGACGCCATCGCCCAGGGCGAGGCCGGAACCGCGCCGATCATGGCCCTGGTGGGCGGCAGCGCCGTCACCGTCAAGCCCAAGGCCGCCACTCCCAAGGTGTCCAAGCACGTGCTGGAGGACAGCACCGCCGCCTGGGGCAAGGCCGCCGACGCCACGGTCGCCGACGACCTGTACTGGCGCCTCTCGGCCACGGTCCCGGCGGGTCTTACTGCCTACGACACCTATGCGGTGCGGTTCGTCGACACCATGAGCGCGGGGCTCGACCCCTCCAAGGTGGCCGCGAGCATGCGCGTGTACGTGGCGGCGGGCGCGGACGGCGGCTTCGACGCCGTTGCCACCGGCAAGGACGGACGCGCCGGCACCGAGCCCGCGAAGGGCTGGACCGACATCACGGCCCAGTGCGCCACCGAGGTGGCGGCGGACGGCAAGACCTTCACCGTGCGCACCGGCGACCTGGTCGCCGCGCTCGGCGGGGCCGACGCCTTTACCGCGGGTGCCCGCGTGGTCGCCGTGTACAATGCGCCGCTCAGTAGCGCGTGCAACCACGGCATCGCGAAGGGCAACCCCAACGAGGTCTACCTGCGCTACCCGCGCTCTCCTCTTGCCGACCAGTCCGGCGACGCCGGCTTCACCCGCACGCCGAGCGACGACGCGTGCGCCTACACGTGGGATCTCGCGCTCACCAAGCGCGGCAGCGACGGCGACAAGCCGCTGCCCGGGGCGGTCCTGAGCATCGCCGACGACCGCGGTCGCACGCTGTCGGCCGATGGCACGTGGGATGCGCAAGGCAAGGCCACCGTCACCACGGGCGAGGACGGCCGCGTGACCGTCTCGGGCGTGGACTCGGGCAAGCTGGAGGTCCGCGAGCTCAAGGCGCCCAAGGGCTACACCGCCTTCGAGGGCACGCGCTCCGTGACGGTCAAGGCCGAGGGCCTGGACGTCGACCAGGTGGCCGCCGCCAAGCCCAAGCTCACCATCACGGCTGAGTCGCCCCTGCGCGCCGACAGCGCGGACGGGTCGACGGGCAGCCTGGAGGCGTCGCTCATCAACACGCCCACCGGCATACCCCCTAGCATTACCACCGGAGGCTTTATGCCCTCGACTGGCGATATGGCAATGTACGCCGCGGCTGCCGCAGCGGTCGCCGGAGCCGCGCTCATCGTGGTCGCGCTCCTGGTCAAGCGGGGAGGTGGCAGCCATAAAGAGTAGCTGGCAGCCCCACAGAGAGCGGGGCGAGACGTAGCGAAGCAGATGCTAAGACACAGACAGATGATGACCGATCGAATGAGAATCAAACGGAAAACGGAGGAAAAGAAGATGAGCATGAGCAAGAACATCGCACGCCTGGCAGTAACCGCCGGCCTCACAGCAGCGCTGAGCTTCGGCGGCGTCATGGCCCCGGTGACCATGGCGTTTGCCGAGGGTAGGCCGACGGTGGCCGAGAATGGCAGCGTGACGATTAAGGAGGATACCTACAAGGATACGACCTTTAAGGGAATCAAATTTTTCTCGGCGAAGGTCACGCAAGACCGGAAGGATGATGGTACCTGGGACTCCACTGTGGAAAAGACGCTTTCCGATATCGATTGGGCAAGTGGTCCCGTAAAGAGCGCAGTGACTACGGCATTTAATAACGATGACCCCAAGCCTGATGGCTTGCCGACTGGCGAAGATGCTGAATCTGCTCAGGCGTGGGCTCAGTTCATCAAAACGCACGGGAACGAAGTTGTGGGTAATAACTTCAAGGCCGGAAGCGTGCTCGACAAGATCGCTGCTGCCGTTGAGAAGGCGAACATTCTTGAAGGCAATGACGGCTGGCTAAATGCTGACAACACCGGTTCTTTTAATAACTTGGCTACTGGTTACTGGCTCTTCGTGACTAAGAGTGTCGGCAAGGATGCTAATGCTGAAAAGGGTAACACGGATACCTTCAGTTCGCCCATTTTCGCCGTTGTTGGCGGTTCCGCTGAGAACTTAACTCCCAAGAAGCAGGTCCCCACTGTAACCAAGGCCGTCAAGGATGACAAAGAAGGCAGCTCTTTTGGCGATAATGTGTTCACGAATCCCAACATGGCTGCGGACTCCCGAATGGATCAGTTTATCGATTATCAGCTTACCGGTACCGTTGCGGGTAACATCGACACTTACAGCACCTACAGGTACACCTTCACGGATAATCTTCCCAAATCCATGACGCCTAGTCTTGGGGCTGACGGCAAGACGCCAGTTGTTAAGGTCAAAATTGACAATACCGAGGTTAAGAACGGCTACACTGCCAAGTACGATAGCGACACGCTGACTGTCAACTTCCTTAATCTCAAGAATTGCACGGCTGAGGGTGGCACTCCTATCTTGCTGAACGGCAACTCTAAGGTGACCGTTGAGTACCAGGCCAAGCTCGACTCTAGCAAGGTTTGCAATACTGACGGTTCGCTCAAGTCAGAATTCAGCAGTTTGCTCGGTACCGCACAGAAGAATACGGTTAAGCTTACCTACTCCAACAACCCGCACGGTGAAGGTGAAGGCACTACGGTTGACCATCCTGCCTATGACTACACCTATGGTATCGATGTTACCAAGGTCGGTAGCGACGAGGATGAGGCTGGCAAGCCTAAGAAGCTCGAGGGCGTTGAGTTCACGCTGCAGGAGAAGGATGATACGAACAACTTTATCAAGGCGGATGGTACCAAGACGAAGGATAGCGAGCAGGCTAAGCTGAAGACCGACGCAAGCGGCAAGATCAACGTCGTTGGTCTTGATGAGGGTACTTACGTCCTTACGGAGGTCAAACCGGCGCCTGGATATAACAACTCCCACAGCGCTGGCATCACGTTCACCATTACTCGCGGGACGCTTCCGGCAGACGATACGACTGTTGTTAACCCGGGCTGCACTCTTGCTGCTGGTACTGATGAGAATCTCGTCAAGGTGGCTCAAACTAATACCGAGGCCGCTGACGGCAAGGTACACCTCACTGTCACCGACCAGAAGGGCACCGGCCTTCCCCTCACCGGTCTTAACGGCGTGACCTTCACTTGGATCGCTGGTGGCGCGGTGCTGTGCATCGGCGTGGCGCACCTCATCCGCAGCCGTAAGCAGGCTGAGGAGTCCGAGCAGGAGTAACGCTCGCTCACCCATCCCTTTGGCAGGTGGGATGTGATGGCCATGAGACTTGCGGACACTTTTCTCGTCTATTTACGTTCTTGCTTTGCCATTCTCTTTTCGGGGCAGACTCCACGCTGGAGTCTGCCCCGTTCTTTTTGGACAACGCAGCCAGCCTCCATCGTCCGATGCGGGCACGTTCGTCATCGCGTTTCTTGACTCGTATGAGGTTCGGTTTAAGGTCCGTAGGCGCACGCGCGGTGCGGACGGTGGAAGGCATTTGCGCCGCAACAAGCGCAAATAAGAATGCCCGGGGGTCGGATCCCGGGCATTTAACAAAACCAGAAAACTAGGCCGCCCGCGCTCCCAAACATTTACGCGGGGTGCGTCGTTTTCTATTGATATTGTATCCCGAATCGCCCCGCCGATTCGGGATATTTTGAAAACTCAAATGTAGGCTTAGGCACGAACGGTATCTCTTTAATTCCGAAAATTATGTATAATTCCAATACAAACAGGAATCGAACGAAAACAATGGAAATGAACGAAGCACTAATCTACTTACAAGAAGCGCTAGGCCTTTCCGCCAAGACCAAAACTTGGCCTGGATCCGCACGCTTGCCGCTGCATCTGCGGACGATTGAGGTCCGCGCTGTTGACGCAAACGGTTTTTCGTTTTTGCTTGCAAGCTTGCCTACTGGCGTCGGGCTTCCCGAGGCTAAGAGAGTCTATAGTCAGCTAGCCTTGCGCGCGGAGACTCCTGTTGTCGTTTCGTTTCCTGATGCCGATGCACGTCAGCGCAAAGCATTGGTCGCACAAGGGATTCCGTTTGTTTGCCCCGGCAGACAGGCTTTTCTTCCATTTATGGGCACAGCCTGCACGGAGAGGGGCGGTGCCCGGTTTCGCAACCACGCGACCAAGATGTCACCCAACGCGCAGGCTGCCGCAATCTGGGGAGCAGCCCAGGAGCTATATCGTCCCTATGACCTTTGTCGTGCACTTGGGATCTCGGCAAGCCGCGCGAGTGAGGCCATAACCGAGCTTGTTGACAGGGGACTCGCGAGGCGCGAGCGTCGCGAGCGACGTGTCGTCGTGTTCCCTGTTGCCGTTGATCTTCTGCTCAGCGAGCACATGGCAGAGCTCTCCTCGCCTGTCTCGAAGGTCTTTTTTGCAAGGAAGACGCAGCAGATCGACTATCTTGTTGACGCCGGGGAGACGGCGCTCGCTGCGCGTTCGATGCTCGCTGCGCCGGGCATGGAACAAAAGGCCGTCTTAAGAAGTACATGGCGTCAACTGAGCGACCTCGAAGTCGCAGACGGGGAGTTGCCGGATAACGAGATGGCGATGATCCAAGTGTGGCGCTATGCACCCGTGTTTGCCGACTCCTCCCGTGTCGACAACATTTCGCTTGCGCTATCTTTGGCGGCAATCGACGATGAGCGAATTCAGCTCGAAGTCGATCGCATGTTTGGAAAGGAATATCCATGGCAAGAAGCGCTGTAGAGGGTTTCTAAGAATTCGAACCGTAGGCGGCGTTTCGGTCCTAGCTGCGTTGCCAGGCGTTTGAGCTCGCTAATCGGCTATTATTTGTTTAGACAACCTGAGCTGTAGAGGAGTGACCGGCGATGGTGCAGGGCGCCAAACATATGAAGAGCAATAACGCCGTGGCCAACGGCGGCTCAAGCCCTCAGCCCAAACCTCAACCAAAGCCCAAGCGCCGTCGCAAGCGGCTGCCGCGCTGGGCCGACCGTCTCATTACCATCGTCATCATTCTTATTGGCGTGGGTCTTATGACCTGGCCGTGGATCTTGGACCGGCTCGAGGCCTCGGGCGTGTTCAACCAGATCAGCACCGTGTCCAGCACCGTGGACGCGCTCTCGGAGGAGGAGCGCGAACGCATCTTGTTGCAGGCGCGCTCCTATAACGAGCAGCTGGCGGGCGAGGCCACCGAGCTTCCCGCCGACCAGATCGAGCCCTACGCCCAGCAGCTTATCTTTGACCGCGACCCCATGATGAGCTGGGTCGAGATCCCCTCCATCGACGTAAGCATGCCCATCTACCACGGCACGAGCGAAGAAGTCCTTATGGCGGGCGTCGGTCACCTGGAGGGCACGAGCCTGCCGGTGGGCGGCACTTCGACGCACTGCGTGCTCACCGCGCACTCGGGCATGCGCAACCTGAGCATGTTCGACGACATCCATTCGCTGGAGCCCGGCGACCTGGTGCTGCTGCACACCATGAACAAGACGCTCGCCTACAAGATGGTGGACTCCGAGGTGGTGCTGCCCGAGGAGATGGAGTCGCTGACCATCGAGCCCGGCGCCGACAAGGTGACGCTCGTCACCTGCACGCCCTACGGCGTGAACGACCATCGCCTGCTGGTGCATTGCGTGCGCACCAAGTACAACAAGAAGGACGTCGACAAGCAAAAGTCGCTGGCCGGTCGCCACTGGGGCAAGCGCGAGTTTGCCGTGCTCATTGTGGTCGTAGCTATTGTACTGTTGCTGCTGGACATCGTGATCCACGCGGTCCGCAAGCGCCGCAAGGCCAAGGCCTCGGCATAGGGCATCGTTCAGAACCACCGCAATGGGGACAGGTACCTTTGTGGTGGTCGGGACTTCCAAACCATCACAACATTCGATGAAAATCTCGATATTGGCGAAAAGCGTCGAATGTTGTGATGCTTTTCGTTGTGGGCGACGCGGTTTTCGCTATGGACGGTGCGGTTTCGCTCCAGAACCGCCAGTCCGCAGCCTGCCAGCCCGCCGCCCTCGTTACGTTTTCGCTGCATTTGGGTAAAGCGCCTGCTCCAAGCGGCATTGCCTTGTATACTAGAGCGGTTTATCTGTTATGCGGAAGGGAGCGCCTATGGCACTCAGCGAGAAAGACGTGCGCGGCATCGCCGAGTACGCAAAGATCGCACTGACCGATGACGAGCTCGCCCAGATGACGTCCTACATGAACGACGCCGTCCAGATGCTCGAGCCCGTCCTGCAATATGACTTGCCCGACGTGGAGCCCACGTTCCATCCCATCGGAAGCCTGTCCAACGTGATGGGCGACGACCTGCGCGAGCCCGAGCGCGATCTGCCGCTCGACGTCGCGCTCGAGAACGCCGGCAGCGCGCGTGAGCGTTACTTCCGCGTGCCGTCCATTTTGGGAGAGGGGGAGAGCGAGTAATGGCGCAGAGCTTCGATTCCCTTACCGCCGCTCAGATTGCCGCGGGCGTTGCCGCCGGCGACTTTACCGCTACCGAGGTGGCCCAGGCCTCCCTTGCCGCCATCGAGGCGCGCGAGGGCGGGGTCCAGGCATTCCTGCAGGTGGCGCCCGAGCTTGCGCTCGAGGCCGCTGCGCGCGTGGATGCCGACCGTGCCGCAGGCAAGCCGCTGCCCCCGCTTGCGGGCGTGCCGCTAGCCATCAAGGACAACATGAACCTCGTGGGCACGCGCACCACCTGCGCCTCCCGCATGCTCGGGGACTACCAGAGCGTCTACACCGCCACCTGCGTCCAGCGCATGCTCGATGCCGGCTGCCTGCCCATGGGCAAGGCCAACATGGACGAGTTTGCCTTTGGCAGCTCCACCGAGAGCTCAGCGTTCCACCGCACCAACAACCCTTGGGATACCGAGCGCGTGCCCGGCGGCTCCTCGGGCGGTTCCGCTGCAGCTGTCGCCGCGGGCGAGGTCGCGCTCTCGCTGGGCTCGGACACCGGTGGCTCCATTCGCCAGCCGGCGTCGCTGTGCGGCGTGGTGGGCTTTAAGCCCACGTATGGCGCCGTGAGCCGTTACGGCGTGGTTGCCTTTGGCTCGTCGCTCGACCAGGTGGGCCCCTTTGGCCGCACGGTCGAGGATGTCGCGCTGGCCATGAACGCGCTTACCGGCGCGGGCCACGATCCGTATGACTGCACCAGCCAGGATTGCGCCGTCGACTTTACCGAGCATCTCAACGACAGCATCGAGGGCAAGCGCGTGGGCATTATCCCTGCGTTTATGGAGGCCGAGGGTCTGACGCCCGAGGTCAAGGCCGCTGTTCAGCGCGCCGCCCAGGAGCTGCAGAACCAGGGCGCCGAGCTGGTCGAGGTCGACCTGCCGCACCTTGATGCCGCCATCGCCGCCTACTACGTCATCGGCCCGGCCGAGGCGTTCTCCAACCTGGCCCGTTTCGACGGTATTCGCTACGGCTATCAGGAGGAGGGCTGCGCCAATCTGTCCGACCAGAGCTCGCTTTCGCGCGCCCACGGCTTTGGCGCCGAGGCCAAGCGCCGCCAGATGCTCGGCGCCTACCTCCTCTCCTCGGGCGTGTACGACAAGTACTACTACGCTGCGCAAAAGGCCCGCACGCTCATCACGCGGGACTACGACGCCGCGTATGCCAAGGTAGACACCATCCTCATGCCCGCCTCGCCGCGCACGGCCTTTAAGTTTGGCGAGATCAGCGACCCCACGCAGATGTACCTCTCCGACCTGTACACCATTTCGCTCAACATCTGCGGCAACGGAGGTATCTCGGTGCCGCTGGGCCTGGGCGAGGATACTCAGCTGCCCGCTTCTGCCCAGCTGGTGGGTCCGGCCTTTAAGGACCGTCAGCTGCTCACGTTTGCCCGCGCCCTGGAGCGCGGCTTTGCCGATGCCGCCACGGGTGCGCCCGCACTTTCCGTCGCGCCCGATTTTGCCGGGAAGGGAGGCGAGCTGTAATGAAGGAGCTTTCTGAGGTCCTGCAGGATTGGGAGGCCGTGATCGGCCTGGAGATCCATACCGAGCTCACCGCACTCGATACCAAGATGTTCTGCAATTGCAAGCTCAGCCACGATGACGAGCCCAACGCCAACGTGTGCCCGGTGTGCCTGGGCCTGCCCGGCGCCCTGCCGGTGCCCAACAAGCGCGCCATCGAGAGCATCGTCAAGGCCGGTCTCGCCACCAACTGCGAGATTCAGCGCCACTCGATGTTCTACCGCAAGCACTACTTCTATCCCGACATGGCCAAGAACTTCCAGACTACGCAGGGTCCGGTCGCCTTTGCCATGTACGGCCACCTGGACCTGGACGTGACCGGTCGCGGTGCCGCCGAGCGCCCCGACTGCGCGTTTGGTGAGGCCGAGGCTCAGAGCCTGGCGAGCGCCTCGGCCAACGCCGAGGGCCTGTCCACGTCTATGACGTCGACCATGCGCGAAGGCAATCAGCGCGCCGGCCATCTGGCCAGCTACGATGCGTCCAACCTGCAGATGCCCGAGCGTCGCGAGGACGGCTCCTACACGGTGCCCATCCGCATCCTGCGCATCCACATGGAGGAGGACGCCGCCAAGATGGTTCACGTGGGCGGCGCCGAGGGCCGCATTACCGCCGCGGCCGAGTCGCTCGTCGACTACAACCGCTGCGGCACGCCTTTGATTGAGCTCGTGACTGAGCCCGATCTGCGCACGCCCGAGGAAGCGCGCCTGTTTATGGAAAAGCTCCGTCGCATCTTTGTGACGCTGGGCATTTCGGACTGCTCCATGGAGAAGGGCTCCATGCGCTGCGACGGCAACGTGTCGCTGCGCCGCCGTGGCGAGACCAAGCTGGGCACCAAGACCGAGCTCAAGAACATGAACTCGTTCAAGAACCTGCACGACGGGCTGGCCTACGAGATCTGCCGTCAGGCCGAGGTGCTCGAGGAGGGCGGCATCATCTATCAGGAGACCCGCCACTGGGAGCCCAGCCGCAAGCGCACCGTGGTCATGCGCGTGAAGGAGACGGCCGACGACTATCGTCTGTTCCCCGATCCCGACCTGGCGCCGTTCGATCTGGACGACGAGTTCATCGACCGCTGCCGTGGTGAGATCCCCGAGCTGCCCGATGCCAAGTGCGCCCGTTTTGAGGCCGACTTTGGCATTAAGGCGGCCGATGCCGAGCAGATCGCCGGCGACCCCGAGTTTGCCGAGTTCTTTGAGGCTGCCGCTACCGGTATGGCTGGCAAGGAGGCGCAGACGGTCGCAAACCTGCTGGTCAACGAGATGATCGCCTACCTTAAGGGCGCGGGCGTGTCGCTCGTCGAGTCCGGCATCGCGCCGGCTCAGGTGGCCGCTCTTGCCAAGCTGCTGGCGACCGATGCCATTAGCTCCAACCAGGCGCACGAGGTCTTTGAGGCCATGGCCCAGACCGGCGACGACCCCAACAAGATCGTCGACGAGCGCGGTATGCGTCAGGTAAGCGATGCCGGCGCGCTGCAGCCGATCGTGGACGAGGTGCTGGCAAACTGTGCCGATCAGGCGCAGCAGTATCGTGACGGCAACCAGAAGGTCATCGGCTTTTTGGTGGGTCAGTGCATGAAGGCGAGCCGCGGCAAGGGCAACCCGAAGCTCTTCAACGAGTTGCTGAGAACGTCGCTCTCGTAGCTGCGAGGCCGTGGAAGCCCCGAGTCGCCGGGGTGTTTCCTCCAAATTTCAAACAGTCCTATGCAAGACGAAGGCCACATTTAGTGGCCTTCTTTGCATGCGGAACTCATTTGGAGCAAACACCCCGGCGACTCGGGGCTTCCCCGGCCAGACGACTCGGCCGTTCGGGTCAGGTGGGGCTGAATGGAATAGAGTGAATGGGCGCGCCGTTGGCGCGCCCATTGTTTTGAAGGGAACTCAGTGAGAGGCAAGGCCCTGCGCCCGGCCCCTCGGTTCCGTGACGACTCGGCCGTTCGGGTCAGGCGGGCTGATAGGAAAGATGGTGACGGAGGCGCAAAATGCGCCTCCGCCTTTTGAATGTGATGAAAGTGTGGCGAAATGAGCTTAAAACTTCCGTAAATGTGATAAATGTCACATTTTACCTAGTGTAAAATGTGGGAAATATCACGTTTACGGAAGTTTCTTTGCGGGAGGTTCGGTCATGCAGCGAGATATCATTGCCAAGCTTAACGCTTGGAAAGCGTCAGAATATCGTAAGCCGCTTATCCTTAAGGGGGCGCGCCAGGTTGGAAAGACGTGGGCGCTTAAGGAGTTCGGCCGAACCTCGTACCTCAATTTTGTGTATCTGACGCTCGAGGAGCCGTCACCTGGGGTACAGAGCGAGTACGCTCAGTTTTTCGAAGGTACGCGCGATCCTCGACGGATCATCTCAAATCTTTCCCTGGCACTTGGACAGCCTATCGAGCCCGGCGAAACGCTGCTTATTATTGATGAGATCCAGGATTGTCCTTCTGCAGTCGGCGCCCTTAAATACTTCTGTGACGAGGCCCCCGAGTATCACGTCGCATGCGCAGGGTCTTTGTTGGGCGTTCGCTTGTCCCGTGAGACCAGCGCTTTTCCGGTGGGAAAGGTCGAGTTCATGGAGATGCGCCCCATGAGCTTTTCCGAGTTTCTGAAAGCCGAGGGCGCTGCAAACTACGACGAATACCTTGGCGGCCTGGATCAGATCGAGACAGTGCCCGATTTCTTCCATGTCCGTCTCGTCGAGCATCTTCGTCGTTATTTTGCATGCGGCGGCATGCCAGAGGCTCTTGGCCGGTGGGTGGAGACGGGCGATATCGTTCAGGTCGATAAGGTGTTGTCTGATCTCTTGGATTCCTACGAGCGCGATTTTGCCAAGCATGGTGGCCGTGCGCAGTTCGCCAAGCTTTCACAAATATGGAACTCGATTCCAGCTCAGTTGGCGCGCGAGAACAAAAAGTTCGTTTGGGGTGCGGTGCGCGAGGGGGCTCGTGCTCGAGAATACGAGGATGCTCTGGAATGGCTTGCCGATGCTGGGCTCATCACGGCGGTTCGCCTTAATGCTGCTGGTGGTGTGCCGCTCTCTGCGTACGATGACCTCAAGGCATTTAAGGTCTACTGTCTTGATGTCGGCTTGCTGCGCCGCATGGCAAGGCTGGATGCGTCCGCTTTTGCCATCTCGGATGCGCTATTTTCGGAGTTCAAAGGTTCGTTCGCCGAGAACTATGTGCTTCAGGCATTACTTTCACAGTTAGATGCTGCTCCGCGTTATTGGACAAACGAGAAGCCGAAGCACGAAGTCGATTTTTTGATTCAAGTCGGAAACGAAATCGTTCCCGTCGAGGTCAAATCGGGAGAGGTCGTTCATTCCAAGAGCCTTAAGTACTATGCCGACAAGCATGCGGAGACGACTCCATTGAGGGTCCGCTACTCACTTAAGAACCTAAAGCTCGACGACGGGGTGCTCAACATTCCGTTGTATTTGGCTGATCGATCTGTCCCTCTTATCAAAAAGGCGCTTGATTGTGCATATCTTGACGTTTAGATCCTGGGTGAGCTGACGGGCGGCGGCTAATTAATCGCTCCGTTACGGCCAGGGAGCTTGGGCCTTAGCGATGCTTGCTTCGCCAAGCCGTGGGTGTCATGCCGGTGTGTTGCTTGAAGGCTTGGGCGAAGGCGGCCTGCTGAGGGTAGCCTAGACGCTCTGCCACCTGCGCTATCGTGAGCGCGCTATCGGCCAAAAGGTCCTGTGCTCGCTCCATACGGCGTCTGCGAATGTAGGCGCCCAGGGACTCGCCAGTTTGGGCCTTAAAGGTGGCGCATAGCTTGGAGCGGCTTGTGTAGAGCCTCTCGGCCACCTCGTTGATACCCACACGTTTGCCCTTGTCGAGCGCGCGCTCAATCATTGCCGTTGCTTCTTCGGCAATGGTTATGCTGACGCGTGTGTCTGCCGCCTGCCGCGCCTGCTTGTGGGCCGCGCGCGAACAGGCGAGCTCCGCGACCATGGTCTCCACGATGCCTTGCATATAGACGTGTCCGCCTACGGTGCGGGCGCGGTCCTCGTTAATCCTGCGCAACGTGTGGCAGATGGCAGACGTCGCCTCCTCGTGCCATGGCTCGGCAAACGCCTCAAAGACCCCTGCGAACTCGGTGGGATAGCGGTGCTCCAGTTCGTCAAAATATCCAGGCAAAAAGAGCACCGAGCGCGAGTGATAGAGCTGCCCTGCAAACAGCGGGCTTAACTCCTCGCCACAGTTATCTTGGATAAAGCTGCACACGGCATTGTTTGGCCACGGTCCATGCAGGGGTTTAAGGTTCGCAGGCGTTATGCCAGCCTCGGGCATGCATATAAGTGTGGGCGCGCTGACCTCGCTCACGCACGCGTACGGTTCGGGCGTGTATTCGGCTAGGTGCATGTTGTGCATCGGGGTAATGAAATGCTCCATGACGATGCAGGTGGGGGAGAGGGGCATGATCCATGCGCGTCCGTGCGCCCGATCGTTTGCCACCTCACCGGTAAAGACGGCGCCCTTGCCGGAAAGCTGCAGGCCAAACTGCTCAAACTGCGGTGCGTAGAGCTCGGTTATATCGGTTGCCGCCCGCCGCATTTTCAAAAGCGTCCCCTTCATTTGCGAAAACGTCCACGCCTGGCCCAACTGTGTGCCTTGGCTAACACGCCCATGATAAGTTTCTTACGGTTAACTCTCAAGCCGTTAGAAAGGAATCTCATGGCAAAGGGATCAAAAAAGGAAGGTGGCGGCATCGGCGAGCTGCTTGCATATGCCGGTGAACGTAAATTCCTAACGTATTTGGGCATGGCCCTCTCGGCGCTCTCGCAGCTGCTGAGCTTTGGCCCGTACGTGTGCATCTGGCTTGTTGCGCGAGATCTTATTGCCGTGGCGCCCAACTGGAGCGAGGCCGCCAATATCGCGATGTATGGTTGGTGGGCTGTGGGCTTTGCCCTGGCGAGCATTGTGGTCTATTTTGTGGGACTCATGTGCACGCACCTGTCCGCGTTTCGCTGCGCATCCAATATCCGCAAGGCTACGAGCGAGCATCTGCTTAAGCTGCCGCTCGGCTACTTTGACACGCACGCCACCGGTGAGCTGCGCCGTATCGTAGACGGCTGTGCCGCCTCCACCGAGACGCTGCTCGCGCACATGCTGCCCGATATCGCCGGTGCCACCGCCATGGTCGTGGGCCTGCTTGTGCTGCTATTTGCCCTCGATTGGCGTTTGGGTGCGGCATGCTTAATCTCGGTCGTCGTTTCGTTTTGCGCCATGGCCACCATGATGAGCGGCAAGGGCGCCGAGTTTATGAAGGCCTACATGGGCGCGCTGGTCAAGATGAACAAGACCGGCACCGAATACGTACGCGGTATCCCCGTGGTCAAGGTATTCCAGCAGACGGTCTACTCCTTTAAGGCCTTCCACGATGCGATCGCCGAATACGCCGACATGGCGCAAAGCTATGCGGGCACGTTCTGCCGAGGTCCACAGGTGCTCAACCTTACCGCGCTCAATGGTCTTGTGGCATTCCTTTTGCCCGTGGCGTTGCTGTTGGCGCCGGGCGAGACGGACTTTGCACGCTTTATGACCAACTTCACGTTTTACGCGATTTTTTCGGCCGTGGTGCCGACGGCCATGACCAAGCTCATGTTTGTGGGCGAGGCCTCTCAGATGAGTGCCGATTCGCTGGCTCGTATTCGAAGCGTCATGGGTTCCAAACAGCTCTCCGTGCCTGCCCAGCCCAAGCACTCCGCCGGTAGCGATGTGCGCTTTGAGGACGTGAGCTTTACGTACGAAGGTGCCGAAGCACCTGCCGTTAGCCATGTGAGTTTCAGCGTTCCCGCTGGTAGCACCCTCGCCCTGGTGGGTCCCTCGGGTGGCGGTAAGTCAACCTGCGCAAGCCTGATTCCGCGTTTTTGGGATGTCTCCTCGGGTCGAGTGCTCGTAGGCGGTGTGGACGTTCGCGATATGGATCCGCACGAGCTTATGGACCAGGTCGCCTTCGTGTTCCAGACCAACCAGCTGTTCCGGCAAACACTTGCCGATAACGTGCGTGCCTCCAAGCCCACGGCCACTGACGACGAAGTGCGTGCGGCCCTCTCCGCAGCTCAGTGCGACGACATTGTGGCCAAGCTTCCACAGGGCATCAATACCATGCTCGGTGCCGGCGGAGCATATCTTTCGGGCGGCGAGGTCCAGCGCGTGGCACTCGCCCGCGCGATCCTTAAAGACGCACCTATCGTGGTGCTCGATGAGGCCACGGCGTTTGCCGATCCCGAGAACGAGGCGCTCATCCAGCGCGCCTTTAGCAAGCTGGCGGCGGGTCGCACGGTCATTATGATTGCGCACCGACTCTCGACTGTAGTGGGCGCAGACCAAATCGTGGTGCTCAACCAGGGCAGCGTGCAGGAGTCGGGTACCCATGCCGAGTTGCTGTCCCAAAACGGTCTATACGCCAAGATGTGGGCCGAATACGAACAGGCCGCGAGCTGGAAGATCACTGCTGCCGCGGATGCCGCCGTCACGAAGGGAGGCGAGGCCTAAATGTTCGCCTCATTCCAAAAGAAGTATTTCCTATCCGATAAAGGCGTCGCCGGCGTAAAACGCGGCATTTTCTGGACCGCGCTCACCAATCTCATTACCATGGCCGGCATGGGCTTATTGTTCCTGGTCATGGCCGGTTTTGTCGAACATCTCGCCACCGGTGCCGACCTGCCGGATGCCCTGCCGATTGTGGGCGGCCTCCTGGTCTTTTTCGTGTTGCTCTTTGCCTCTAACTGGCAGCAGTATTACTACACCTACTGCATCTTTTACGAGGAGTGCGGCAAGCAGCGTATGGAGATTGCCGAGCGCTTGCGCAAGCTGCCGCTGTCGTTTTTTGGCCGTCGTGATCTGGCCGATTTAACCGAGACCATCATGGGCGACGTCCAGGCCATGGAGCACGCCTACAGCCACGTGCTGGGAGAGCTTTGGGGTGCCATCATCGCAAGCGCCATTGTGTTCGTGGCGTCGCTGTTCTTTTGCTGGCAGCTGGCGATCGCGGCGTTTTGGAGCGTGCCCGTGGCCTTTGCCGTGCTGTATCTGACACGCGGCCCCATGACCCCGGTGTTCGACCATGTGCGCGCCGAGAAGGTCAAGGTTACCGAGGCGATCCAGGAGACGCTCGACTGCGTGCGCGAGATCCGCGCCACCAACCAGGAGGCTCATTATCTTGAGGGGCTCAACGCCGTGATCGATGCCGAGGAGCGCGAGACCACCAAAGGCGAGCTCGCCAATGGGCTTTTGGTCAACTCCGCCTTTGCCATCCTGCGCCTGGGGATTGCCACCACGTTGGTCACGGGCGCTGCGATGGTCGCCTCCGGCCAGGTCGACTTTTTGGTGATGTTTGCCTTCCTGCTTATGGTGAGCCGCATCTATGCGCCCTTTGATCAGGCGCTGATGCTGATGTCCGAGCTGTTTGCCGCCGAGTCGTCGGCCAAGCGCATGCGTTCCATCATGGAAGAGCCCGTGGCGCGGGGCAGCGAGAAATTTGAGCCCGTGGGCCACGATGTGGTGTTCGATCACGTGGCATTTGGCTATGGTGCGGGCGAGGACGGCCGCGCCGGCGAGAAAGTTCTTACCGACGTGAGCTTTACCGCCAAGGAAGGCGAAGTTACGGCACTGGTCGGTCCTTCGGGTTCCGGCAAGTCTACGGTGAGCCGCCTGGCTGCGCGCTTTTGGGACGCCACCGAAGGCACGGTCACCGTGGGTGGCGTGGATGTTGCGAGCGTGGATCCCGAGGTGCTGCTGCGCGACTACGCCATTGTGTTCCAAGACGTGCTGCTCTTTGACGACACGGTGATGGGAAACATCCGTCTTGGTCGTCGCGATGCCACCGATGAGGAAGTGCTTGCTGCCGCGCGTGCCGCCAACTGCGACGAGTTTGTGAGCCGCATGCCGCAGGGCTACAACACCATGATCGGCGAGAACGGCTCCAAGCTGTCCGGCGGTGAGCGCCAGCGCATCTCCATCGCCCGCGCGCTGCTCAAAGACGCCCCGATTGTGTTGCTGGACGAGGCAACAGCGAGCTTGGATGTGGAGAACGAGACCGTGGTTCAGCAGGCGCTCTCCCGTCTGCTTGCAGGTAAGACGGTTATCGTTATTGCCCACCGTATACGTACGGTGGAAAATGCCGACAAAATCGTTGTACTCAAGGATGGTGTGGTTGCCGAGCAGGGCACTCCGGCGCAGCTCAAGGCGGCAGGTGGAGAATTCGCCCGCATGGTGGCGCTGCAAAAGGAAGCAGCTACCTGGCAGTTGTAAGAAGGGGCAAAGGGACAGTCCCTTTCTCACATTGACAATCGGTTACTCCGCATCGCTAATTTTCAAAAGGTTAGCCATGGCTGACCTAGATAGTTAGATAAAATTGAGATATTTCAAAAGTGTGCTCGAGCAAACTTGTTTACTCGGGTGCTGAAGCACCATGCCGCGTCCAATGCGGCAAAAGGGAGAAGCAACATGAAGAAGTCGACGTTCAATACCCTGCTTGTCGGTGGCGGTTTTCTGCTTGGCACGGCCGGCATCAAGCTGCTTACCAGCGCTCCGGTCAAGAATGCCTGCGTGCAGGGTATCGCGTGCGGCATGCGCATCAAGAACTGCTACCAGGACATGGTCGAGCAGGCCAAGGCTAATGTCGACGACATGGTTGCCGAGGCTGCCTACATCACCCAGAGCGAGGCTGCTGCGGACAAGGCAGCCGAGTAGCACTCCCAGGCATAAACAATGAGATTCTCGATTATCAGCGAGATCCCCGGCAGGACCCGTCTTCAATTGGCGGGTCCTGTGCCAGAAAGCGATCTCGATGCGCTTCTAAAGCTCGGCGGTGACATCGACGGCGTGCGCAAGGTGCGTGTCTATGGCCGTATTGGCCAGATGGCGCTGGAGTACGACGAGCCGCGCCGCGCGAGCGTGCTCGACGCCTTGGGCGCACTCGATGCTCAAGCTATCGCCGATGCCAAGTCGGGCTACGTGATGCAACTCGAGCCGCGCAAGCACAAACTCGTAATGGACCTGGCGACACTTGTCGGCGCCCACTATGCGCGCCGATGGTTTTTGCCCACGCCCCTGCGTGCGGTGTTTGTCGTGGCCGGTTACATGACCTTTTTGCGCGCCGCCCTCCGTGAGCTCGCGCAGCCGCGCCTGACCGTTCCTGTGCTCGACGCTTCGGCCATCGGTATCTCGTTTGTCAAACGTGATGTCGACACCGCGGGCCAGACAATGTTCCTGCTCAACGTGGGCGAATTGCTCGAGGACTACACACGCGCCATGAGCGAAAACGAGCTCATCAACTCGCTGCTCGACGTGCCCGACAAGGCGCAAAAGGTCGTCGGCGACACCGAGGTAAGCGTTGCCGCCACCGAGCTCGAGCCCGGCGACTTGGTCGCCGTGCGCACTGGCATGTCCATTTGCATCGACGGTGTCGTCGAGCAGGGGAGCGCTATGGTCAACCAAGCGACCCTGACCGGCGAGCCGCTGGCCGTTGAGCGCAGCGTGGGCGACGACGTGTTCGCCGGAACCGTCGTGGAGGACGGCAGCATCTTGGTGCGCGTGCGCGCCAACACGGCGCAGACCAAACTGCGCTCGATCGTCTCGCTCGTGCAGACGGCCGACTCGCTCAAATCCGAGGGCCAGTCGCATATGGAGGACCTCGCCAACAAGATCGTCCCGTGGAACTTCCTGCTCGCGGGTCTGGTCGCGCTCACCACGCGCAGCCTTATCAAGACCTCGGCGGCGCTGATGGTCGACTACTCGTGCGCACTCAAGCTCACGGGTTCCGTCGCCGTCATGACCGCTATGAGCGATGCTGCCAAGATGGGCGTCATGGTCAAGGGCGCAAAGTACTTTGAGTCGTTTGCCAAGGCCGACACCATTGTGTTTGATAAGACTGGCACGCTCACCGAGGCGCAGCCGCGCCTGGCTTGCGTGCTGACGACCGACGGCTGGAGCGAGGACGAGGTCCTGCGCCTTTCTGCCTGCCTGGAGGAGCATTTCCCGCATCCGGTGGCGCGTGCCGTGGTCAACGCCGCCCGCGAGCGCGGGCTCGAGCACCGCGAGCGCCATGCCGCCGTCGAGTACATCGTGGCGCACGGCATCGCTTCGTCCATCGAGGGGCGTCGCGCGATTATCGGCTCGGCACACTTTGTGTTTGAAGACGAGAGCGCGCAGCTCGATTCCGACATTAAGGAGCGCATTGAGTCCCAGATGCAGGGCCTGTCGCCGCTGTATCTGGCGGTCGATGGAAAGGTCGTCGGCGTGCTCGGCATCGAAGATCCGCTCAAGGCCGGGGTCCGCGAGGCCATTGCCGACCTGCATGCGCTGGGCGTCAAGCACGTGGTCATGCTCACGGGTGACTCCGAGCGCACGGCCGAGCGCATCGCGCGCGAGGCGGGTGTCGACGAGTTTAAGGCCGAGCTGCTGCCCGAGGACAAATACGCGTATGTGGAGCGCATTAAGAGCGAGGGGCGCCACGTTGCCATGGTGGGCGACGGCGTCAACGACTCACCGGCGCTGGGCCTGGCCGACGTGGGCCTGGCCATGGGTGGCGGAAGCGACATCGCCAAGGAGGTCGCCGATATCATCCTGACCGATACGGATCTTGCCGCGATCGTGCGCCTGCGCCGCATGAGTCAGGGCCTCGTTGATCGTCTGACGAGCTCCTACTCTAAGGTGATGCTCACCAATTCGGCGCTGTTGGCATTGGGTATTACCGGCGCGATTACCCCGCAGGCGTCGTCGCTGCTGCACAACGGCTCGACGATTGCCTACAGCCTGGGCAACGCAAAGGCGTACCTGCGTTAGCAGACGTGTTCGCCCACGTTATCTGGCCTGCGCCCAGACGGCATCGGTGTCGTCCGAGCGCAGGCCTTTTGCGTTTGACCATGTGCTAGCTTCTCTATATAGTGTTGCTAGCAGGGCTAGCAATTGAAGGGAGCGGGATCGACGTGGGTGCTGTTAGCGGCATGGCGCAGGTGAACGTTCGCGTAGATCGCCAGGTCAAGAACCGTGCCGAGGAGGTGCTGCGGCTTTCGGGCGGGTCACTGCCCGAGCTCATCAAAAAGGTGGTGGCTAAGGTCGCGCAGGGTGGCGGGCAGTGCGAGGAAGTGCTTGCGGCCGTCGACGACCGGCAGCAGTCCGTCGCGCCCGATACACCGTTTGCCGCGTCGTGGGCGGCGGCGGATCAGCTTTACGCGGACCTGGGCATCGCGACGTCGCCCGTATCCGACGATCGCGATTGGGACGCAATCTATTCCGAAGCTATGGACGAGCGCTATCGCCAAAAGGGGATGATCCTGTGAGCGGGGCTCCCCTCAAAATAATGGTGGATGCCAACGTATGGGTTGATTCGTTTTGCGCCGACCATGCCGAGTCGCTTGCCGCACGCGCGTTTATTGGGCAGGCGACGGAGGCGGGGGCATTGCTGTTCTTTCCGATGCATATCGCCAAGGACGTACTGTATGTTGTACAGCACGAACTGAAGCGCAGCGTTCTTGCCAGCGGGGGAGCGCTCGGCGAGGCTTCTGCCCGCGCGATTGGCGATGCGGCGCTGGCGTTTGTTCGGAACATGACCGAAAACGCCACGGCCGTGGGTGCAGATGCGTCGGACCTTTGGCTGGCCGACAAATACTTAGCGCTCCATCGCGATTACGAGGACAACTTGGTACTCGCCGCATGCAAACGCGCCCAGGTTGATTACTTGGTGACCAACGGTCGAAAACTGCTCGAACATGCCAATCTTGCAGCAAAGACACCTCGTCAAATGATGCCGATTCTTGCTTTGGCCAAACGCGGCGGCACGGCTATCGGTTGACGCGAGCTGTTCGCGGGCCCCTTGGACGACGATGCGCCAAGGGGCCCGCGTCTGCTATTTACAAAAGCTCGGCCTTGATGATGGGACTTTCTGCGAGCTGCTCGGCTGCCTTTTCGTTGGAGCTGTCGAGTGCTGCCAGACTGCGGTAGACCCACTCGTTGACCTGGGTGTTCTTGACGCCTGCGGTCTGCATAAGGGCGCCTACCTCGCGGATTGCTGCGAACAGATCGGCCTTGGGACCCGCGAGCTCGACCTCGATACCGTGGTAGGCGGCCACGCCGCGGTTCTCACTCACGTGGTCGATAAAGCCCTCGACGGTCTCAAGCTGCTGAGTGAGAGCTGCATCATCGTCAACGTCCAGCGCGACGAGTGCGTTCGATACCGTGAGGGCGGGATGTCCGCAGGGGACAAAGCCCTCGATGACATCCATAGCTTCGGTAATGGTTGAGCCCAGGCCTGCGAGGGCATTGACGAGTTGCTGCTTGGTATCCATAACGGTCCTTTCGACGGGTCAATTTTGCTTGGCGAAAATATACGTGACGCGATCGGTAACAAAAGTGCGAAGTGCGGCGCACATTGAGGTCTTCACAGCTCGTGCATAGAACAGCTGTCCGCTTTCAGAACGTGGTAAGATAACACTCCACAAGCGGGGCTCGCCCCGTATGTTCCTTGAAAAGTCGACGGTTATCGGGTGTTTGCAGGCCCGATACCATCCAGACTTTCCCAACATTCGGGGGCGACTGGTTTCGACACGATAGCTCTGAGAGAGGAAGCAAGCCGAGGTCTCCTCGCCTCGTTAAACAGGGGTACCGTCAAATTGAATTGACAACAACTCTTCTTTTGAGCCTATGGCTCTCGCTGCTTAGTTTATAGCGGCGCGTCAACCCGGTGATTTCCCCGACACCGGCGCGACGTCATTTTAGGGGAATGCTCCTGCGCACGTAATCGGTATGGCGCAGGCTAAGACCGAACCGGTTAGGACGCCGCGAGCGTGTCGCTGCGCGCAAAGCGTCCGAGACTAAACCAGCGGCTGAGCTTGGAGATGCCAATCAGGGGGCTTTCGTGGACCGGAGTTCGATTCTCCGCGCCTCCACCAATAGTTACAGGCAGGTAGATATTCGTATCTACCTGCCTTTTCATTTCTAGCCCGTACCGCGGAGAATCGAACTCTATGCAGGGCGCGAGCGTTAAGCAAACGCGAAGCGTTTGTAGCGAGCGGGCGAGGACGCCGGCAGGCGGCCGAAGCCGGTGCGGATTTGCGAAGCAAATACGCGGATTCTCCGCGCAAAGCCCCAATCCAAAACAGATGTGCTGCCGATGGTATTTCAGCTAGCCATGCCCAGCACCAACGGATTCCCCCACCCGCGGAGAATCGAACTCTATGCAGGGCGCGGGCGTAAAGAAAACGCCTCAGTGACGCAGAGTGGGACGCGCTTTCCCAATGGCAGCCCAGGCGGAAAGCCCATCCCGGAATCCGCGCTCAGACTGGGACGTAGTTTCCGGATGACACATCAAGCGGAAACCGCATCCCGGAATCCGCGCTCAGAACGGGTCGCGCTTTCCCAACGGCGGTCCAAGCGGAAAGCGCATCCCGTAATCCCGCCTCAAACTGGGACGCACTTTCCGCTGCACCTGCCGCCTCGAAAAACCTGCGCGCCCTCCATTCCAAAACTGGGTAGAAGAAAGCCAAAACGCAATCGCAGGAGGTCAATATGACTGCAGAAGATAAAGCAAAGAACGCCGGCAAGGTCGCGCTCGTCTTGGAGGGTGGCAGTTTTCGTGGGCAGTTTACCGCCGGCGTGCTCGACGTTCTCATGGAGGCCGGTGTCGAAATTCCGGCGGTGTACGGCGTCTCGGCCGGTGCGCTCAACGGCGTCAACTACAAGTCGCACCAGATCGGCCGCACCAACCGAGTCAATTTGACCTTCTGCAACGACAGCCGCTACATGGGCGCCGCGTCGTTTGCGTCCACGGGTTCCATCGTGGGTTACGACTTTATCTTCAACGACGTCCAGGACCGCCTGGATCCTTTTGATAACGAGACGTTCGACGCGAGCCCCATTGAGATGTACGCCGTCGCGACGGACATGCTCTTTGGAACCGCCACGTACCTCCCGGTCAAAAGCGCCGTGCTCGATCTCGACGCCGTGCGCGCCTCGACCTCGCTGCCGCTGGTGACGCCGCCGGTCGAGATTGACGGGCACAAATACGTCGACGGCGGCGTGGCCGATTCGGTTCCTATCGAGCATGTGCTCGAGGAGGCGGGCTTCGACCGTGCGGTCGTCATCGTCACCCAGGACCGCTCGTATGAGAAAAAGCCCTACGAGTTTTTGCCGGCGGCGCGCGCCCGTTATGCTGACTACCCCTATCTGCTCGAGGCTATCGAGACGCGCCACGACCGCTATAACCTCCAGCGCATGCACCTGTGGAAGTATGAGCGCGATGGCCGCGCGTTGGTCGTCGCTCCGCAAAAGCCGGTCGAGGTCGGCCATGTCGAGCATGATCCAGCAAAGCTGCTCGATCTGTATATTCAGGGTCGCCAGGAGGCAAAGCGTTTGCTCGCGGAGATCCAGGAGTTTGTTGAGCGCTAGCGCTGCAACGTCACGGCTCGTGGATGACATGTGCAGAAACTCTGGTCGGAGCCAAAATACCTGTTGACTCGTACGGCGAGCGGGGTAATATGGACGGGTTACTTGCAGAGCCCCGTGAATCTCTGTAACAACACGTACTGTACATGGAGGAGTCTAAGTGATTTCGAAATCGACTCACTACGCCAAGCAGGGCGAGGTCCAGCGCAACTGGGTTCTCGTCGACGCCGATGGTGCTGTCCTGGGCCGTCTTGCCACCCAGATCGCAATGATCCTGCGCGGTAAGAACAAGCCCCAGTTCACGCCCAACAGCGACTGCGGCGACTTCGTTGTCGTCATCAACGCCGATAAGGTCCAGCTTACCGGTAACAAGGCCGACACGAAGACCTATTATCGCCACAGCGGCTACAACGGCGGCCTCAAGGCTGAGAGCTTCCGCCAGGCTATGGAGAAGCACCCGGAGAAGGTCATCGAGCGCGCCGTTCGCGGTATGCTGCCCAAGACCACCCTCGGCCGTGCCCAGATGACCAAGCTTAAGGTCTACGCTGGTGCCGAGCATCCGCATGCTGCCCAGAACCCCACGAAGATTGAGCTGGAGGCTTAAAGATGGCTGAGAACACCGTTGTCTACCAGGGTACCGGCCGTCGTAAGAACGCCGTCGCCCGCGTCCGTCTCGTCCCCGGCACCGGCAAGGTGACCATCAACAAGCGTGACGCCGAGCAGTATTTCGGCCGTCATCAGCTCGTTGAGAACGCCCTTGCTCCCTTCAAGGTGACCGACACCGCCGGTCAGTTCGACGTTATCGCTCTGTGCGATGGCGGCGGCATCTCCGGTCAGTCCGGCGCTCTGCGCCTGGGCATCGCTCGCGCTCTTCTGAACGCTGGCGACTACCGTGCTGACCTCAAGAAGGCCGGTTTCCTTACGCGCGATGCTCGCGTGGTCGAGCGCAAGAAGTACGGCCTCAAGAAGGCCCGCCGCGCTCCCCAGTTCTCCAAGCGCTAAGGTTTTATCTCCTTACGAGATACAATGTACAAGCGGGGCCTGCCGATTCCTCGGCGGGTCCCGCTTTTCTTTTTCGACTAGGGTGGGCGGTTGCATATCGCCTGCTAGGGAAGGAGCGATCCTATGCCCCAGAACATCTTCGGTACCGACGGCGTCCGTGGCGTCGCCAATGCCGACCTCTCGTGCGACCTCGCGTTTCGCCTGGGCCGCGCGGCGACCAAGTTCCTTGGTCCGGATATCTGCGTCGGCCGCGACACACGTCTTTCGGGCACCATGCTCGAGAGCGCTCTGACCGCCGGCATCATGGCCGAGGGCGGCCGTCCGCACTGCTGCGGCGTTATCCCTACGCCGGCCGTGGCGCTGCTCACCGTCCAAAATGAGCTCGACGGTGGCATCGTCATCTCCGCTTCGCACAATCCGCCGGAGTTCAACGGCATCAAATTCTTTAGCCGCAAGGGTATGAAGCTTCCCGATGCGGTCGAGGAAGAGATCAGCGCCTGGGTCATGTCCGAGGAAGCCATGGCTGCCGACACGCTGCCGACCGGTGCCGGCGTGGGCCACATCATCAAGATGAAAGACGCCCGCAAGGCCTATGTCGATCATGCCATCAGCACGCTCGACGGCCTTAAGCTCGATGGCCTGGTTGTTGCCGTCGACTGCGGCCACGGTGCTTCCTGCCAGACCACGCCCGCTGCGCTGCAGCGCCTGGGCGCCACGGTCCATGCCATCAACACCGATTACTGTGGCACTGACATCAATGTCGAGTGCGGCTCCACTCACCTTGAGCCCCTGCGCGAGCTCGTGCTGCGCACCCATGCTGACATCGGCCTGGCCCACGACGGCGACGCCGACCGCGTACTGTTCGTGGACAGCGAGGGCAATGAGATCGACGGTGACTACATCCTGGCTATCTGCGGTTCTGACCTCGCCGCCCGCGGCAAGCTCGCCAACTCCGAGATCGTCTCGACCGTCATGTGCAACCTGGGCTTCTCCATCGCTATGAAGGAGCAGGGCTTCGAGATGGTTCAGACCGCCGTGGGCGATCGCTACGTTCTGGAGCGTATGCTCGCGGATGGCGCCGTCATCGGCGGCGAGCAGTCCGGCCACATCATCTTCCTGGAGCACAACACCACCGGTGACGGTCTGGTGACGGCTCTGCAGCTGCTGGCCGTGCTCAAGCGCACCGGTCGTACCCTCACCGATCTTGCCGGCATCATGAAGAAGTACCCGCAGGTACTCGTCAACGTGCATTCCGACAACAAGGCCGGCCTGGACGATTGCCAGCCCATTTGGGACGCCGTCGCTGCCGCCGAGAAGGAGCTTGACGGCCGCGGCCGCATTCTGGTGCGCCCGAGCGGTACCGAGCCGCTGGTCCGCGTTATGGCCGAGGCCGAGACGCACGAGCTGACCCAGCGCGTTGTCGACGACATCGTCGAGGTTGTCAAGCGCGAACTTCCCTAATGGTCAAAAACGAGTGCCAAGTGGTAAACTGTTAAGGCTATTTTGGTCGATTGGTATGTCCGAGGGGGAGCATGTTCACTAAAGTCCTAAGGTCTTTTGGTATGCGTGGACGAGTTCTTACGCTGGATGCTCCCATCTCGGGCGACGTCATTCCGCTTTCCGAGGTAAACGACCAGACATTTGCCACCGGCCTTTTGGGCCAGGGCGTGGCGATTCAGCCTACCGGCACGCGCGTGATTGCACCGGCTGATGCCAAGGTCGAGGCCATTTTTCCTACGGGACACGCTGTTGCGCTTAACACGGTCGATGGCTTGGACGTGCTCATCCACGTTGGTTTGGACACTGTTCAGCTTGAGGGCAAACACTTTACCGTACATGCGCAAGTGGGTGACATCGTCCATAAGGGCGATGTGCTCATTGAGTTCGATCGCGAGGCAATTGCTGCCGAGGGCTATGATGTGACGGTTCCCATCTTGGTGTGCAACTCCGTTGAGTTCTCGAGCATCAAGGGCTCCGTTGGCGTGCATGTCGAAGAGATGGACCAGCTCATCGTTGCTCGCGAGCGCTAGCAAGTGCACGTGGCCATTGGCCTACAATTCAAACACGTTTACGGAGGGCGCCCTTGAAAGAGGACGCCCTCCGTGGCAAGATGGGATTTGTCCGAAGCTAAAAGGCTTCGGGTCACCGTGGACGGGCAGGGGCCTCGACGCGGCTAGACACGAGACACATACATTACGCGACCTCGCCCTGGTGGCCGCACACGTTGGTTGCGGCCGACGCGGGCCGCGGGCAAGTGCTTGGAAGGGGAGCCTTGCCTCTCTTGTACGAGAAAGGACGCGTAATGAAGATCATTAAAGCTAAAGACTACGAGGATATGAGCCGCAAGGCCGCCAATATCATCTCGGCGCAGGTTATCCTCAAGCCCGACTGTGTGCTGGGCCTTGCCACCGGCTCCACTCCGATCGGTGCCTACAAGCAGCTCGCTGCTTGGTACGAGAAGGGCGACGTTGACTTTGCCGAGGTCAGCACCTACAACCTGGACGAGTATCGCGGCCTTTCGCACGACGATCCCCAGAGCTATCACTACTTCATGCGTGAGAACTTCTTCGATCACATCAACATCGACCTGAACAACACGCATGTGCCCGACGGTTCCAACCCCGACGCCGCCGCTGCCTGCTCTGAGTACGACAAGATCGTCGCCGCCGCCGGTTACCCGGATCTGCAGCTGCTCGGCATTGGCAACAACGGCCACATCGGTTTCAACGAGCCCGATGACCACTTCTCCAAGGGCACGCACTGCGTCGACCTCACCGAGAGCACCATTCAGGCCAACAGCCGCCTGTTCGACAGCATCGACGATGTTCCCCGTCAGGCCTACACCATGGGTACCCAGACCATCATGTATGCCCGCATGATCCTAGTCGTCGCCAACGGCGAGGCCAAGGCTCAGGCCGTGCATGACATGTGCTATGGTCCGGTTACGCCCGCGTGCCCGGCTTCGATCCTGCAGCTGCACACCAACTGCGTTGTCGTTGCCGACGAGGCCGCCCTTTCGCTCTGCGAGTAGCGCGAATCCTGCATCTCGACATAGCCTTGCCTAAGGCCTCCGCTTTGTGGGGGCCTTTTTGCTATCCCTCTCCGCCCGCTTGACCAAAATCTTGCCGCAAGCTTGACGAATGCCGGATGCCCAACAGCTTGATTCATTCCATACCAGATTCTATGCAAAAATGCCACTAAAAGGTCGTAGACGGTAGCGGGTGCTAGGCGAGCTGAATGACATAGCTGAACCTTGTTCATTTGCGTTACACTGCCGCTTAGATGGGACAAGCTGACAAGCTCATTTACCTGCTTAAAGACCGATTAGTCGGGGGATTAATAACAATCGGCCCTCGCTGTACAAAAACTTGCCGCTTGCGTACCAAAAGACAACCTCAAACACAAGGTCGCTCTATTCATAGCGCGGCTTGTATGGTCTTGCGGTTACAGTGTCCATACGGTCGAGTTGAGGAGCGGGCATGGTAAACGATTTGGGCAGTATGGACGACCTCGAGCTGATGCCGCTGGGCGGTGGCTATATGGTGCGACGCGAACGCTTGATGAATGAGCTTCTCGCCAAGGGCCGAAAGGCCGGCATCGTGGTTCTTTATGCGCCCGACGGGTTTGGGAAGACCTCGGTGCTGCTGCAGTACACCCATGAGGTTAAATGCGACCCGACGCGAGGCCCCGTGCGGATTATCGAGGCCGATCGCGCCACTGGGCGCGAGGTGTTTATGCAGCTCGAGGTGGTTACCGAAGAACTCAAAGACAAACCGCACTCCCTTATCGCGATTGATAATGTGCCAAACCTCGATCAGCACGATACCGAAGACCTCATCGACAGGATTCGCGGCCTGCGCGCTATGGGGGTGGGGGTCTTTATCTCCTGCCGTCCTTCAAATCGTCAACTGATTCATGGGCTGGGCGATTCGGTTAAGATCAATGCGCAGATGCTCAAGGTGCATGCCTATGAGTATTCGGCGTGGGCATCGGCGTTTTCGATCAGCACATCGCTCGACTTTTATCAGCTCACGCAGGGCGTGCCCGAGCTCGTTTCGGCATTGCAGACGGGTCTGTATGGCCAAGGCGACGTAGCCGGTCTGTTCGAAAACGAGATTGTCAACGTATATGGCGCGGCACTTGTCGACCTGGCTTCGCTCGACAATAATGCACTGTTTTGCGTGGCATGTCTCATGATTTTGATGGGCGAGGGCAATATCGCAGAACTCGAGGCTTGCGGGGTGAGGCTATCGATGGTCGACCAGTCCTACTTCGTACGCGACTACCCGATCTTTGGCTTGGACCCCGCCGAGCGGAGTTTTACGTGTCTGGGCACGGAGGATAACGGACGCTTGCGCTTGCGTAAGTTGGTGGCCGAGGTTCGCCCCGAACTTGTTCCGAGGGCGGCCCGGATTTTGCTTAAGGCGGGCCGATGCGATGCGGCGATGGGCCTGGCGGACGCCTTTTTGGACCGTGATGCGGTCCTTGAACTTGCTGGGCAGTATGGGGTCGATCTGGCTCTGACGGGGCACGGGGCCGATATCTGCCGAGCAGCGCTGGGCACGATCGATGCCGAGGATCCGGCTCCAGAGCCAACGCCTGCCGAGGCGCTTGGCGTATATCTGGCAGCGGTCAGCGTGTCCAATACAAAGCTCGCTCGCTATATGGCATCGGTCATCGAGCGCGGGGGCGAACGGGCGGCCTGCGAAATAGACCCTGTTTCATGGAGGGTGGCCCAGACACTGACGGCTGTTTGCTATGGGGACAACGGGCTTGGGCTTCCTACGAACCTGACCGTGCCAGAAATCGAGACATCCCATACCGCACTCGATATGTTGTCCGCGCATATCGAGGTCAAGCGTTGCCTGACCGAGCGGGGAGATGACGGCGGCGTTCTACAGCAGCTCAAAACGAGCAAGGCCTACGACTGCGAGCTCGACATCGCGGGGATTGTTATACGGGCCGACAGCATGCTGGTGGAGCTTTTTGACGGGTCATTTGCGGGAACCGACGAGCGCGACGACGAGATGACGGTGGTGCGGGAGGCGCTCGACGTACGTGGGCTCAAGGCGATGGCTATCTGGGTGCGCATGGTGTTGGCGGCACGGCGGCTCCTTTCCGGCTTGCCGGTAACCGACAACGCGGCATTCAACGAGCTCGATCGTTTTGCCGTGCGCATGCGCGATAATCAGATTCAGCTGTTTGGCCTGTTGCTAGAAGGCTGGCAGTCGCTGGCAGAGGGACGGCCGGTTAATGCAAAGTTCCGTGCGGTCCAAGTGCTCAAACTTGCCGAGGAGTCGATTGCGTACATGCGCGATAACGCATTGCTGCTGGAGCGCGCGGCGTATCTGCGTAACACCTCGATGGTTTCGGTGCGTGAGGAAGCGGAGTTGCTCGATATAAGCCAGACGCAGGTTGGTGGAGCGGAGGCCTGGATGGTGGCGCTGCATTTGGCCTGTGCGGGCCGAGACAGCGATCTTGCGGCCTGGATGTCCATGAATCGTGCGGGGATTCTGGAGCCATCGTATCGGCTCTTTGCGCGCCTTGCCATGCATTGTCTGGGCGAGCCGGCGACCAGGATTCGCAAGAAGCTTCCCGTGCGCGAGCTGTCGCGGTACTCGCTGCGCGACGATTTGGAAGGGGAGGGCGAGCGCCTGTTCCAGGCCGGCGAGGTTGAAGCCGTTGATACCATTGACCATATCGAGATTCGCATGTTTGGTGCGTTTCGCGCCGAGCGCGACGGGTTTCCCATCACGGATAAGATGTGGCGCCGCAAGAAAGCGGCGACGCTTGCCGAGCGGCTTGCGCTGGGTATGGATGCGCTGGTCGACCGCGAGACGCTGGCTATGGAGCTGTGGCCCCATGCCGAGTTCAATAGCGCTCGTAACAATCTGTACTCGACGATATCGCGCCTGCGTTCGGCCTTGGGGCCGACACCGGACGGCAAGTCGTGTGTGCTGATCCAAAACGAGTGCATTGGGCTTAACGGCGATTACGTCAAGACCGACGTGCGGTTGTTTGATCAGATAAGCCGCGAAGTTTTGGGAAATCGCACGGGTGCGCGCGGACCCCATCTGGTCGAGCTGTGCCTTAAGATCGAGCAGCTCTACGCCGGCCCGTTGTATGTTCCCAATGGCTGTAATCCCACCTACTTTTTGCGTATGCGGCGCATTATGGAATCGAAGTATATCGACTGCATGATTCGGGGCGCGAATGCCGCTCTAGAAGAAAACGACCTGCAGTCGGCGGTATGGCTGGTGGAGTCGGGGCTGCGGCAAGAGACGGCGCGCGAGGACATGGTGCGTTGCGCTATGCGCGTCTACGGTGCGGCGGGGCGACGACGCGATATCGTCGAGCTGTACAGTGGACATATGCATCACCTGAGGGAGCAGGTCAATGGCGTGCCCGAGCCCGAGACGCGGCGCCTGTACGAGCGCTTGGTGGAGGGGCGGCTCAATCGCGTGCTGGTCGAGCGATAAAAAATGAGCGTCCGAATTGCTCGGACGCTCGCAAGCTTGATGTATGTTGGCTCGCCGGATCGTTGGCTCTTAGACGAGCTTGATCTTCTCGATGTCCTTGCGCGAGGACTCGCGATACAGCGAGAACTTGCGGCCGATGACCTGGACGACCTCGGCGTGGCAACGCTCGGAGAGCTCTTCGGCGGCCTCGCGGGCGGAAAGACTGGAGCCATCGAGCACGGAGCACTTAACGAGTTCGTGCTTCTCCAGGTAGGCGACCGTCTGCTCGACGGTGCCCTCGTTGACATCGGACTTGCCGATGATGATGGCGGGGTTGAGGTGATGGGCCATGCTGCGAAGCTGCTTGACCTGGGCTCCTGTCAGTGCCATGGGTTCTCGCTTTCTATGTATGGGGCGCCCCGCGACGGGGCCTTAATCTACGTGAGCTGTCCCACGATAGCGCAGGAACGGCGCGGTGTGGAGCGCGTTTGCCCAGTTCAAAAAGAATGCGGATGCCGAGTGAGTGGGCGGCGTGGGCTGCGAACAGGCTATGAGCTGGGCGCAGAGACTGGATCCCATGCAATAAATGCCCAACGGACCTTGCGGACGTGGTCGAGCATGTAGCGTCCCTGCGGCACACCCTTGGAGCCCGGCTCACCGGCATGGGGATTCTCGATCATGTGTTGGGCGATGTAGTCGCGCAGACGGTCGACCTTATCCTCGTTGCCATGCTCAAGCATGCGGGAAAAGTCCGCCACGCCCGCTTCAAGGCTGTCGAAGGTATCGCGACGCGGCGATTCAAAGTACGTGACCTGCGGCAGGGCACCCATCTGAATGAGGATGTTGAAGGCGTACACAAAGCCATTACTGCAGGTAACCGAGGCGCCGATAGCGTTCATCAAGTGCAGATCATAGCGCGGGCTGGAGTTAGCGACCATCGTGACAGCACAACGGCGACGAGCCGTACGGTCGAGCTTGGCAAGCGCACCTTTTAGGTCATTTGTGGTGACGGAACGACTGGCAAAGGCAACATCCACAGTCTTGGCAACCGGCCCAACCAAATCCCAATCATCGTCCCAAGCAAGCTCAAGCGGCGTAATGCGATCCTCGAGCCCATAGTACTCAATGCCAGCATCAAGCGTGCCCAACATGGCAGGGGAAAAGTCAGCAGCAATCACAGGATGCCCAGCCTGAGCAAGCGGAATAGCAATCGACCCAGCCCCGCACCCCATATCGAGTACCGACTCGCCGGGCTCAAGCGCCAGCAGCTTTATAAAATCCCGAGCATAAGGGGCAGTCTCCAACGGCCGAAAATGCCGAGCCCTTTTATCCCACTCAAAAGAATCGTCAGCCCGCCGCCGATCAGCTTGCAGACGCATCCACTCCAGATTCCAATCTGTGGAAAGCAGCTCAGAACGATTCTCCCCATCAGCCACGGGCCAACCTCCTAGCAACAAAAAAGCGACTCCTCCCAAAAGAAGAGCCGCAACCAGCATATATCAGAAAGAACCGATCCAACGCCAAACCGCCATACCAGCAAAGTAGGGCAGAAGCGAAGCGACTGCCAAAGGGATAGAACCCAACCGAGGGCCCGTTGTGCGGGAGCCCCGGGGAGGGCAAATATATAAGGTCGATCGCGAGTTCCGCACGAGCCGGAGAGCACTTAATGTGCTCTCCGTGCGAGCCAGGACTGTCCGAGCAGGCGACCTTATATATTTGCCCTCCCCGGGGCTCCTCGCCAGTCCCCCTCAGCTAGTTCTTCAGCGAGTTCAGCGGCGCCGGGAAACGTCCACCGCGATGGGCAAGCACGGTGCCGGCGTTGGGGTTCACCGGCATGATGGGTGCACGGCCGAACAGGCCGCCGTACTCGACGCAGTCACCCACGCCCTTGCCGATGGCGGGAATCACGCGGACGGCCGTGGTCTTGTTGTTGATGACGCCGATGGCCATCTCGTCGGCGATGATGCCGGCGATGGTCTCGACCGGGGTGTCGCCGGGGATGGCGATCATGTCCAGGCCAACGGAGCACACGCAGGTCATGGCCTCGAGCTTCTCGAGCGAAAGCGCACCGGCCTCGACGGCGGCGATCATGCCGGCGTCCTCGGACACGGGGATAAAGGCGCCGGAAAGACCGCCCACGCTGGAGCTGGCCATGACGCCGCCCTTCTTGACGGCATCGTTGAGCATGGCGAGCGCGCAGGTCGTGCCCGGGCCACCGCAGGTGCCCACGCCGATGATCTCGAGGATGCGCGCGACGGAGTCGCCGATGGCAGGCGTGGGAGCCAGCGACAGGTCGACAATGCCCTTCTCGACACCCAGACGATGGGCGGCCTCGCGGCTCATGAGCTCGCCGGCGCGGGTGATCTTAAAGGCGGTCTGCTTAATCTTCTCGGCGACCTCCATCATCGATGCGGAATCGGGCAGCGTCTCCAGGGCTGCGGCCATAACGCCGGGGCCCGAGACGCCTACGTTGATGACGGCGTCGGCCTCGCCACCGCCGTGGACGGCGCCCGCCATAAACGGGGAGTCCTCGACCATGTTGGCAAAGCAGACAAACTTGGAAGCGCCGACGGAATCCTGGTCGGCCGTGAGTTTAGCGGCATCGATGATAGTCTGGGCGGCCATGAGCACGGCATCCATGTTGATACCGGCGCGCAGGCTGGCGACGTTGACGCTGGAGCAGACGCGGCTCGTGGTGGCGAGCGCCTGGGGGATGGACTGGATAACGCGGCGATCGGCGTCGCCGATGCCCTTCTGGACGAGTGCGGAGAAGCCGCCCAGGTAATCGATGCCGAGTGTCTCGGCCGCGCGGTCGAGGGCGTGCGCGATGGGGGTGAGGTCCTCATCCTTGCAGCACGCGGCGATCTGCGCCACCGGGGTGACGGAAACGCGCTTGTTGACGATGGGGATACCGTACTCGCGCTCGAGGTTCTCGGCGGTCTCGACCAGATGCTCAGCCGTGTGCGTCACGTGGTCGTAGATCTTCGTGCACATGCGGTCGAGGTTCTCGTCGCCGCAACCCATGAGCGAAACACCCATGGTGATGGTCCTGATGTCGAGGTTCTGCTCCTCAACCATGCCGCGGGTTTCCGCGATTTCTGCAGGCGTGATCGCCATCCTTGCGCTCCTATCTGCCAAAACGAGCATAGTCTTATCTATTCTAACGTGCCGCACGTGCCAAGTGGCGCGTGCGGCACGTTTTAGTGCTCGGTTGTTTCCGTTGTGTTACTGCCCAAAGACCTCTTCGGCAATGCGCGCGCTTTCGGCGGCATCCTTGGCGTAGTAGTCCGCGCCGATCTGCTTGGCGTATTCGGGGGTGAGCACGGCGCCGCCTACGATAATCTTGACGCCCGGAACCTCGGCATGGAGCAGCTTGATGGTCTCCTCCATGGCGACGACGGTGGTGGTCATAAGCGCCGAGAGGCCGACGAGTTTGATATCGCGCTCCTTGACGGTCTTGAGTACCTCCTGCGGATCGACATCGCGGCCCAGGTCAAAGACGGTGTAGCCGTAGTTGTCGAGCAGCATTTTGACGATGTTCTTGCCAATATCGTGGATGTCGCCCTTGACGGTGGCCACGCAGATCTTGCCCTTGTCGGCGATCTCGCCGGCGGGCATCAGGCGCTTGATGGTGTCGAAGCCCACGCGTGCGGCTTCGGCCGAGGCCATGAGCTGCGGCAAGAAGAACTTTCCCTGGTCAAAGAGGACGCCAACCTCGTCGAGAGCGGGGATAAAGTGATTGTTGATGAGGTCCATAGCGTCGTGGTCTGTCAGCAGACGCTCGGTCTCGGCAGCGATCTCGCCTTTGCGGCCCGAGACGACCATTCGACGAATCGGGTCGTCGTTGCCGTCAGTGCCGGCGGTGCCAGCAGCAGGCGCGGCATCACTCGATGCGGCCTGAGCCGCTGCCGGGTTGGCGGCGATCTTGTACGGATCGGTCCAGCCGGCATAGCGCTCGATGTATCCGGTCGAGCCCTCGTCCTCAACGCTCAGGACGCGATAGCTGTAGACGGTGTCCATAAAGCGCTTGGAGCCCGGGTTCATGATGGGGGCGTCCAGACCTGCACCAAAGGCGGCGGCCAAAAAGACCGAGCCCAGCAGCGGGCGAGCGGGCAGGCCAAAGCTGATGTTCGACACGCCGAGCGCGCATTTGACGCCCAGGCGCTCCTTGCACAGGGACATGGCGCGCAGGATCTGCTCGGCCTGGCGCTGGTTGGTCGAGGCGGTCATGACCAGGCAGTCGATGAGGATGCGGTCCGGGCCGATGCCGTAGCGGGCGGCCTCGGCCACGATGCGCTCGGCGATGGCGAAGCGGGCCTCGGCGGTATCGGGGATGCCGCCTTCGTCGAGCGTAAGGCCGACGACGTTGGTGCCGTAGTGGGCAACCAGCGGAAAGATCTCATCCATGATCTGCTGTTTGCCGTTGACGGAGTTGATGATGGGCTTGCCGGCATAGCGGCGTACGGCGGCCTCGACGGCGGCGGGATCGGTGGAGTCGATCTGCAGCGGCAACAGCGTGGAGCCTTGGAGCTGCTCGGTGGCCTGTTGGATAATCTTGACCTCGTCGATCTCGGGCAGGCCCACGTTGACGTCCAGGATGTCGGCGCCCTGCTCCTGCTGGCTGATGCCCTGGCTCACCACGTAGTCCAGATCGCCGTCGCGCAGGGCCTGCTGCAGGCGTTTTTTACCGGTGGGGTTGATGCGCTCGCCGATGACGGCAATCTTGTGGCCGTCGCTGGGAAGGTCCACGACCGTTTGGGCGCTCGTGACCGACATGCTGGGCTTGCGGCGGCGCGTGCTGGGCGTGTGGTTATCGATAAGCGTGCGCAAAGCGGCCATGTGCGCCGGCGTGGTGCCGCAGCAGCCGCCCACGACGCTCACGCCGTCCTCAATCATGCCAGCGACGGCCTCGGCGTATTCGGGTGCCTGGATATCAAAGACGGTGTTTCCGTCATCGTCCACGCGGGGCAGTCCCGCATTGGCCTGCACCATAACGGGCTTGTCCGTAACGGTGAGCATACGCGCGGCGAGTCCTCGGAGCTCGGCCGGGCCCTGGCTGCAGTTGATGCCCAAAACGTCGGCGCCGATGGCGTCGAGGGTGATGGCGGCGACCTCGGGGCTCGTGCCCAAGAAGGTGCGTCCGTCTTCCTCAAAGGTCATGGTGGCAAAGACGGGCAGGTCGGAGTTCTCGCGGCAGGCGAGGACGGCCGCCTTGATCTCGGCAAGGTCGGTCATAGTCTCGATAATAAAGAGGTCCACACCCGCGGCGACGCCAGAGCGCACCTCCTCGGCAAAGAGGTCGTAGGCCTCGTCGAAGCTGAGGGTACCCAAGGGGCGCAGCAGCGCGCCGATGGGGCCGATATCGCCGGCGACGTAGTGGGCACCGGCTGCACGGGCGCAGGCGACAGCGGCGGCAAAGACATCTGCCACGGTGGCGGTACCGTCGAGCTTGTGGGCGTTGGCACCAAAGGTGTTGGCGGTGATCACGTCGCAGCCGGCCTCGACGTACTGTCGCTGAATGTCGGTAATGACCTGGGGTTCCTCAAAGTTGAGCAGCTCGGGCAGGGCGCCCGCCTTCATGCCGGCCGCCTGCAGCATGGTACCCATGCCGCCGTCGAACAGCAGGTGTCCGGTGCCCTTGATGGCGGCGCGCAGACGATCGTCCTTAATGCGAAGGTCGTCGATCGTGCGCGTCTTGTATACAGCGCCATTACGGCGTGCGGCATCAACGGGTGCCGCCAGCGCGGCACCGTCCAGATCATGAGTGATAAGCGGAGTAAACATCGAGGGCTCCTAATGGCTGGAATAGCAGGTGGTGTGGGCGGCGCGGAAGCGGCAGTGCTCACGCATGCGGCAGATATTGCAGGTGGGGCGGCTCTGGGCGTCGTGGACCTCGCCGTCAAACAGACCGATCACCGCGGTCACGCTCTTGGTGGGCATGAGCAGGCTGGTGGGGGTGACGGTAAGTCCAATGAGGCGCGTGGCGTTGAGTGCATCCACGATTGAGCGCTGGGCCGAGAGCGGGCAGTCGCCATAGCCGGGACTAAAGCGCCAGTTACCGGCGAGCCCGTGTGCAGCGGCCGCAGCCTTGACCTGCTGGTCCATCTGCTCGATGGCGGCTTCTACATAGGCAGAGCATGCGGCGTCGAGCACGGCGCCTTCCAGAGGCTGCTGGGCTCCCGTGGTACGCAGACGACGCTCGGCGTCCATGCCGAGGGTGCAGGCCATGAGCGCCGCCAGGCGGGCGTCCTTAAGGTGGCGATAGATATCACGACCCCGCAGCTCAACATTGGTGCCAACCAAGCGGATGCAGGGCTCGCCCTGCTCGTCGACGCCCGTGGCATCGACGGCAAACACGCGTCGCACGCCGCGGGGCTCGATATCCAGCTCCAGACGCTCAACGACAAGCTCAATTCGACGTGACAGCTCGGGCTCAATCTGCTGGCCGCCGTAGCCCAGATACCGCAGCATCTCGGCACGGTCGACACGAGGGTGGTGGGCAGCGTCGATACGGTAAAGCGCCGGCGACGCAAGGTCGGCCGGCACTTCTGCAACGGTTGTATCGACGTGCGGTTTTTCCATTACCCCAGGCGCTCCATAATGGTCGCGGCGATTGCAGGACGGTTCATAGTGTACAGGTGCAGGCCGTCGGCACCGTGCTCCTTAAGGTCGCAAAGCTGACGAGCAGCATAATCTACACCGGCAGCCTGCAGGCTCTCGGGGTCGTTCTCGTACTTGGCGAGGATCTTGATGACGGGGGAGGGCAGCGACGCACCGCACATAAAGACCATGCGGCTGATCTGCGACTTGCCCATAAACGGCATGATGCCCGCGGTAATGGGCACGGTGATGCCGGCCCTGTCGGCGAGCTCGCGGAAGCGATAGAAGCACTCGTTATCAAAGAAGAGCTGTGTCACAAAGAAGCTTGCGCCGGCATCTTGCTTTTGCTTGAGGTGCTCGACCGAGAGGTTGAGATCCTCGCAGGCAATGTGACCCTCGGGGTAGGCTGCGGCGCCAACGCAAAAGCCGGCGTCGACGAGCTCGGGGATGAGGTCACGGGCGTAGGCGTAGTCGGAGGCGGGCTTGTCGTCCTCAGTCGCGCCAGCGGGCAGGTCGCCGCGCAGGGCCAGCACGTTTTCCACGCCGGCCGAGCGATACTCGTCGATCTTGGCGGCGATATCGGCATGCGTGCGGCCAACGCAGGTGAGGTGCGCTACCGAGGGCGTATCGAATTCGCTCGTAATCATATGTGCAATGGGGGCGGTGGTGGCACCGTTACCCGAGCCGCCAGCGGAACAAGTGACCGAGACAAAGCTCGGTGAAAGCTTGCACAGGTTGCCTGCCACCTCGCGAGCCGTATCGAGGGTAAGCTCACCCTTGGGCGGGAACATCTCAAACGAAATGGGCGTGGTGCCTTGGGATGCTGCCTGCTTAAAAACCTCGTCGACGCGCATATCGTGCTCCTTTAGATGCCTGGGTGCGATGTTTTTGTAGCAAGGATTCTACAGCACCACTGCGCTAAGGTGGAGTTTTTCTTGCTATTTGGGGATACCAATCGGAAATGCTTCGCTATCGGCATTTCCTATAACAGGGTAGTCAATCTAAGATGGGACTATATTGAATGGTATCTGATGCGAAATACCAGTTAAGAAAGCCCTGTCTCAAATTGGCTGCCCTTAAATCATGGGGAGAGGTCTGCAATTTATACAGTTGATTGGCCATTAAGGGCGGCAGCGCCGCTGTGATGCGGTAACCTCATTGATTGGTTTCGCGACAGCAACATAACGGTAATGTCGCGGAAACACGGCGAGTCTAAGCTATGACTCGTTCGTTAGTAATCAACACCGCATCTCACGCGGTGCCGATACGAAGGGAGTTCCGTATGGCCGATCTTACTGACCGCTTCGGGACCATGGTGTTCTCTGAGGAAGTCATGAAGGACTACCTCCCCAAGGACATTTGGAAGCGCCTTGCTGCAACCCTCGAGGACGGTGAGCCGCTCGACCTGGATGTGGCCAACGCCGTTGCCCACGCCATGAAGGTCTGGGCCATCTCCAAGGGCGCGACGCACTACGCGCACTGGTTCCAGCCGCTTTCGGGCATCACTTCCGAGAAGCACGACAGCTTCCTCGAGCCCAACCACGACGGCACCGCCATTACCAAGTTTACGGGCAAGAACCTCATCCAGGGCGAGCCGGACGCCTCCAGCTTCCCCAACGGCGGTCTGCGTGCCACCTTCGAGGCCCGTGGCTACACCGCTTGGGATCCCACCAGCCCCGCCTTTATCAAGGACGACGTCCTGTGCATCCCCACGGCTTTCTGCTCCTACACGGGCGAGGCCCTGGACAAGAAGACCCCGCTGCTGCGCTCCATGACCGCACTCTCGCGTGAGTCCAAGCGTGTCTTGGCACTGTTTGGCAAGACCCCCAAGAAGGTCGTTCCTTCCGTGGGCGACGAGCAGGAGTACTTCCTGATCAAGAAGGACGCCTACCGCAAGCGCAAGGACCTGGTCATCACCGGGCGCACCCTCTTTGGTGCTGCTCCCTGCAAGGGCCAGGAGCTCGAGGAGCACTACTTTGGCGCTATCCGCCCCACCGTCTCGTCCTATATGAAGGACCTGGACGATGAACTGTGGGCGCTTGGCATTCCTGCCAAGACCAAGCACAACGAGGTCGCTCCCTGCCAGCATGAGCTCGCCCCTGTCTACGGCGAGGTCAACGAGGCCATCGACCAGAATCTGGTCATGATGGAGAAGATGAAGCTCATCGCCTCCCGCCACGACTTGGTCTGCCTGCTGCACGAGAAGCCCTTCGAGGGCATCAACGGTTCGGGCAAGCACAATAACTGGTCGCTTGGCACCGAGTCCGAGAACCTGCTTGACCCGGGCGACACTCCGCTCGATAACCTGCAGTTCATCGTCTTCCTCACCGCGGTGATCGAGGCCGTCGATAACTATCAGGAGCTCCTGCGTGCCTCCGTTGCCTCGGCCGGCAACGATCATCGTCTGGGCGCCAACGAGGCTCCTCCGGCGATTATGTCCATCTTCCTGGGCGACCAGCTTACCGAGGTCGTCGAGAAGATCATCGACGGCAAGGCTTCCGTCCACGCCACGCGCGGCGTGCTCGACCTGGGCGCTGATACCCTGCCCAAGCTGATGCAGGACAACACCGACCGCAACCGCACCTCCCCGTTTGCCTTCACCGGCAACAAGTTCGAGTTCCGTGCCTGCGGCTCCGAGCAGAACGTCTCCGACTCCAACCTGGTGCTCGATGCTGCCGTGGCCAAGTCGCTCAAGTCTTTCGCCGACGCACTCGAGGGTACGCCTGAGGATAAGTTCCAGGACGCCGCGCTCGAGTACTGCAAGAAGGTGCTGACCGATCACCAGCGCATCCTGTTCTCCGGCGACGGTTACTCCGACGAGTGGCCCATCGAGGCCGAGAAGCGCGGCCTTGCCAACAACAAGACCACGGCCGACGCTCTGCCCGCCTTCGTTTCCGATAAGGCCATCGCGCTCTTTGAGGAGACAGGCGTCCTGACCCGTGCCGAGGCCCAGTGCCGCTACGACTGCAAGCTCGAGAAGTACAACAAGCTTATGAACATCGAGGCTACCACGATGATTCGCGAGGCACGTCGTACCTATCGTCCGGTCATTACCGCCTATGCCACCAAGGTCGCTAAGGGCCTTGAGACTATTCGTGCCGCCGGTGCTGAGGCCGCCATGCAGTGCGAGCAGAACACGCTCAACAAGCTCTGCAACGGTATCACCGCCATCAACGACTCCATCAAGGCGCTCGACGCCGTACATCAGAAGGCCGAGGCTCTCGATGGCCAGGAGCAGGCCAACGTGTACGCGCACGAGGTCGTTCCCGCTATGGATACGCTGCGTGCCGCCGTGGACGCCATGGAGGAGATCGTGGCCGCCGACTACTGGCCGGTCCCGACCTACGACGACATCCTGTTCTACGTGTAGAGCGTAACTGACATATCGTCACGGTATTGAGCCGGGGTCTGCATCGCGTGGGCCCCGGCTTTTTGTTTGCGAAGGACGCTTTGGATCCCGCTTTGCAACTGATTCGCCCACGCAATAAGGGGCCGTGGGCAAAAAACGTCAAATATGAGTACTGTCACAAGCCCTGTAGCATTATCTTTTTGCAAAAGGCTATGTCACAACAAACAGTTGATAAATAGCCATTTTTATAGGGGAGTATCA